>NZ_JAWOTB010000044.1:0-285030 GCF_033338655.1 Vibrio sp. Vb1729 | reverse complement strand
AGGAAGCAAATGTTACCAAGATTACACTCGCAAACTGATGTCGATCCTCTTGTTCTTAGTTTTCTGAAAGAGCTTGAGCACGCCGGATTCACTGGTGATATCGAAAGCCAATATTCAAGTCGACTAGCGGTTGCCACTGACAACAGTGTTTACCAGCAACTTCCTCAGTCTGTCGTTCATCCCAAAACGACAGAAGATGTTTCTCTCCTCGGGAAACTGAGCAATAAAGAAAAGTACGAACGAATTACCTTTTCACCTCGTGGTGGCGGCACGGGGACCAATGGTCAGTCGCTAACCAAAGGTATTGTGGTGGATATGTCTCGCCACATGAACAAAGTGCTTGAGATTAATGAGAAAGAAGGCTGGGTTCGTGTACAAACTGGTGTAGTGAAAGACCAGTTAAATGACGCAGTTCGCCCTTATGGCTACTTCTTCTCTCCAGACTTATCTACCAGTAACCGTGCAACGATTGGCGGCATGGTCAACACCGATGCTTCTGGTCAAGGTTCTCTGAAATACGGAAAAACATCCGATCATGTTTTGTCGCTACAAGCGGTGTTTGCTGATGGCTCAGTTTTAGAATCAGACCTGTCCAACGGCTACCCAAAAGAAGACGAGTTTGCTGCCAAGGCGCTACGTGTAACGGAATCCGTATGTCGTGAAAAACGCCAGCAGATCGTAGATAAGTTTCCTCCTCTTAACCGCTTTTTAACGGGCTACGATTTAAAAAATGCCTTGAATGAAGAAGGTGACCGTTTCGATATCACACGAGTACTGTGCGGCGCTGAAGGTTCATTGGCATTCATTACCGAAGCGAAGCTTAACCTGACGCCAATTCCGAAAGCGCGTACTTTGGTTAACGTTAAATACAACAGCTTTGATTCTGCACTGCGTAATGCACCGTTGATGGTCGAAGCGAAAGCGCTGTCTGTAGAAACCGTTGACTCGAAAGTGCTTAATCTCGCGAAGCAAGATATCGTCTGGCACACCGTGAGTGATTTGCTTACCGATGTTCCAAATAAAGAGATGCTTGGCATCAATATGGTGGAATATGCAGGTCAGGACGAAGAAGAAGTTGCAGCGCAGGTTGCAGCGTTGACCGCCAAGCTCGATACCATGCTGGAAACAGAAGAAGCGGGCATCATCGGTTACCAAGTCTGTAACGATGTAGCGAGTATCGGGCGTATTTACAACATGCGTAAAAAAGCGGTGGGTTTGTTAGGCGCAGCAAAAGGCCGCGCTAAACCGGTCGCATTTGCTGAAGATACCTGTGTGCCACCAGAAAATCTGGCGGACTTCATTGTAGAGTTTCGAGAGCTGTTAGACAGCAAATCTCTGAATTACGGCATGTTTGGTCACGTCGATGCCGGGGTGCTTCACGTACGTCCTGCGTTGGATTTGTGTGACCCGCACCAAGAAGCATTGATGCACGAAGTTTCTGATGAAGTGGTTAAGCTGGTGGCGAAATACGGCGGTTTGATGTGGGGTGAACACGGCAAAGGTTTCCGTTCAGAATATGGCCCTGAGTTTTTCGGTGATGAGTTGTTTACTGAGCTGAGACGTGTGAAGGCGGCATTCGATCCACACAACAAAATGAACCCGGGCAAAATCTGTACGCCGCTTGATAGTGATGCAGAGTTAGTAAAAGTTACCGATACCAAACGTGGTTACTATGACCGTCAGATTGACGTTCAAGTACGTGACAGCTTTAAACAAGCGATGGAATGTAACGGTAACGGTTTGTGTTTTAACTACGATACTAGCTCGCCAATGTGTCCATCGATGAAAGTAACAGCCGATCGTCGTCATTCACCGAAAGGTCGTGCGGGTTTGGTTCGCGAGTGGTTGCGTCAGCTCACAGAGCAAGGCATTGATATCCTTGACTTAGAAAAGCAAACACTAGAAAACAAAACATCAATCAAAACCATGATTGACCGCGTACGTCATTCTATCAATCGTCGTCACGAGTATGACTTCTCTCACGAAGTGTATGAAGCGATGAATGGTTGTTTGGCGTGTAAAGCGTGTGCGAGTCAGTGTCCGATTAAAGTCGATGTTCCGAGCTTTCGCTCACGCTTTTTAAACATCTATCACTCTCGTTATCAACGTCCTGCAAAAGACTATCTGGTTGCCAACATTGAGACTATGCTGCCGATGATGGCAAAAGCGCCAGGTGTCGTAAATGGTGTTTTGAAGCAGTCGTGGGTGAAAAGTTTAACGGCATCTACGGTCGGGTATGTCGATGCGCCGTTGTTATCAGTACCCACCTTGAAACAACGAGTAGAGTCGCTGACAACGCCTTATGATCTGCAAGCGCTCAGTGGTTTGTCTTCGTCTGAAAAGAGCAAGCATGTTTTAATTGTTCAAGACCCATTCACTAGCTACTACGACGCTGATGTCGTTGAAGACTTCGTTAAGTTATTGAAAAAGCTGGGTATGCATCCGGTACTTCTGCCGTTTAAGCCGAATGGTAAAGCACAACACATTAAAGGGTTTTTACGTCAGTTTAAGGGCACAGCAGCCGACACAGCGAAGTTCTTGGCGATGGTAGCGGATTTGGATATCCCATTAGTTGGTGTCGACCCTGCATTGGTGCTGTGTTATCGAGATGAATACGCTGAAGTGCTTGGCAGTAAGCGAGGTGATTTCGATGTACTGACGGCCCACGAATGGCTTTACCCAAGATTAGAAGCGTTTGAAAGCGGAGAGCATAAGGCGCAGGAACCTTGGTATCTGTTTGCGCACTGTACTGAGAAAACCAAAATGCCAAATGCGGAAAAAGAGTGGGGCGCTATTTTTGCTCACTTTGGTGCACTTTTGAATACGGTACCTGTTGGTTGTTGTGGTATGGCGGGTACGTTTGGTCATGAGGTTGATAAGTTGTCGATGTCGAAAGACATTTACAATTTAAGCTGGAAGCCGAGCTTAGATAAGTTGGATAACGAGAGATGTTTGATTACAGGCTATTCTTGCCGCAGCCAAGTTAAACGCTTTGAAGGAACGAAGCCCAAGCATCCCGTTCAGGCATTGTTAACTTTGTTGTAATCGGACTAGATCAAGCCCAGTTTTACTGGGCTTTTTAGAAACCGTATTTAGACCCTTTCAAAGGATATGAATCTTGAGAAAACTTGAACTCAAAGTCCCACCTGTTGTGGTGTTTTTGCTAGTCATACTTTTGATGTACGGACTTAAAGTTTTGACGCCGAGCATGAACATTCGAGTACCCTTTGTTGAATTTGTAGTAGGTGTATTAACTTTGTTGTCTGGCTACATGGGCATTGCTGGCGTGTATGAATTTCGCAAAGTAAAAACCACAGTGAACCCAGTAAAACCTGAAGCGGCATCTTCTGTTGTAAGAACTGGTGTGTTTGCCTTTTCACGCAACCCTATGTACATGGCATTATTGCTTCTAATCATAGCAACTGGTTTGTGGTGGCAGCACTTGAGTGTGGTGCTTTGTGGCGTGATATTTGTCAGTTATATGAATCGGTTTCAAATCAAGCCTGAGGAACGCGTTTTAGAGCGATTGTTTGGTGAAGAGTATGTGGATTATAAAAACCATGTTCGTCGTTGGCTCTAAGCATTGCGTTTAGTTTTGTTTGGATGAGACATAAAAAGAAAGCCCAACGGTCGACGTTGGGCTTTCTTTTAGTAAACACGTTTTTTGTGCGCTTCTGATAGGGCAGTCTACTAGGCTGCCTTAACGAACTTTGCTAGGAATGCATCCTTACGTTCATTAAAGCGGCGTACAAGGTCATCAACCGCTTCTTGGTCATATGGCTTCAAGCCACTTGCAACCATGCGCTTAATACCTTTACCAACGACTTCACCGTCTTCTTTAAACGCAAAGTTTAAGGTGACTACACCTCGTTTTCCTTCTACGTCGAATGTTGCGCCAGTGAAATCCACCTCTGGATGCGTAAGGTCTAAGCGTGAAAATTCGACTTCCATGCTTTCATAAATAACTAATGGACGCTGGCAGTTGATCATCATTTGCTTCTCTTCCATAAGAGGAACCATGATGTGAGGGAAGTTCATACCAGAAAATTGCACGTAATTTGTCACTACATGCTCAATAAATGCCGGATCGTGGTTAGTTTCACCTTCACGGGACATGTGTAAGTATTCTTTACCTGCCTCGTCAACAACAGCGCTTTCTTTGTCACACTTATTTTCAATATGAAGTGCTACACCATCGTTTACCATGCCAGAGAAGTTAAAACGCATCTTTTGGCTAACGCCTTCTTTACTGAGAAGCACAGCGAAAAGTAAATCCCCAGGGACACAAAAGCGTTTGTTGTCTTCATCATGAATTGGGTTGTAGTCACCTGCGACACGTTTTGCAAAGTGGCTTGCTTGTTCGCGAGTGAACTGAAACTGGTGATTAGTGTTTGAAAAATAAGGTGTTAGAAACATAATTTTTACGTAGTAACCAAAACTGTGTGGGATTATATGCGAATATCTGCGTAGCAATGGTCCATCCAGTGAAAACTTCACCGTATCCTAACAATAAGACACTATTTCGGCGGATAAACCGTTAAAAACGCATACTTTAGCAACGCTTTTATTTGTGAAAACAATAAACAACGACCTTTTCGCTCGCCTATCTTTTAAAGTATAGCCATCAAAGTAGACAGGCGTTCATAAATAGTGCCATCAATATGTTTAATCGTATATAAAAAGGCTCCACGCAGAACGTAGAGCCTTCAAGTCATTATCTGTTTATTCGATGAAATGCCAGTTATGCTTGGTTATTGAACACTTGGTAACAAGCTCTCTGGCATGAGCGTGTTGTGAATAGCCAGCTTAAGCAGAGTATTTGCCTGTTCAATGTCTGGAGCAAAGTAGCGATCTTTATCGTAGAACGATACTTTTTCACGCAACATTTGTTTCGCAATCTCAATACGCTCAGAGGACTTGTTTGGCGCTCTAAAGTCTAGGCCTTGTGCTGCTGAGAGGTATTCGACAGCCAGAATACCGCGAGTGTTTTCGCCCATTTCTTTCAATCTGCGAGCCGCGAATGTTGCCATTGAGACGTGATCTTCTTGGTTTGCAGATGTTGGCAAGCTGTCTACTGACGCTGGGTGAGCGAGTGTTTTGTTTTCACTTGCTAACGCAGCGGAGGTAACCTGAGCAATCATGAAACCAGAGTTCACACCACCATTGTCGACTAAGAACGGTGGCAGTTTTGATAGCGCGCTATCGATAAGTAATGCCATACGACGTTCAGACAAGCTGCCGATCTCGGCAATCGCAAGTGCTAGGTTGTCGGCTGCCATTGCAACAGGCTCCGCGTGGAAGTTACCGCCAGAGATGATGTCACCATCTTCAGCAAACACCAACGGGTTATCTGATACGGAGTTCGCTTCTACTTGTAATACTTCCGCCGCATTGCGGATTTGCTGTAAACACGCACCCATCACTTGAGGCTGACAGCGCAAAGAATACGGGTCTTGTACTTTTTCACAGTTAGTGTGTGAATCACCTATTTCACTCGATGTGTCTAACAAATGACGGTATGCGAGTGCTGCGTCCATTTGGCTGCGATGACCACGTACACGGTGAATGCGCGGATCGAATGGACGTCGGCTGCCGAGAGCGGCTTCAACAGACATTGCACCACAAACGGTTGCTGACGCGAAAAGGTCTTCCGCGATAAACAGGCCTTCCAATGCGAACGCTGTGGATGCCTGAGTCCCATTTAGTAGCGCTAAGCCTTCTTTTGGCGCCAGAGTGATAGGCTCTAGACCTGCGATTTTTAATGCTTCTTGCCCGGAAATGATTTTACCGTTGTGGCGAGCTTGTCCTTCTCCCAGTAATACAGTGCTCATATGGGCTAGAGGAGCTAAGTCACCTGATGCGCCAACAGAGCCCTTTTTAGGTACGCAAGGGTAAACTTGTGCGTTGACTAGGTCGGTCAGCATATTAATGACTTTTAGGCGAATCCCAGAAAAGCCACGAGACAGACTATTGATTTTTAATACCATCATCAGACGAACCGTTTCATCTGACATAAACTCACCGATACCTGCCGCATGAGAAAGAACGATACTGCGTTGCAGTGTTTCTAAATCTTCTGGTGCTATTCGTGTGTTAGCCAATAGCCCAAAACCAGTGTTAATTCCGTAAACCGTTCTATCTTCCGCGATGACTCGGTCTACGACCTGTGTGCTTTCTTCAATGGCCGGAATGGCTTCAGGATCCAAAGTAAGGTTGACTGGTGAACGGCTCACTTGGCGTAGTTCGTTTAAGCTAATATGACCTGGCTTTAGCGTTAAATTTAACATCTCTTTCATCCTTACTTGAGCTTCTTCAGTTCTTCGTTGAGCATTGGCAAATCTAGCCCTTGCTCTGCTGCACATTGTTTAGCGATATCGTATCCCGCATCAGCATGACGCATCACGCCTGTTGCTGGGTCGTTATGCAGCACGCGGGCAATACGTTCTGAGGCATCTTCACTGCCGTCACAGCAGATAACCATACCTGAGTGTTGCGAGAAGCCCATACCTACGCCACCACCGTGGTGTAGTGAAACCCAAGTTGCGCCGCCCGCCGTGTTGAGTAGCGCGTTTAATAATGGCCAGTCTGATACGGCGTCAGAACCGTCCATCATACCTTCGGTTTCACGGTTCGGGCTTGCTACAGAGCCAGAATCTAAGTGATCTCGACCAATGACAACGGGCGCTTTAAGTTCGCCATTTTTCACCATTTCGTTGAATGCTTGACCAAGACGCTCACGATCTTTAAGACCAACCCAGCAAATACGCGCAGGTAAACCTTGGAACTGGATGCGTTCGCGAGCCATATCTAGCCAGTTATGTAAGTGCGGATTATCTGGAATTAGCTCTTTTACTTTTTGGTCGGTTTTATAAATGTCCTCAGGATCGCCAGAGAGAGCAGCCCAACGGAAAGGACCGATACCTTCACAGAATAGAGGACGAATGTAGGCTGGAACGAAGCCAGGAAAATCGAATGCGTTTTCTACGCCTTCTTCCAAGGCCATCTGGCGGATGTTGTTACCGTAGTCGAGTGTTGCGGCGCCGCGATTTTGCAGCTCTAACATCGCTTGAACTTGCACAGCCATGGATTTTTTCGCTTCTTTTACGACCATTGCTTCATCTTGCAAACGCATTTCTGCTGCGTGAGACATGCTCCAGCCTTGTGGTAAATAGCCATTGAGCGGGTCGTGTGCAGACGTTTGGTCTGTTACGACATCAGGCGTGATATTACGTTCTACCAGCTCAGAGAAAACGTCTGCTGCATTACCTAGTAGACCAACCGATACTGGTGTGTCTGACTCTTTAATGATAGCTAGCGCTTCATCTAAAGAAGTCGCTTTCTTATCGACATAGCCTGTACGTAGGCGGTAATCGATACGTGATTCATCACACTCTACTGCAATCATGGAGAAGCCCGCCATTGTACCAGCGAGAGGTTGAGCACCACCCATGCCACCAAGACCACCTGTTAGAATCCAACGGCCCTTTGCTTCACCGTCAAAGTGTTTTTTTGCAACAGATACGAACGTTTCGTATGTGCCTTGTACGATACCTTGCGAGCCAATGTATATCCAGCTGCCAGCGGTCATTTGGCCGTACATCATCAAGCCTTGTTTATCGAGCTCGTTGAAGTGTTCCCAGTTTGCCCAATGCGGAACAAGGTTTGAGTTTGCGATAAGCACGCGTGGGGCATTTTTATGAGTAGGGAAAACACCAACAGGCTTGCCTGATTGAACTAAAAGCGTTTGGTCATCTTCGAGTCTTTCAAGTACTTCAACAATCTTGTCGTAACATTCCCAGTTTCGCGCTGCTCGGCCAATGCCGCCATATACAACCAGTGAATGTGGATGTTCTGCAACATCAGGATCAAGGTTGTTCATCAGCATACGAAGAGGGGCTTCGGTTAGCCAAGATTTTGCGCGCAGTTTATCTCCGTGAGGTGCACGAATTGTTCTGCTTGTATCAAGTCGTGGATCTTGTCCCTGGCGCTGTGTCATTTCAGACTCCTTTAGTTTCTCGTGATGACCAAGTACTTGCTTGGTCGTAATAATCAGTGGCATCTGGGATGCATTATGGTTTGTGCTGTTTTTCCGCCATTGCGTTGGCGATATCCCAACACAAACGGGCAGCTAATCGTGCAGTTTGACTATCGACGTCATAATTTGGGTTGTATTCGGCGATATCAGCCAGCATTAGCTTATTTTTGTAATGAAGAATTCGATCTAAAAAGGGTGCAATAGTGTCGTAACTCACTCCCCGAGCTGCTGGTGCGCTGACTCCAGGTGCGGTTGCGGCAGGAAATACATCCAGATCAATGGTCAAATAGAGGTAGTCACAGTCGTCAATAAAATGCTGAAGCTGAGTTAAGTGATAACTGTGGTTTAAGTAGCAGAGCTGATTGTCCTCTACATACCAAACATTTAACGCATCTGCTTTTTCAAATAGCGCTTTAGTGTTGCTACTACGGCTTACACCAATACAAGCGTAATGAAAGTCCCAATCGTTACGTTGGCAAAAATGATGAATTTGGTTGAAGGGGGTGCCAGAGCTTGGTCTTATGTCGGTGAGGTTGCTCTCAAATGCGCGCAAATCGAAATGCGCATCGAAATTAATAATGCCGATTTTAGGCTTCTTCTCTGGATGGTGCGCTTTAAAATATTCCGCTAAGCCGGAAAACGAGGCCCACGCAATCTCATGCCCACCACCTAGCACGATGACTGGCGTATGGGGCAGTGCGCTTGAAATGGTTGCTGCACATAGAGCTTGGCTCTCTTCCAGTAAGTCGTCTTCACACACCACAGTACCTAAGTCATATAGTGGGGCGTCTTGGTGCCATGCTAAATTAGCGAGTGCTCGCCGGATTAAGTCTGGCGCTTTTTTCGCGCCAATGCGTCCTTTGTTTCTCGCAACGCCAGCGTCGGTAGCAAAACCGAGTAATGAGACGCCATGCGCAACGGCACGCAACTCATCTGCTTTTTGGCGTTGAACAACGTGATGAATTCGCTGACCAAGCTTGCCGTCCTCGGCATCATGACGGCCTTGCCAATGAAATAGGGGAGAGTGTAGGTCGAATTGAGACATATTATTGGCCTCCGTGTGAAATGTATTCACCATTTACTATACGACCTACCAGACGTTTTGCTCCGACTTGATAGCTTAAATCCGCAGGGCTTTCGATATCCCAGATAGAGAAGTCCGCATCAAACCCTACTTTGATTTCGCCACGTGAGTTTTGATAACCCAGAGCTTTGGCTGCATGTTGCGTTACACCACGCAATGCTTCTTGCGGTGTAAGGCGAAATAGCGTGCACGCCATATTCAGCATGAGTGTGAGATCAGAAAATGGTGATGTACCTGGGTTGACGTCCGTAGCAATTGCCATCGGCACGTTATGCTCTCTCAACAACTCAATCGGTGGTAACTGAGTTTCTCTTAGAAAATAAAAAGCGCCAGGCAATAGAGTGGCGACGGTGTTTGATCGAGCAAGTGCTTTAACACCTTGCTCATCTAAAAACTCGATGTGATCCGCTGACAGACCGTTGTATTGCGCAGTGAGGGCTGTACCACCGAGATTAGAAAGTTGCTCAGTATGCCCTTTAACCTTTAAGCCGTGGCGTTTTGCAGCTACAAACACTTTTTCTGTTTGTTCAAGATTGAAACCAATCGATTCACAAAAAACATCGACACTCGTAGCTAATTCTTCCTTTGCGACAACAGGGATTATGTCCTGACAAATGTGCTCAATATAATCATCTGCACGACCTTGGAACTCTGGCGGAATGGCGTGAGCGGCGAGAAGTGTAGTGGTGATTTTAACTTTGCGCTCTTGTTCAAGCATTTTGGCTGCACGGAGCATTTTTATTTCATCATTCAGTGTCAATCCGTAGCCTGATTTCACTTCGACAGAAGTGACGCCGCTCGCGAGTAGCCCGTCTAAACGTGGCAACGCTAACTCAACTAATTGCGCTTCGGTTGCTGAACGCGTCGCATGCACCGTTGAAAGTATCCCACCGCCTTGTTTGGAAATTTCTTGATATGGCACGCCGTTTAAGCGCATTTCAAATTCGTTGGCACGATTGCCCGCGTAAATAAGATGAGTGTGGCAGTCGATCAAACCTGGCAGAACTAACTTGCCTTGAAGGTCGATACTCTGAGCGTAATGTTGGGCAGACAGCAGAGACTCGGTTTGCGGTGCGTCTTCACCAATGGCACAAGTACTGATCGCAACGATTTTTCCAGATTTAATACCAATGCGCGCTGGAGGCGTTGGAAGGTATCCGCATTCTCCCGATTGCATGGTAACTAGACGTGCGTTTTCAATCAGCAAATCCATGTTTGTGTCCCTGTGTTTATTTGTATCATTAAATGTATATACAAATAAATAGAGCAAAATAAGAACACTGACAAGATTGATGTTGCTAAAATGTGATCAAAACGTAGATCTAGAGGATAAATCTTGTCCTTAAATGAGCACTTTTGAGCTCAGCTTATATTTGTTACCAGGGTGATAAAGTAGGGCGGTACTGACTAACTTATCTTGGCTCCACGTTCTGCGATTCAAGAGAAGGCAAGGTTCATTGGCTTGCATTTTTAAGTCTTGCTTAATACGGCTTTCAGGCACAATTGCCTCTACAGTATGTTCTATCGCGCTGAGTGGGCAATTATCTGACAGGTATTGATTTGGAGTGATTTGTGTGAAGTCTTGATTTAAATAACTCGGGGCATATTGGCTATTCACCCAGCGGAGCTCCAATTGAATCGGCGTTTGGTCTTCATAGTGAATAATTTCACTGTAAAACACTGTCGTGCCTAGCATAACGCCGAGTTTTGTCGCAATGTTGTCATCTGCTTTTATGGCAATCTGTTTGAGCACTTTACTGCCATACTTTCGCCCTCTATCGCTGACTTCTTCGGCAATGTTTCGAATGTCTAGCAGGGGAGATTCTGACTTTTCACCAGGATCACACACGAACGTGCCTAAGCGTGGGCGACGTTGTAATCGGCCCTCATTTACTAAATCCCGAATTGCTTTGTTCACTGTCATTCTACTGACACCAAATTGCTCGGTAAGCTCAATCTCGGTGGCGATGCGATGACCAACTACCCACTCTCCAGCATCAATTTTATCCAGGATAAATTGTTTAATTTGAATGTAGAGTGGTGCAGACATAATGATTTCCCTTTATTTGACTATACAAATACTGCTTAATTTAGGTACAAATTGCAAACATTTCTCGACGAATGTACCGCTTAGTGACCGAACAATCCTATAGCAGGGCTGAATGACTCTTGCTGCTGAGCATTATTTGGCTTGATGATTGAATTCAAACATTTTCTTGTGGTCTATTGCTTGCACAGCAGAAAACAATTGTGTAAACAAACGATTATTAGAAGAAAAGTCGCTAAAAAAGGAAAAGTATGTTTAAAAAATTGAAAGCATCACTGGGGATCGGCTCTGCAAAAGTAGATACCATTTTGGACGAAATGAGCGTGTTTCAAGGAGCGACGCTGAAAGGGCATGTTCATATCAAAGGCGGAGACGTCGAACAACAAATTGATGCTATTACGATTAAATTGAACACGGAAATGAAAGTCGAAGTGGATGATAGCGTAAGTTACCAAACGTTCACTATTGATCAATTGAAAGCAGTTGACCCTTTTGTGATTCAACCTAATGAAGAAAAGCAGGTTCCGTTTGAGCTAAAATTGCATGATGAAACGCCAATTACTGCGGTTAGCGCACTTAAGAATCAATGTCATGTTTGGGTTGAGACGACGTTAGATATTGATTTTGCAATTGATCCGCGTGACCGTGACTATATTGAAGTGAAACCACTACCAGTAGCATCTCGGGTTATTCAAGCGATCGAGCAAGCTGGTTTCACAATGGTTAAAGCCGATGTTGAAAAAGGCTTTTTGCGCGGTGGCTCGTTTGCCTCTCGCTCTGGTATTTATCAAGAACTAGAGTTCCGTAACAACGGCTTTATCTCATCAAAAGAAATTGAGCTCTCTTTTATTCTGGAAGGGCAGGTCATGCATTGTTTGGCAGAGATTGACCGTTCGCTCAGCTTGGCTGGTGACCAATATCGCTCGTTTACGTTGCCGATCAATGCAACCGATGCTCAAGTCGCTGCCGCAGTTGCACCAACGCTAAATCTATAGCTCTCATCAACTTGATGAAAATATGTACCGATATCCTATTGTGAAAGCGATATCGGTACTGTTATCCATGTTTCTTGCGTTCTCTACGGCTAAAAACTCAAGCGCTGAATTTTCCATTAGATATCGATAGCCCAATACCAGTTCATTAGAGGCATCAGCAAACTCTGTGGGCCCTTCTGTTGAGCCTTGATACCAATGATATTCCAACATCAGGTGATGGTTATCTTCTAAGGCATAACGGTACCCACCCGCAATGGCAATCGTATTATGTCGATAGGGCAGATCGAGCAAGGCACGGTCATCCGAGCGAAAAGTCATGCCAATCATCGAATAAAATGCATGAGCATCACTTAAGTAGCTGTAGTTTAATTGGAAGCCTTGCTCGAAACTGCTACCTTGAAAAGTACCGTGAGCCACATCGTTAAAATACAAACTGCCGCCAATCGATAGGCCGTGATGTTCATTTTGGAACACTTGATACTGTAAGTAAGTAGATAGGTTATTGGCCAGTGTTTGTCCTTCGAAATCATCTTCAAGCACATCATATTGCGGCATTGAAATGTAAAAACGATCTCTGTCTACTTTATCCCGCCCATTTTGTCCGATACCGAAAAGTTTATGGAAGCTTTTCGTCAGTCCATCTAAATGGTTGTCAGCGGCAAAGACCCATCGATAGTTGAGCTCCCACTGCCAACGGTTGCTGACTTGCCATTTGCTGCCTAATTCGATTTGATTGTGGTAATAATCCAGTGCGTATTCATCAGTATGAGCCCAAACACTTGCCACGGTTCCCGAACCATAGGCTTCGACAAACCCAGAGGGCAGACTGTGTCCTGAACGTAGTATGTTGGTGTGACTAACCACTTGCATTGGGGATTGTGCGTAAGAACGCAGCGGGCCATATAAGTCACTTGATGCGAAGGCTTGCAAAGAACATATCGAGGTGCTTAGAAGCACCATAAAGCGCGATTTGAAATAGACCATGATGAATACCTACATACAAACTACTCTATAAAACAACTATATACCTAAATCGCACGTTGAGCTCTCGCCAAGCGTGTTAAGCTTTGTATCGGTTCACACGTAATAGGCAATATTGTAATTTGTTGTGTAAGTTCATTGAGGGGTAATTCCGTTTACAAGTTATGCGGTCTCTTAAAAAAGCATGATCAGATTGTCGTGACGGGTCTGCGGTTAAGTTCTTATGACAAAACAAAATCGCGCTTTGCATTCTAAATGTGAGCTAGGTACAATCCCATTTTCGATAACGGTCCGGTATTCGTGTTACCGAGAGGCCTTTATTGACTCTCAACTATTTTCAACAAATAGCTTCTAATTTGAATAACATGTGTTGCTTGGTGTGCAACACCACTGTAAAGGACATAGCATGCCTATTATTACTCTTCCTGACGGCAGTCAGCGTCAATTTGACAACCCAGTATCTACTATGGAAGTTGCGCAATCGATCGGTCCCGGTCTTGCCAAAGCAACTATCGCTGGTCGTGTAAACGGTAACCGCGTTGATGCGTGTGACCTAATTGAAGAAGACGCAAGCCTTGAAATCATCACAGTTAAAGATGAAGTAGACGGTCTAGAAATCGTTCGTCACTCTTGTGCTCACCTTCTTGGTCACGCTCTTAAGCAGCTTTACCCTCAAGCTAAAATGGCGATTGGTCCAACCATCGACAATGGCTTCTACTACGATATCGACCTAGACGAATCTCTAACGCAAGAAGATCTTGAAAAGATTGAAAAGCGTATGAAAGAGCTAGCGAAAACCAAGTACGAAGTGGTTAAGAAAAAAGTAAGCTGGCAGGAAGCGCGTGATACGTTTGAATCACGTGGCGAACCATACAAAGTGGAAATCCTAGACGAAAACGTATCTCGTGATGATCGTCCAGGCCTTTACCACCATGAAGAATACATCGACATGTGTCGTGGTCCTCACGTTCCTAACATGAGCTTCTGTCAACACTTCACTTTGCTGAATGTTGCAGGTGCTTACTGGCGTGGTAACAGCGACAACAAAATGCTTCAACGTATCTACGGTACGGCTTTCCACGACAAGAAAGCATTGAAAGCGCACCTAACTCGCCTAGAAGAAGCGGCGAAGCGTGATCACCGTAAGATTGGTAAGCAACTAGACCTATTCCACATGCAGCAAGAAGCACCGGGTATGGTGTTCTGGCATCACAATGGTTGGTCTATCTTCCGTGATCTAGAAGTATTCATCCGCGCTAAGCTAGATGAGTACGGTTACCAAGAAGTGAAAGGTCCACTTATGATGGACCGTGTTCTTTGGGAACGCTCTGGGCACTGGGACAAATACGCTGATGCAATGTTCACAACTTCTTCTGAGAACCGTGAATACGCGATTAAGCCAATGAACTGTCCAGGTCACGTACAGATCTTCAACCAAGGTCTAAAATCGTACCGCGACCTACCGCTACGTATGGCTGAGTTTGGCTCATGTCACCGTAACGAACCATCTGGTGCACTACACGGTATTATGCGTGTACGTGGCTTTACTCAGGATGACGCTCACATTTTCTGTACTGAGAGCCAAATTCAAGAAGAAGTAACAAACTGTATCAAGATGGTGTACGATACGTACCAAACATTTGGTTTCGACAACATCGTAGTGAAACTGTCTACTCGTCCAGAGAAACGTGTAGGTTCAGATGAAATCTGGGATCAATCTGAAGAAGCATTGAAGCAGTCTCTTGAATCGATGGATATCCCATACGAAATTCAAGAAGGCGAGGGTGCGTTCTACGGTCCTAAGATTGAATTCACACTATACGATTGTCTAGACCGTGCGTGGCAGTGTGGTACTGTCCAGCTAGACTTCAACCTACCAGGTCGCTTAGGTGCAACTTATGTAGGTGAAAACAATGAACGTCTTGTACCGGTAATGATTCACCGTGCGATTCTAGGTTCACTAGAGCGCTTCATCGGTATCCTTATCGAAGAATATGCTGGTTTCTTCCCAACTTGGTTGGCGCCAGAACAAGCAGTTCTTATGAACATTACTGATAAACAGTCAGGTTATGTTCAAGAAATAGTACAAAAACTACAAAAAAGTGGAATTAGAGCTAAAGCGGACTTGAGAAATGAGAAGATTGGCTTTAAAATCCGCGAACATACTTTGAAGCGTGTACCGTATATGCTTGTTGTTGGTGACCAAGAAATGGAAGCTGGCGAAATTGCAGTGCGTACTCGTAAAGGTAAAGATCTTGGTAAATTTAAAGTGGATGATTTTATTGCATACATCCAAGACGAGATCTCTAGCCGTAAGCTCAATCTGGAGGAATAAGCTATTAAAGGCGGAAGACGTGGCCAACAGCCGGTAAAACAAAACCCGCACCGTATCAACGGTGAAATTCGTGGTATTCGTGAAGTTCGACTAACAGGCGCTGACGGTGAATCAGTTGGTGTTGTATCGATTCAAGAAGCCATTGCAGCTGCTGAAGAAGCTGGTATGGATCTCGTTGAGATCAGTCCTAACGCCGAGCCACCTGTTTGTCGTGTGATGGACTATGGTAAGTTCCTCTTCGAGAAGAGCAAAACTGCTAAAGAGCAGAAGAAGAAGCAAAAGCAGGTCCAGATCAAGGAAGTAAAATTCCGTCCTGGAACTGATATTGGAGACTATCAGGTAAAACTACGCAACCTGACGCGTTTCCTTGAAGAAGGCAACAAAGTGAAAGTAACAATTCGCTTCCGTGGCCGAGAGATGGCACACCAAGACATCGGTGTTGACGTTCTAAATCGTCTTAAGGAAGATACTGCAGAAATTGCTGTAGTTGAATCTTTCCCTAAGAAGATTGAAGGTCGCCAGATGATCATGGTGCTAGCCCCTAAAAAGAAGTAATTAACGGCTCATCAAGTAATTAAAACCTAGCCGCTTTCCTTTATATAAAGGCATATGGCTGGGTTTTGTTCGCCCTAATTACGTTGTTTATTAAACCTACTCAATGCGGAGTTATTCATCATGCCTAAGATGAAAACCAACAAAGGTGCTGCTAAGCGTTTTAAGAAAACTGCTGGTGGTATTAAGTACAAGCACGCTACAAAACGTCACATCCTGACTAAGCGTACTACTAAGAACAAGCGTCAACTACGTCCGAATGCAATCCTTCCAAAATGTGAAGTGGCTGCAGTAATCCGTATGTTGCCATACGCTTAATTCTTTTTAGTTATCAATCGTTTAGTTTAGGAGAAGCATAATGCCTCGCGTAAAACGTGGTGTACAAGCTCGTGCACGTCATAAGAAAGTTCTAAAACAAGCTAAAGGTTACTACGGTGCGCGTTCACGTGTTTACCGCGTAGCTTTCCAAGCAGTTACTAAAGCTGGTCAATACGCTTACCGTGACCGTCGCGCTAAGAAACGTCAATTCCGTCAACTATGGATTGCACGTATCAATGCGGCATCTCGTCAAAATGGTCTATCTTACAGCCGTTTCATCAACGGCCTTAAGAAAGCATCTATCGAGATCGACCGTAAGATCCTTGCGGACATCGCAGTATTCGACAAAGCTGCATTTGCAGTTCTAGTTGAAAAAGCGAAAGCTGCTCTTTAATTAGCAGTTTAGGATTAAGAGAAGGAGAGCATTAGCTCTCCTTTTTTATTGCTAAAATTTATACCCAAATGACTTTTAGCTTGGCTATTTAGAGTATTGTTTATCAGTCCTCTCAATTTATTGGTTAGCATCTTATGTTAGTTATAAGGTAGCTTGGGTATAAATTTTTACGTTTATAAGGGATTAAAAATGATCTACACAACGACCGAAAGCATTCCTGGCAAGCAGATCTCTGAAATCAGAGGGGTTGTAACTGGTAATGTTGTTCAATCAAAGCATATTGGCCGTGACCTCATGGCGGGTATCAAGAGCATTGTTGGCGGCGAAATTCGTGGTTACACGGAAATGATGACCGACGCGCGTGATATTGCTATACAGCGCATGGTGGCGGACGCTGAATCTAAAGGTGCCGATGCAATTGTAGGGATTCGATTTACCACAAGCTCAATCGTAGATGGTTCTTCGGAAATTTTGGCGTTTGGTACTGCAGTGAAACTAGCGGACTAGTCTACTTGAATAGCATTGCAAAAATGCTAATAGAGAGCGGTGAATTATTATGCATTTACCGTTCTGTTCCTTTTAGGTTAATTATTCTAGATTTTTGCAGAGCGAATAGATTTATATTCTCAACTTTACGTTACTATTAAAATTAATCACGATAATTTAGAGTGATTGCTTTACTTTTGTTTTGCATATTATTTTATACCTATAATGAAATTGAATTCATATTGAATTTTTCATTTGTTGTGTGAATTCTCCTTTCAGTATATTAATTCATGTTTTTCTTATAAAAATATGAACTTATACCTTGCCAAGCGGTTCTAAATTGTTACAAATACTATACAGCTGTAACATTGCCAAAAGGAATTGTAGATGAGAGATCTGACTCCCGAATACTTGCTAGCCGCATTACGCCAAGCGATTAAAACAAAAGGGCTAACATATCGAGAGCTATCTGAGAAAATGGGTATGCCACTATCTACCTTTAAGAGACATCTTACAAGCACGAATCTCGCTTTAGATAAGTTGCTGGAATATTGTAGAGCGGTTGATTGCACGTTAGATGAACTACAAAAGCTCGCAAATCAATTGCAAGGTGAAGACGAGGATTACTTTAGTCGCACACAGGATGAAGTATTCTTTCAATTCCCTCACCTTTACGACTTTTATCGTGAATTGAGAATGTTACGAGGTAAAGACGGCTATTCTATTTTAAAGAAAAAGTATGACTTGTCTGAGCAGAGCATGTCTGATTACTTAAAAGCATTAGAGTTGTTGGATCTCGTTTACGTTGATGAAGATAAAAATATAACGCTGCACGGGCCTTTATATTATAGCTATGCAGAGAACTCCAAGCTCAACGACAAATATACAGAAATCATAAAAGAGCAGACGACTACCCACGATAAGTGTGTTCGCGTTGCTTTGGCGCGTATGAAAATTACCGAAGAACAGCTTTTGTTACTGGAAGATCAAGTCGCAAAGACCGTCATCGATTTTCATTCCAAAAATGTTGTAGCAGAGAACTTTAATGTCTCTGATTTTACTAATATTGTTCTACTTGCTGGGCCACATCAGCCAGTCACATTCTCTGACGGCATTATTGAGACAGAGGGGCGATTTATTGATGATATTCGTTATGCCATCGCAGCTGCAGGTGATAAGCCAAGCCTATCGATATAGATTTTGAGCCTTTTTTGAAGAGAGTTTCTGAAAGGGCGTTGCAAAAGAAAAAGCCTAAGACAGCAAATACTTTGTAAGTAGGGCATTCAGCGGTGTTTGCTCTTAATTCAGACTTAAAGTGTTTTGGGCTTATTTCGAATAATACCTGTTCAGCATCTACTTTCGTTATTTTTAACATGCTGATTTCCTTCGTTGTTCCTCCCAAAGCCTCTCTCGCTTCCTCTACAAAGAAACCATTCTCGTTGAACCAAGCATCCAGTAGCTACTTGGGTATGCATAATTGGTAGCTATTTATCTTCTAATTATAAATTCATACTTGAAATGTTTGTTTTTTGATCTATTATGACGAAGTGTCATTTATGACGGTTCGTCAACTTTAGTTGCGTTCCTGTATTAAAGAATCGTGTTACAATTATTGGGAGTGTGTTGGTATACGGATCAAAGGATTATGTTTAACTTTCGCTGTAAAAAATATAGCAAGCAAGACGGATGTCGTGTGTCTTCAGGGCTAACAAAAAAGCAACAGGCGATTGCTGATCGTGAGATAGAGCTTATTCAATTGGCTAAGTCTTTAGTTCAAGAGCAAGGCTTTGCCAACTTAACGATGGACAAGCTTACAGCGTCAAGCCCTTATTCTAAAGGGACGATCTACAATCATTTTTGCAGCAAAGAAGATGTGATTCTTGCGCTTTGTATTCATTCGCTGAAAAGCGAAGCAATATTTTTCGAACGTACCGCCAAATTTAATGGCAATACCAGAGAAAAAATCATTGCGATGCATGTAGGTTATCGTATTTACGCTCGTATGGAGCCAGTACTATCAACTTGTGCGATTGTTGCAAAGACGCCTTGGGTTCTAGAGAAGGCTTCGCCTAAACGTGTGAATGAACTGAATAACTTGGAAGAACAAGTAATAGATGGTGCTGATGCGCTGGTGAACAATGCGGTAGAATGTGGTGATCTTAAGTTTTCTCCCGCAATTGGTTCTGATGCTATTGTATTCGCCAACTGGTCTATTGCATTCGGTTCAAACGCTTTGGCGCAAAATGCATCGAACAGTCGATGTATTCAGCGAATTCAAGACCCATTCTCAGTACTGCACAACGCGAATATGTTACTTGATGGTTTAGGTTGGTCGCCTTTATCTACAGAATGGGACTACCGTAAAACCTGGCGTCGAGTGGAGCAGGAGTTATTTAGTGAAGAGCTTGCTTATTTAGAGTCAGTGAATCGCTAATAAACTGAAAAGGCCAATCTGACGTTATGGTTGGCTTTTTTATCGCACTATTGTGACGAATCGTCATTAAATCTCGAAGGTTGGCGTTCAGCCAATGATCACGAGAAGCATAGGAAGTTACTAAAAACTAACTTATGTAGCCAAATTCATTCGATCTAAAGTTTGCATGTCGAGTTTGTCTGGTTATTTACAGCATTTGCTGTTTTTTAGTTTTTAAATTTGACGAAACGTCACAAAAGGAGAGTGTGATGCCACATCACAACGTTCAACAATACGCCCGTTCAGGGTGGGGTAAGCTACCAACGAATTACAGTGTATTGGTGATGCTTGCTACCGTTTTATTGATTGTCATAGCAACTATTGGAGGAAAAAATCTTTACTTTAGAGGAGATTACGACATATTCTTTGATGGAACAAATGAGCAGTTACTTGCGTTTGATGAAATTCAAACCACCTTTGCAAAATCTGACAGTCTTGCTTTGGTTATAGCGCCAAAGAGCGGCACTGTTTTTACTCCTAGCACATTATCTCTTATTCAGCAGATCACTGACGAGGCGTGGCAAGTTCCATACTCGACCCGCGTTGATTCCCTCGCCAACTACCAGCATACCGAAGCGTTTGAAGATGATCTTCTTGTCGAAGATTTACTGTATAGCGAATATGAATTGACACCTCAACGAATAGAGAAAGTCAAAAGTATTGCGTTGAGTGAGCCGGTTTTGAAAAGTTCACTGATTTCTGAAAAAGGAGATGTCACGGTCGTAAACATTACGGTCCAACTCCCTGAAATAGATAAAACTGCTGAAGTACAAGAGGTGGTTGCTTACATTAACGGAATGATTGAGCGTTATCAGCAAGTGTACCCAGACACGGAATTCCACAAGGCTGGTATTATTGCAATGAACTACGCGTTTATGACCGCAGCCCAAGATGATAGCGCAACATTAGTGCCAACTATGTTACTAGTGATATTGGTGTTTCTGACCATCATGTTGCGCTCATTGCTTAGCGTCATCGCGACGCTCATCGTTATTATCGGCTCGGTTATGGTTACAATGGGCTTGTCAGGATGGGCTGGTATGTTCTTAAGCACGGCGACCGTTAATGTGCCTACCTTGGTGATGACGCTTGCCGTCGCAGACTGTGTACACATCATCGCGACAATGCGTCAGTCTATGCAAAACGGCTTTAGTAAAGCCCACTCTATTGAGCGAAGTATTGCGCTCAATTTCATGCCTATCTTGATTACCTCCATTACCACCGCGATCGGCTTTTTAATGATGAATATGTCGGATTCTCCAATCCTGAGAGATTTCGGCAACCTATCAGCCCTTGGCGTCATGGTTGCTTGTTTCCTTTCCATCACGTTACTTCCCGCCTTGCTTAATATCCTTCCGGTTACGGTGAAGTCGGATACTTCTGATGAAAGAAAGCACTTTATGGATCATTTAGGAGATTTCGTGGTGTCAAAGCGACATGCGTTATTGCCGTTGTCGGTGCTTGTTATTGTCGCGAGTGCGAGCTTGATTCCGCTGAACAAAGTCAATGATGAATCCGTCGAGTACTTTGGCCATAGCAATGAATTTCGCCGAGCGGCTGATTTTATGGAAGAGCGAATCAGTGGCATGGCGAACATCAGTATCGCGATAAAAACTAACGAATCGCAGGGCATTGCCGATCCTAATTTTCTCAATTCCGTGGGTAAATTTACTGACTGGCTAAGGTTGCAGCCAGAAACGGACCATGTTGCGACCTTGAGCGATGTTTATAAGCGCCTAAACAAGAACATGCATGGAGATGATCAGGCTTATTACTCGCTCCCTCAAGACAGAGAATTAGCGGCTCAATATCTGCTGCTTTATGAAATGTCACTACCGTATGGTTTAGATTTGAACAACCAAATCAATGTAGATAAGTCGTCGATCAAGATGGTTCTCACCGTGGAGAACTTGGGCAGCGTCGAGCTTGTTGATTTGGAAAATCGCATTTACCAATGGTTTAACGAAAACGCGCCTCAATATGATGTTGTTGCGTCTAGTCCTTCATTGATGTTTGCGCATATTGGTGAAACGAATATGGCCAGCATGCTGTCAACCTTGCCCATTACTCTTGTCTTAATCTCTGCATTACTGATCTTTGCCTTGCGTTCGTTCAAGCTTGGCTTAATTAGTCTTGTCCCGAATATTGCTCCTGCGCTTATTGGTTTTGGTATTTGGGCGCTGGTTTCTGGCGAGATTAACTTGGGATTGTCTGTCGTTGTGACATTAACGCTTGGTGTTGTTGTCGATGACGCCGTTCACTTTCTTTCTAAATATCAACACGCTCGTAAAGATGGCCACAGTGCGGAGCAAGCGGTTCGCTACGCCTTTCGTACCGTGGGGCGCGCTCTCTGGATTACGACGGTCGTGCTTGTTGCTGGTTTCTCTGTTCTGGCGATGTCGAGCTTCCGTTTAAATGCCGATATGGGACAGTTGAGTGCCATTGTCATCTTTATTGCCCTTGTTGTGGATTTCATCTTTCTACCGACTCTACTGATGTTGTTTGACAAAGGCGTCTACGACGAGGTGGACCGCCGAAACAAGCTTAAATCAACTGACTCTCAAACCACGGCTGTTACTCAGTCATAACGAATCAAAGGATTGAACATGAATTTACTAAAAAATGCCTTAAAAGTATCAGTACTTTCTGTCTCGCTTATTATGAGTCATGCGGTGTTGGCGGATGAAGCCAAAGGACTAGAAATTGCCCAAGAGCGCAAAGCCCGTGATGGAGGGTGGGGGGATTCTGTTGCTACGATGCAAATGATTCTGCGAAACGCGCAAGGAGAAAGCAGCACACGTTTAATGCGCTTACAATCACTTGAAGTTGATGGCGATGGTGACAAAGGGCTCACGATATTTGATGAACCGAGAGATGTAAAAGGCACGGCGTTTCTCAACCATTCTCATACGGTGGGTGCCGATGACCAATGGCTTTACCTTCCTGCACTGAAACGTGTGAAACGTATTTCCTCGCGTAACAAATCAGGTCCTTTTATGGGCAGTGAATTCGCGTATGAGGATCTCAGTTCCTTTGAGATTGAAAAATACCGTTTCAACTACCTAAAAGATGACAGCATAAACGGGCAAGATGTTTTCGTCGTAGAGCAAATTCCGACCGATAAGAACTCAGGTTATACCAAGCAAACGGTGTGGTTAGATAAAGCGCATTATCGTCCACTTAAAGTTGAGTTTTACGACCGCAAAGGCTCTTTGTTAAAAACGCTTTCTTTTTCCGATTACAAGCAATATCTCAACCAATATTGGCGAGCGCACACTATGGCGATGACAAACCATCAAACAGGAAAAAGTACTGAGCTAACGACTAGCGAAATGCGTTTTAACACTGGATTACAAGACAATGACTTTCATAAGAATGTGTTGAAGCGAGTGAGATAGTGGAGGAAAAATGAAGCGATTAAATGCTGGGTTGTTGCTTAGTGCAGCAGCCTTTTTTTACTCGATGCCTCTGACTGCCGTCGAGCTTGCAGGACAAGTCAATATTGAGCATCGTCAGTTTTTTAAAACGGGCTCTCAGGGTCAGAGCAAAGCGCAAACGTCATTGGTTTTGCAGCCAGAATTTTACTGGGAGATGCAAAATGGTGATGCAAACTTTACTTTCACACCTTTCTATCGTCTGGATGGTCTAGACGATGAGCGAAGTCATGGTGACATACGAGAGGCACTTTATCTGACTTATTGGGATGATTATGAGCTTCGAGTTGGGATTAGTAAGGTCTTTTGGGGAGTGACTGAATCAGCCCATTTAGTTGATGTAGTAAACCAAACAGATACCATTGAAGCCGTCGATGGTGAAGATAAACTCGGTCAGCCGATGTTACATTTTACCTCTTTCAAAGACTGGGGCACCGTCCACGCAATGTTGTTACCTTACTTTAGGGAACGAACGTTTGCGGGTACAGATGGCCGCTTGCGAACCGACCCCGTTGTCTCTGATGATGCTATCTATGAATCAAGCAGAGAAGAGAAGCACGTAGATGTGGCTTTTCGATATTCGAAAATGCTTGGCGATTGGGACGTAGGCCTGAGCTATTTATATGGAACAAACCGGGATCCTTACTTTCGTTTTGAGTACGGAGAATTAAAGCCTTACTACGCTCTGATGAGTCATGTCGGTCTGGATGTGCAAGGAATCGTTGGCGATTGGTTATGGAAACTAGAAAGTGTTTATCGAGATAGCGCTGATAATCATGTCGGTCTTGTGACGGGTTTTGAGTATACCTTCGTCGGTGCATTTGACACGGTTTGGAATGTGGGAGTTATTGGTGAGTACCTCTATGACAGTCGTGGGAACAACGCACAAACTATCGGTCAAAATGATGTGTTTGCAGGTATTCGTTGGGCGCTCAATGATGAGGACGGAACGGAAGTATTGACGGGAATTACGAAGGATTTAGATAACGATGATGTTTACAATGCTAAGTTAGAAGCATCGAGCCGAATATCGAATCACGTTAAGTGGCAAATTGATGCTTGGTTGTTTAAAAATGAAACACCAAATGATTTGCTCTACTTCGCTAGAGATGACGATTTTATCGAGCTATCTATTCAATACTATTTCTAAAACAAAAGGGCACAACTAAACGGCAGATTAACTAAAGATGACATTTTTGACGTTTTTGTGCTCTTTTTATTCAATAACCTCTTCTTTTCGTAATTCAATTTGGCATTGGTGCCCGGTTTGGCTACTATGTACAGCTATCAAAAAACCAATCACTCCCTTATGGACACTACCTACAGGTAGATGAGGAAACGATGCAACATCTAGAAGAGATCATTGCTAGCGCGAGCACTGCAATTGAAGCTGCCGAATCGCTAGTCGCACTTGATGAAGTGCGTGTTCAGTATCTGGGTAAAAAAGGTGAGCTAACTGCTCAACTTCAAAGCCTAGGCAAACTACCACCAGAAGAACGCCGTGAAGCTGGTCAAGAGATCAACAAAGCGAAAGGCGTCGTTCAGCAAGCTATCGCAGCTCGTAAAGATGCACTACAACGTGCTGAGCTTGAAGCGAAACTAGCAGCAGAAACAATCGACGTAACACTACCAGGTCGTCGTATTGAAAACGGTGGTTTACACCCAGTAACTCGTACTGTAGAGCGTATTGAGAAGTTCTTTGGCGAACTTGGTTTTAACACCGAGGCTGGCCCAGAGATCGAAGATGCATTCCACAACTTCGATGCGCTAAACATCGCAGCTGATCACCCAGCGCGTACTGACCACGATACTTTCTTCTTCAACCCAGACTTGATGCTTCGTACTCATACGTCAGGCGTACAGATCCGTACGATGGAAAATGGTAAACCACCATTCCGTTTCATCGCACCAGGCCGTGTATACCGTAACGACTACGACCAAACGCACACGCCAATGTTCCACCAAGTGGAAGGCATGCTGGTTGATGAGAACGTAAACTTTGCTCAGCTGAAAGGCATCCTGCACGATTTCCTATGTAACTTCTTCGAAGAAGAAGTAGAAGTACGTTTCCGTCCATCTTACTTCCCATTCACTGAGCCTTCAGCTGAAGTAGACGTGAAAGGCAAAAACGGTAAATGGTTAGAAGTACTAGGCTGCGGTATGGTTCACCCGAACGTGCTACGTAGCGTAGGTATCGATCCTGAAAAATACTCTGGTTTCGCATTCGGTATGGGTGTTGAGCGTCTAACAATGCTTCGTTACGGCGTGAACGACCTACGTGCGTTCTTCGAGAACGATCTTCGTTTCCTAAAACAGTTCAAGTAATCCAGAGGGTTCATCAACATGAAATTCAGCGAATCATGGCTTCGTGAGTGGGTAAACCCTGCGGTTACTACTGACGAGCTAACTCACCAAATTACAATGGCCGGTCTAGAGGTAGACGACGTTCTACCTGTTGCAGGGTCTTTTACTGGCGTTAAAGTCGGTCACGTTGTTGAATGTGGTCAACACCCAGATGCAGACAAACTGCGCGTAACTAAAGTTGACGTGGGTGAAGAAGAGCTTCTAGACATTGTTTGTGGCGCACCTAACTGTCGCCAAGGTCTGAAAGTAGCAGTAGCAACAGTTGGTGCTGTTCTTCCAGGTGATTTCAAAATCAAAAAAGCGAAACTACGTGGCCAGCCATCTCACGGCATGCTTTGTTCATTCGCTGAACTAGGTATCGACGTTGAGTCAGACGGTATCATGGAACTAGCAGAAGACGCAGTAGTCGGTACTGATTTCCGTGAATTCCTAGGTCTAGACGACGTAACAGTAGACGTAGACTTAACAGCAAACCGCGCTGACTGTTTCAGCATTCGTGGTCTAGCTCGTGAAGTTGGCGTACTAAACCGTGCTGACGTGACAGAGCCATTAGTAGAAGCAGTTGCCCCTTCAATCGACGATAAAGTGTCTATCGAAGTGAAAGCTCCTGCTGCGTGTCCTCGTTACCTAGGTCGTGTTATTAAGAACGTAAACGTTCAAGCTGAAACACCACTATGGATGCAAGAGAAACTGCGTCGTTGTGGTATTCGCTCTATCGACCCTGTAGTAGACATCACTAACTACGTTCTTCTAGAGCAAGGCCAACCAATGCACGCATTCGATCTAGCGAAGATCGAAGGTGGCATCGTAGTTCGTATGGCTGAGCAAGGTGAGAAGCTAACGCTTCTTGACGGCAACGAAGCAGAACTAAACGCAGATACACTAGTAGTTGCTGACCACAACAAAGCACTTGCAATCGCAGGTATCTTTGGTGGTGAAGAGTCTGGTGTAACAACTGAGACTAAAGACGTTCTACTAGAGTGTGCATTCTTTGCACCTGACCACATCCGTGGCCGCGCACGTAGCTACGGTCTTCACACTGATTCTTCAATGCGTTTCGAGCGTGGTGTGGATTACGCACTACAAGTGAGCGCAATGGAGCGTGCAACACAGCTTCTTGTTGAAATTTGTGGTGGTGAAGTAGCACCTGTTGTAGCTGTAGAATCTGAAGCAGACCTACCTAAGCCAAACAAAGTTGCACTACGTCGCACGAAACTAGACAACCTACTAGGTCACCACATCGCTGATGCTGATGTAGTAGAAATCCTAGAGCGCCTAGGTTTGACTGTTGAAGCTTCAGAAGAAGGTTGGGTGGCAGTAGCGCCAACATGGCGTTTCGATATCGCTATCGAGCAAGATCTGATTGAAGAAGTTGGCCGTATCTACGGTTACGACAACATTCCTAACCAAAACCCAGCAGCAGCACTTAAGATGCACAACCACGTTGAAGCGGATCTTCCACTGAAACGCGTTCGTGATCTTCTTGTTGACCGTGGTTACCACGAAGCAATCACATACAGCTTCGTTGAGCCTGAGCAGCAAAAGCTAGTTGTACCTGGTGTTGAGCCTCTAGTACTTCCAAACCCAATTTCTGCAGACATGTCAGCAATGCGTCTTGGTCTTATCCAAGGTCTGCTGAACACGGTTGTTCACAACCAGAAGCGTCAACAGCCACGCGTTCGTCTATTCGAATACGGCCTACGTTTCATCCCATGTGAATCTGCAGAAAACGGCATGCGCCAAGAGCCTATGCTAGCGGGTGTTATCGCTGGTACTCGCGGTGAAGAACATTGGGATATCGAAACTAACACGGTTGATTTCTTCGACCTTAAAGGCGATCTAGAAGCGATTCTAGAGCTATCTGCGAACGAAAAAGCGTACTCTTTCGCTGCACTGTCACCTGAAAGCAAAAAAGCTAACCCAGCACTTCACCCAGGTCAATCTGCGGCAATCATCGTAGATGGCAAAGAAGTGGGCGTGATCGGTACAGTTCACCCTGAGCTTGAGCGTAAGTTCGGTCTAAACGGTCGTACTATCGTATTCGAAATCGAATGGTCTGCAATCAACAGCAAAGTGATCCCAGAAGCGGTAGCGCTTTCTAAGTTCCCTTCAAACCGTCGTGATATCGCGGTAGTAGTGGATGAAGCTGTTGCATCTGGTGACATCGTTAACGCTTGTCTAGAGCAAGGTGGCGAGTTCCTTAAAGATGCAAAACTGTTCGACGTTTACGTAGGTAAAGGCGTTGAAGAAGGTAAGAAGAGCCTAGCAATCGCTCTGACTCTACAGTCACTTGAGCGTACGCTTGAAGATGCAGATATCGCTGGTGCGGTTGACGCTATCGTTGCTCACGTTTCTGAGAAGTTTGGTGCGTCTCTACGTGACTAATCTCGCGTAACGTATCTTCTTAAGAAATGAAAACCCTGCCAGTTTGGCAGGGTTTTTTTATTTTTAGGATTACCTTATCGTTGTTCAAGTTCCTTACTGCTCGCACCACCCCTCATTATTTTAAAATACTAGACCAAACTAGGGATGGCCCTTACCCGAGATTAGGAACGTATTGTTTTTCAGCTAATACACGCTAACGATAGCTTATTGGCGGTTAGGCAGCGAGTGAGAGGGTACAGCTAAGCAGAAGAGGCAGCGTAAGAATGCTGAAAAAGTTGCCAAATAGTACCATTGACGCCACCTTCATGGGTTCTATATTCAGTCTTTCCGCAAATAGGTAATTCATGACGGCTGGCGGCAGCATTGTGAAGAGCACCATCATTTGCAATTGCATCGTTGGAAGGGGAATTAACCAATAAATAAGTGCAAAAGCGACAGCACCAGTTGCCAGTGACTGCACGGTACACAACACACCAATCTTTAAACCGTCCAACCGTAAATGACACATTTGTGCCCCCAGAGATAAAAGCATCACGGGTACGGCCGCTTGCCCAAGTAGAGCAGTGGCTTCGTATAAAGGCGCCCATGCACCCACATTTGACACGTTGAGAAACAGAGCCAGAGACGCTGCTAAAAAGATTGGCATCTTGACTATTTGCTTAAAAGGGTTGCCATGACTAAGCAGCATTACGCCTAAGCTGATATGCAAGCATGCTGACACGACAAATAAAAGCACTGCTGACGACAGCGCAATTTCTCCAAACGTATAGGTAAACAAAGGAATAGCTAGATTTCCGCTATTGCGAAACATATGTGGTGGCGCCCAGGTTTTAAACGAGAGTGACGTCCATCGACATACCGGGATCATGAGTAGTGCGGGAATTAAAACCGCGACAATTGCCGCCAAAAGAAGCGGCCCCTGATTTGAATCGAGCGGCATGCTAACGAGTGACGAAAATACCAGTGCTGGCGTGAATACCTCAATATTAATGCGGTTTATTGGGCGAAAGTCAGGCTTGATGTAACGACCGACCAAATAGCCAACTCCGACAAGAGCAAAAACAGGGAAAAGAATATTTATGATTTGATTAATCATGGTCGCCTAGAAGCAGTGTAAGAAGCTAATGAGGAAATACACGAACTTCCACATTATCAATCTTTATATATGGCGTCATCGTTAAACAGCGAGAAGCGTGGGTTTAATCAAGCTTTCTAAGCACAGTTACAAAGTACAGGTGGTCATACCTTTTAATCTAATTGTTACGTATCGAGTTACATACAAATCACTGAATTTACGACAAGTTCTATGTCAAGTGTCTGTTAAATAACCAATATCTGATATTTTTATTAAATAGTGTTTAATGTTGATATTTAAACTAATTTTAGTTTTATAATCTGGATGTTTTTCCTGATAAAGATGAAACAAAAACAAAAATATCAAATTTCTGGCGTTTAACAATAATTTACGTAGTGCTATTCCTTTTGTTCGCCAAGAAAAAAGTTGGCGAAAATCATAAGCTTGTCATACACTTCCTGATGTAACCCCGATATGTTGTTGAATTGGTAGGGTAAAACTGCTCTGGCGCTACACTAACGTAGCATTGTTTAACATAGCTTTGAGGAAAGTTTTATGGCGCTCACAAAAGCCGAACTGGCAGAAAACCTGTTTGATAAATTAGGATTTAGTAAGCGGGACGCCAAGGAAACGGTGGAAGTGTTCTTTGAAGAGATTCGTAAGGCACTGGAAAGTGGCGAACAGGTAAAACTGTCAGGTTTTGGTAACTTTGATCTTCGTGACAAGAATGAACGACCTGGTCGTAACCCGAAAACTGGTGAAGATATTCCAATTACTGCTCGACGTGTAGTGACTTTTCGCCCGGGTCAGAAGTTAAAAGCTCGTGTAGAAAACCTGAAGAAAGTACAGTAAGCCGAATAAATGGATCACGCTAAGGCGTGGTCTTTTTTTGCGTAAAATTCGTGTGCATACAAATGAAAACCACCGCAATGCGGTGGTTTTTCTGTTTATGAGAGACGCTTAATGATATCGGTTACGCCGCTTCTAGATGCGTTGTTAAGTATGGTTGCCATGCTTGTTGGTACAAGTTCTTAGACTGTGTGCGCATGTTGCGAATAGAGGCAAGCTCTATTTCGCTTAGCTCACGTTTTTCCAACATCGCTTGACGTTCTAGTTTCTGGATTTTTTCGTATAGGTCGTGTTCGGGACCGCTTTTTACATCTGCGATTGCTTTCAAGTGCAGTTGAACTTCGGCTACTAGGTTTGTTTTTGGTAAACGAACGAGCAAGTTCAAGTCTCTATATCCTGAAGGGCCAGGTTTTTTGAATCGATTTTTTACTTTCACAATCGTTGTTTCACGCTCTAACGTTTCATAAATGGAGACTAAGCTGGCGACGTCTTCAGCTACAATCGTTGCACGTGCTAGGTCAGTAATACGTTCAACTTTCCCACCTAATTCTAAAGCTATCTTTTCTTCTGCTCGTTGTTTGGATTTTACACCTGCGAAGTATGGCTGAGCGTCATTAAGAAGTGCGGTACTTTTACAGATAGTTTCAAGTTCAAATTGTGCTTGGTGAGCTTTGCTGTAAAGGATGTCGAAGTCAGAATATGGCTGAGTTGGTGTGGTGTCGATTGACTGAATGCCATATAAACCGCTAAGGCTGTGTTTAAAAAGTTTCGAACAAACTTCGTTTTGGCTGGTTGAACGATTTTGTTCGCCATTAGGCGCAGGGGTAATTGGAAGTGCGGCAAATGCCGGTGCACGGCTAAGTACCAAAAGCATCAATGCTGTAGTACGAAGAAATAAGCTCATTCACTCTCCTTAACTTGCTTGTACTTAGAAAATAGGGAACATAAAGGTCGCTAAGTTCGGCAAATCAGGTACTAACTTATAAATGGGGCCATTACGAAAGATTCCAAGGTTTCAGTTTTATCTTGAAGTAGAATCGTGCGTTAGATCACCATTTATCTTTTCTTTATTCTGATTATCAGATAAAGGCGCGTCTCCTATGAGACCGATTACATCCTATCACCGCAGTATTAACCAAAGATGAACGGCATAGACAAATTGAAAAAAAACGTTAGTCTTACCTCTCAAAATGAAAACAGCCGACAAGTAGAAAGTAAAATGAGAGACCAAGAATTTTGGCATAACAAATGGGCCAGCAATCAGATCGGATTTCACTTGGAAGATGTAAACCCGCTATTACCAGTATATTGGAAACACACTAATCCAAAGCGTGAAGATAAAGTGTTAGTTCCTTTATGTGGAAAGTCAGAAGACTTGATTTGGCTAGCGATGAAGCATGATTCGGTTGAAGGTGTTGAGCTAAGCCATATTGCTGTGCGTGCCTTTTTTGCTGAACATTTTTACACGCCAACGGTAACGCCTCTTAATGGCATGCACGAGCTTTATCAATTTGATGAGCTCTCTATTTATACTGGGGACTTTTTCACTGCACCAGTATCTCAAGCCGATATCATTTATGATCGCGCCGCGTTGGTTGCTTTACCGCAAGATATGCGAGAGGAGTATGTAGAGCGTCTCAAGCAACTTTTGAACCCAGGCGGTCGTATTTTGCTTGTTACACTCAACTATCCTCAAGAAGAGATGGCGGGGCCTCCATTTAGCGTGCCGGTCGAAGAGATTGAGCAGTTATTTTCAGGTTACAAAGTTACTTGTTTGAACGTAGATGAAGCTGACGAGAATCATCCTAAAATTGCGAAAAAAGGCTTAAGTCGCTTCTCTGAAGAAGTGTACTTAATCGAGAGTGAATAGGCTCTCTTCGGTTTGGAACACGAAATAGCGCAGCAATTTGAGCTGCGCTATTTTTGTATGAGTGGTTCGTATTTAATAAATGATATTCACTTTTGAAGCACTTTCAACAGCATCTTGAACGGCTTCTTCGGTGGTTTTTCGTCGCGTAAGGACAACACCTAAACGGCGGCGACCATCGATTTCTGGCTTACCGAATAGACGAACTTGTGTTTGAGGTTGAGCTAAAGCTTTGCTTAGGTTTTCAAAGCGAATGTTTGTGGAAGTCCCTTGTCCAAGAATAACAGCAGACGCAGATGGGCCATATTGTACAATATTATTAATTGGCATTCCGGTAAACGCGCGCACGTGGAGAGCAAACTCAGACATTTCCTGCGAAATCATTGTAACCATACCCGTATCGTGAGGGCGAGGAGAGACCTCATTGAAAATGACTTTATCGCCTTTGACAAACAGCTCTACACCAAAGATGCCGTAGCCACCGAGCGCGTTTACCACTTTCTCAGCCGTGTATTCAGCTGCTTTTACTGCGTTTTCTGACATAGTTTGCGGTTGCCATGATTCGCGGTAGTCGCCATCTTCCTGACGATGACCAATTGGAGCACAGAAATGCACACCGTCAACGGCTCTGATGGTCAATAAAGTGATTTCGTAATCGAAGTCGATAAAACCTTCCACGATAACGCGACCTGCACCCGTACGCCCGCCTTCCTGAGCGTAATCCCATGCTTGTGTAACGTCGTCTTCGGTCTTGATAACACTTTGCCCTTTACCTGAAGAGCTCATCACAGGCTTCACCACGCACGGAATACCCACATGCTCAACCGCGGCTTTGAAGTCTTCAAAGTTATCTGCAAAACGATAAGGTGAAGTCGTCAATTCCAGTTCTTCTGCTGCCAAACGTCGGATACCTTCACGATTCATTGTTAGCCTGGTTGCCTTAGCGGTTGGAACAACATTCAGTCCTTTTTCTTCAAGCTCTACCAGTTTGCCGGTTGCGATGGCTTCAATTTCTGGTACGACGTAAGTAGGTTGTTCCTTCGTAATAACTTCTTCTAAGGCGTTCCCATCTAACATGTCGATAACATAACTACGGTGAGCGACTTGCATCGCTGGAGCATTGGCATAGCGATCACAAGCAATCACTTCTAAACCAAGTCTCTGGCATTCAATGGCGACTTCTTTACCGAGTTCGCCAGAGCCTAAAAGTAATACACGGGTAGCATTTGCGCTAGTTGCAGTGCCAAACATAGTGTTCCCTTACAAAATAGAGTGATGAGACAGAAATTGCAGGAGATCATACTGAAGTTTTATGACAAAGCAAACGTTTGCTTTTGGTTTTTAGGTAATAAAAAAGCTCTACATGTTGTAGAGCTTTTTGTTGAATTTGTCGTTTATACGTTGACAAAACTAAGCGGAATATCTGGATTCAACGCTTCCAACGTTGATTGCGTATCGGCTAAGTGACTGATCTTACCTTCAGAGTTTTCTACCAATGCAGCGGCTTTGATGCTGTCAAAGGTTTCACCCGCAAGTAAAACTTGGATTAGCGCAACTTGTAGCGGTGGCAAGCTAGGATTAAACGCTGCATTTTCTGCATAAGCGCCTTGGAATACACGGCCGCTAGTCATCTCTAATGCTAAACCACTCAAGTTGTTGGTGTATGGAGAGTGGCTCATGTTCATCGCTTCAACTGCACTTTGGATGAGTGCGTCTTCATCATCACATGAGAATTGGTGTTTAACTTCTGCCATTAAGCCGGACTCGATACCGAGATCGTTTGGTCCAAAGGCTTCAGGCAGGTATTCATGAAGTGACTTTTCTTCACGTTCTGGGAGCTGGATTTTAAGCTCGTTTGCGGTAGATAACTCATTCATGAACTGGCGGCAGTGACCACATGGGCTGAAGTTGATAGTGATATCCTTAACACCACGTTCGCCTTTCATCCAAGCATGGCTAATCGCAGACTGCTCTGCGTGAACCGTTTGACCCAACTGTACACCAAAGAATTCCATGTTGGCACCGAAGTAAAGGCGACCTGAAAGACCACGAACGATAGCGCCGACATAAAAGTCAGAAAGGGGAGCATAGGAGTACGCTGCGGCAAAAGGAAGTAGCGCAACACGAAGCTCTTTGTCTGATAGACCGGTAGCTGAAAGCAACTGCTCAAATTGTTGAACTGAAAGCGTAGCATCAAAATCATCAGCTTGGATGATAGGAGCAAGTTGTTTGGAAAGTGCTTCTGGAGCGCCTGCTAGCGCCTGTTCAATGCGACTTTTCATGTTGAATCCTTGTTATTGCATGGACAGTTATTCTATGTGAAAGATAGAAATTTTCCGTGCGTTAGATCACGATAAATAATGCAATTGATAATTCTGTTACATAATTAGAGTGAGCTCACACATGTATTCGATTGCACAGGTGTGAAGCGTTATCTCCGTCTCACAATTAACCATATCAGTATATATTCATATGACCAAGGAGCAGGAGTATGTTACCAACGCGACTTTTACCGCTATGCTACTTTATACTTACGTAATCTAGAGCGAGTGGTAGCAGCTAGAATGCTAATGCTATGAATGTATATCTCAGTCAAGTCCCTTCACGATATTACTGGGTGAGTTTGATAGATAAGATAGGGTTTTGAAAAGGGATAAGTAAGAAACGTAAAGGCTACGGCCTGCCGGAAGGAGGGCAGACCGAGAGCGCTTAACTATTGATATAGCCAGACCGCCAAAGCAAAAAAACTTGGAGCCAAAATAGAAGTTATGATCCCACATAAAACCAATGCGAGTGATGAGAACGCGGCATCTATGGGCTGTTTCTCTGCACAAGTAGCGGTGCCTAAGGCATGAGAGACTGTACCCATTGTCAGACCACGTGCAATCGGGTGTTTAATTCCAATTAAGTTGTAAATTGGGTATGCCAAAATCGCGCCCAATAAACCAACAATCAGAACCAAGATCGCCGCAACGGCAGCTTCACCACCGAGGTGACTCGAAATTTCCATTGCTATTGGCGTAGTGACGGATTTACCCACTAGACTTGCGATTAAACTGATATCTGCTTTGAAAGCGACTGCGATCAAGGTGGTTGTCATCATCGACATCACACTGCCTACTGTGCAAGCAAAAGTGATGATTCGCCAGTTTGCTTTAATCTGTGGTAGTTGTTCATATAGCGGGTAAGCCAGAGCAACTACGGCTGGTTGAAGTAAAAAACTGATCCCTTCGTTATCCGCATAATACGTTTCAAACGGTACATTTAAGTAAGTAAGCAAAGGAATGAGCACTGCAATACTGATCAGCAAAGGATTTGCTAGAGGATTATTCACTTTGATTGCGATTTGGCGCGCGACAAGAAAAACCGCAATGGTAACAACTAACCACATATCAGTGCTTCTCCTTTAGCAAGTAGTCCAGCAGCCAAGCGAGGCTGACTAGTACAATGAGTGAGCCTCCAACTGCGCTAGCAATGATAGGGAGGGCATTAGCGAGTAGCATATCGAAATGTTGCATTAATCCCACGCTAATAGGAACGAACAACAAAATCATGTAGCGGATAAATAGCGTGGCGCCCGGTTTGACCCAATCGACCTTTACAAGCCCAAGAGTCATAGAGAAAAACAGTACGAGCATACCGATGACACTTCCTGGGACGGAAACGCCAGTGAACTTTTGAATGGTAATTCCGATGCCAAGTGCCCCCATGATGAGGAAGATTGAAATGAGCAGTTGGATCAGTTGTAAGAATCGTTCTTTAATCATTTTGACAGTATATAAACAACAAGCACACCATAAGGTGCGCTTGTATTAGGAGGAGTTAGGAAGCTAAGCTCTCTACATAACGGTACACGGATTTTAATATCGCAATCTTCTTTTCGTCACTTTCATGTTCGTGAACTAAGTTTTCTAAATTCAGCATGTACTCTTCAATTTGGCTTTCAAACACTTCTCGACAGTGTAGTGCCCAGCGTCTTTGTTCTTGCTCGTCTAATGTGCCTGGGAAGTTACGCGCACGATAGCGGAACAATAGAGGTTTAATGCGCTTGTCATCAAATTCAATGTCTAATGCAGCAAGATTATTCGGATCGGTTTCGCGAATGATATCCATAGCTGCGCGATCGGCTGGAGAAAAGAACCCGTCGTAAAGTTGTGTATCGACGTCATCACTTTTATCGAATTTGCGCTCGACTGAAAAGAGGCTAATCAGCTTTTCTCTAATTTCAGGATGTTGGCGCAACAAAGCGAGATTGGCGAGACATTGTTGGCGATCAATGCCAATAGACTCTGCATTTTCAGCCGTTAACGTTTTTGCAGGGGCGAGAATAGGGCATTTGTTCAAATGAACTAGTTTAACTGGCACTGGTAGCAATTCACCAAGATCTTCGCGCTTCGTGTAGAGTCTTTCGTGCAGCTCTTCTGCGGATAGCTCAAGAATAGGTTGAGGGTCTTTCGCTAAATCGATGGTGATAACGGCGTTATTATTGGTTGGATGCCAAGCAACAGGCACAATCCAGCTAGTGTACTGGCATTCGCGCCCTAGCATGCCTGAAACGTGCATCAACGGTGTCATGTTGACGATGTCGACTAAATCATTGAGCTTGCGCTTTTGGCGCATAGAAAAAAAGTAATCAAACAATTTTGGTTGCGCTGCTTTTACTTTCTTTGCCATTTCGATAGTCGCAACCACATCTGCCATGGCATCGTGCGCGTTACTATGTTCTATGCCGTTAGCCACGGACAAATGTTCTAATTTAAAGCTAGTGAAGCCATCTTCGTTTTCTGGCCATTCTACGCCTTCTGGGCGAAGGGCATGGCACGCGCGTAGTACATCGAGTAAATCCCAACGCGAGTTACCGTTTTGCCAACTCCATGCGTATGGATCGATGAAGTTGCGATAACAAGTATAACGGGTCACTTCGTCATCAAAGCGAATGCTGTTGTAGCCCAAACTGGTGGTATTTGGTCTCGCGAGTTCAGTGTGAATCTTAGCGATAAACTCTGGCTCAGAAAGGCCTTCTTGAACCGTTTTTTGCGGAGTAATACCAGTAATAAGCGCAGCTTCAGGAGACGGAAGATAATCAGCCGGTGGTTGACAGTACATGACTAAAGGCTCGCCGATGATATTAAAGTTTTCATCTGTACGAACACCAGCAAACTGGCTTGGGCGATCTTTCGCGGGGTTGGTTCCCCATGTCTCATAATCAAAGAAGAAAAAAGTGGGCTGATTATCTTGGTGCATTCTGCTTACCGTTTACAAAACCGATGACAGTATTAGACCATTCAACGCCTTGACTAGCAACGAAAGATGCAAGTTGAATTTTTGAAAATGAAAAAAGCCGATGGCGAACCATCGGCTTGATATTTTACGTTTTATCGCTTTGGAAGGAATTTGAGTTCTATGCTCGTGTTTCTTCCAATGTTGCTTCACTTTCTGGTGACTTCAGCACTCGGCTAGCAATTGTACCCGCAGTCATTGAGCCTGAAACGTTTAGTGCGGTACGTGCCATGTCAATCAATGGTTCAATAGAGATAAGCAGCGCCGCGATGGTGACAGGCAAGCCCATTGCAGGAAGAACAATCAAGGCTGCAAACGTCGCACCGCCGCCGACACCTGCAATACCAAATGAGCTGATGGTGATAATCGCAATCAATGACAGGATAAAGTGAAGATCCAGAGGGTTGATGCCCATTGTCGGAGCTACCATCACTGCCAGCATTGCAGGATAGATACCTGCACATCCGTTTTGGCCGATAGTGGCACCAAACGATGCTGATAGGTTTGCTATCGCTGGTGGAACGTTAAGCTTGGTGATTTGCGCTTCTACGTTTAGTGGAATTGTTGCTGCTGAGCTACGAGATGTAAACGCGAAGGTCAGTACAGGCCAGATTTTCTTAAAGTATTCCGCAGGGCTAACGCCGACAAAAGAGACTAATACGCCATGAACAACAAACATCAGTGCGATAGCAACATAAGACGCCACAATAAAGCCAAGTAGGTTTAGGATGTCGCTTGCGCTTGATGTCGCTACCACTTTTGCCATCAGTGCTGCGATGCCGTATGGCGTTAGCGCCATGATCATCTTCACTAATCGCATAACGATTGACTGAGCTGCTTCTACGAAAGTACGAATCGGTGATTCCAACTCTGCTTTTTCCATCATCACTTTACGAGCGGCGATACCAGTTAACACGCCGAAAATCACAACAGCGATAATTGATGTCGAGCGAGCACCTGTTAGATCAGCAAATGGGTTGGTTGGAATGAAGCTAACTAGCATTTGAGGAATAGTTAGGTCACTTACTGTACCGGCACGGCTTTCTAAAACGGCGATACGAGCGGTTTCACGCGCGCCTTCAGTTAAACCTTCTGCTGAAAGGCCAAATGTGGTTGTCACCAAGATACCGATGAGTGCAGCAATTGCAGTCGTTACTAGAAGAACAGAGATGGTCAGGCCAGAAATTTTACCTAAAGAGCCACCTTTCTCCAATTTAACAACTGCAGAGATCATCGATACTAACACCAGTGGCATGATGACCATTTTCAGTAGACCAACGTAGCCACTGCCTACAATGCCTACCCATTCAAGTGTTTGAGCAATTGCGCTGTTGCCTTCACCGTGAATGAGTTGCAAAGCAAGCCCAAAAAGAGAACCGGTAACAAGACCGATCAAAACGAGACGTGAAAGAGTGTGTTTCTTTTGTTGTTGATTAAATAGAAAGAACAATATTCCAACAAAGACGGCTAGAGAGGCTATCACTGCAAAATTCATAATTTGACCTTATCAACCAGCCGAAGTGGCGGTTGTTTTTTATACGGGGTTTTATACGGATTTATTTATGGAGCGTAAGATAACGCTCGTGATATAACTTTAAAAATGACAAACGGGTATTAGCTAGATCTAAAATGAATATAAAAACGAGATCTAAGTCGCGTGAGAGTGTGAATTAGCACGTTAATTGTACAAAATGGTTATTCGTAGTGATGCAGTAAGTCACGCATTTCTTTCCTTTGTAAGTAAACCACCGAGTCTTCTTGATAACTGAAAAGTTGATAAATCATCGCTTTGGCGACATCTTCTGCTCGAATAGGTAAAAAGTTGGACAGTTTGCCAAGCATAAGTGGGCGAATTACCTTAAACAGAGTTTGTACTAACTTCTCGTCCATTCTTGGGTTTTGACGTTGACCAACAAGCGGGCCTGGGCGAACAAATACGATTTCCTCAAAATCCATAGCTTCGATTCGTTGTTCCATTTGTCCTTTACAAGCTAAGTAATGGGATGGCGATTTACTATTTGCACCGAGGCTAGAAACAACCGCAAGGCGTTTGACTCCGATTGTTTTCATTTGTTGGGCGACTTTGCACACCAGATCAACATCTACTCTACGCAAATTATCCTTACTGCCTGCTTGCTTAAGGGTCGTGCCTAAACAGATAAAGCCGATGGTTGGTGTTGGTTGGTTCTCATCCCATTGGTGGATAGAAAGGTCTGCATCAATGAGAGGAATAAGCTTGTTGTCCACATCTAGGACGCCATCGAGTGGGCGGCGAGAAAGATAATATAATGTTCCAACACCTGATTGATTTATGAGGTTTGCAATGACTTTTGAGCCTACTAAGCCAGTTGCACCGGCGATGATTGCGCAGGTGTTGTTATCCATATCTTTTCTCCTATATGGGAACATAGTCTAAGCTATTGTAGCGGATTTCAACGAGTTACTTATAATCTCGTGCAAGAAAGGTGAGACGCTCTGCGAACTCGGCAGACTATCCTGAGATAAACTTGATTAGCGCTGCCCCAATTGGATGCAAGTGTATACAATAGTGGGCGCGCAAAAACTGTCGCTGAACAAGACCTCTTGAACAACAGAACACCTCTCACCCAGACAACATCAAAGGAACGTAAAAAATGGATGACTCTTTTGCTGCGGAGATACAAGCACGCATAGATAACAAAACCAAACCCGTCGGTTCTTTAGGCTTATTGGAAAAGGTGGCACTGCAGTTAGCTCTTATTCAAAGTCAGAATAAACCTCAGCCAGTTGATTCCATCGCTATCTGCAAACCGAGCATGCTGGTATTTGCTGGAGATCACGGCGTTGCAGAGGAGGGTGTGAGCATTGCGCCAAGCGAAGTCACTCAGCAAATGGTGGCTAACTTTCTCGCTGGCGGCGCAGCCATCAACTGTTTTTGCGACATTAATGGCATTCAACTCAAAGTAATAGATTGCGGCATGTTGGCTCCTATTGATGTGCTGGTTCCAGAATTTAAATCCCATCCCAACTTGGTTGAACAACGGTTGGGTAACGGTACGGCTAATTTTTCTAAACAATCCGCGATGTCCCCAGAACAAGTGGCGTTAGGTTTAGAATATGGTGCGAAGATTGCTGAGCATACCATTTTGCATGGTTCAAACCTCTTAATGTTCGGCGAGATGGGCATCGGTAATACCAGTTCGGCCTCAGCACTGTTATCGGCGCTGAGCTCATTAGATATTGATTATTGTGTTGGCGTTGGCACCGGAATCAATCAACAGCAGTTGAGCCGCAAATATAAACTGGTAGCACAGGGGGTAAACCGATGTCGAGGTCTTGATACCAAAGCGATTCTCGCACAGGTTGGGGGTTTTGAAATCGTACAAATGGTGGGCGCTTTTTTAGAAGCCAAGCGGCTTAAAACTCCAGTTTTAGTGGATGGGTTTATCGTATCGGTAGCGGCTTATATTGCGACGTTGTTAGACGAAGAAACGCGTGAATACATGTTGTTTGCCCATCGCTCTGAAGAAAATGGACATAAATTTGTATTGGAACATCTTAAAGCAGAACCTCTGCTCGACCTTGGTTTACGGCTAGGGGAGGGAACAGGAGCCGCTCTTGCCTTACCCTTGTTAAAAGCTGCCGCTCAGTTTTACAACAAAATGGCGAGCTTCGAGAGTGCAGGAGTTACAGTATAGTGTCAGTCCCTGATAATTCTGAGAAAGTCACGCCGTCATCGTTAAGATACCAGTGGGAGTTATTTCTATTAGCTACCAGTTTTTTTAGCCGCTTACCCGTGCCCCAAGCGTTGCCTTACAGTGAAGAACGCATGAATCAGGCAGGCCGTTACTTTGCGTTAGTTGGTCTCGTGCTTGGAGCACTTTGCGCTTTGGTATTCTCGCTCACCTCAATTTTTTTCCCAGAGTCGGTTGCCATAGTATTAACGATGGTGTTTAGCTTATTGTTAACTGGGGCTTTTCACGAAGACGGCTTGACCGATATGGCGGATGGCATTGGCGGTGGCATGACCGTAGAGCGACGCCTCTCTATTATGAAAGACAGTCGTATTGGCACTTATGGTGCCGCCACTCTCATTATGGCGTTATTGGCTAAGTATGTTTTTTGGAGTGAACTGGCTAACTTGCCGCACTTTTGGTTGGTCATTGTCGTCGCTTACACCGCAAGCCGAGCACTAGCAGCGACGCTTATTTATGACATGCCTTATGTCAGTGACAGTGATACGTCGAAAAGTAAACCGCTAGCAAGTCGCCAGTCTTCTCTAGAAGTCTCCATTTTGTTGTTTACTGGTGGCGTAACATTGCTTGTGCTTGGTATCGCGGATGCGATCTTGATATCGCTTGTTCTCGTGGTATTTCGTTTGATGTTCAAACGTTGGTTAACCAAGAGAATTGGCGGCTTTACGGGGGATTGCCTTGGCGCAGCGCAACAGTTGTCGGAACTGCTTATTTATCTCACTATGATTGGGTTGTATCACTCCTCATGAAGCAATTGATACTCGGTGGCGCGCGCTCTGGGAAGTCGCATTTGGCAGAAAAAACAGCTAAGCAATTATCGGTCGCTTCTCAGCGAGCATTACACTATGTTGCAACCGCGCTGCCATTTGACCAAGAAATGCGAGAGCGAATAGCGCATCATCAAAAGCAACGCGGGGGCGAGTGGCAAGAGCATGAATGCCCCCTTCATTTATCTGAGTTACTGACAAATTTCGCTATCACCGATGTTGTATTGATCGACTGTTTAACCTTGTGGCTCAACAATTGGATATTTGAGTTAGGTGATGAATGTTCCAATGAGAAGCTAGAAGCAGAAATTGAAAAGCTTATACAGGTGGTACGTGGCTCAGATGCGACGTTAATATTCGTCTCTAACGAGGTTGGAATGGGCATTGTACCTTTGGGGGCGGTTAGTCGTTATTTTGTGGATAATGCAGGACGGATGAATCAAAAACTAGCCAGTGTTTGCCATCGCGTTACCTTTGTTGCTGCTGGTTTGCCGTTGGTTCTTAAAGAGTAGGATGGAACAAAATGAAAACACTCAATATCTATCTTGTGCGTCATGGAAAAGTAGACGCTCCACCAGGACTCCATGGCCAAACAGATGTAAAAGTTACGCCTGCTGATCAAGAGAGTATTGCTCGGGCTTGGGCCGAGAGTGGACGAGGTGTGGGTGGAATAATTTCTTCTCCGCTTTCACGCTGTCAAGAACTGGCAAACATCATTGCTGAACAGCAATTATTACCAGTAATGACGGATGAGTCTTTACAAGAGATGGCATTTGGTGATTTTGATGGTATGCCTTTTGATATGCTCACTAAGCAGTGGAAAAAGCTAGATGCTTTTTGGCAATCGCCAGCACAACATACGTTGCCGAATGCTGAGAGCTTAAGCACATTTTCTGAGCGCATATGTCGCGTTTGGTCTCAAATCATCAACGATATCAATGACAATCTACTTATCGTCACGCATGGTGGCGTCATTCGTATGATTCTTGCTCATGTATTGGAGTTAGATTGGCGTAACCCAAAGTGGTATTCGACGTTGTCGATAGGAAACGCTTCTGTCACGCATTTAACAATTACCATAGATGAGCAAATTTACGCCTCGGTGCGTTCGATTGGCGTACCTCTTTTAACTCGTTAATTTATAAATATTAAAATGCCCAGAACGATATTGCTTACGGGCATAGTCACGGAAGATGTCAGTGGAAGCCCATCTGCTAGGTGCAGGAAGCGAAAATTGACTCAGTTACATAAAAAGGAAATATAGAAATGACAACGCCGAGTTGGGATTTGTCCATCGTTTATAACGACCTTTCTGACCCACGAATTCAAGACGATATTGCTCTTGTAGAACAATGTATTGATCTTTTGAATAAACAATCAGCAGATTGTGGCAACGTAGAGATCATGCAAAATGCGATTTTGACCAATGAAGCTGCGAGTCGTTTAGCGGGCACAGTTGCAAATTTTGCGAGTTGTTATGCTTCTGTTGATGCAACAAACGCCGAAGCGAAATCGTTACTTGGTAAAATGACCCGCATCTTTTCGGAGCTTTCCCAAGCGTTCAGTCCCTTTGATTTGACATTAACTCATGCCGACGAAGAGTTTATCTTGCGCGTGTTAGACCATGAGAATCCTGATATCAGTGGGCAAGCTTTTTCTATCTTGAATTCTAGAAAGTTGGCGGATACTCGTCTTAGCAACGCAGAAGAACAGTTACTGGCTGCGATGAGTGTGGATGGCAAATCGGCTTGGGGTAACCTATACGATAACCTGACTGGCTCATTGAAAGTGAAGCTTGAGTACACAGATGGTAATAGTGAAGAGCTTGGGTTTTCTCAAGCGGCAAGCATTCTTTATGGTTCTGAATTCGAGCGTCAAGAAGCCGCGTGGCGAGGCGTACAAGATGCAATGCAAACGCACCAAGAATCATTCGCTGCGATTTTGAATGCGTTAGCAGGATGGCGCTTAACTGAAAACAAAAAGCGTTCTACGAAGCGTGAAGTTCACTTCCTAGAGCCGAGTTTGCATGGTAGCCGAATCCAAGCTGAAACTTTAAATGCGATGATGACCGTAGCCAAAGACAGTCGAGCTATTGGTCAGAAAGCGGGTTTATTGATGGCGCAAGTACATGGTCTGGATGAGATGAAACCTTGGAATCATCTGGCGGCTATGCCTGCTTTGAGCGGTGAAGCGAAGGTTTACGACTTTGATGAAGCGATTGAGGTTATTTGTGAAGCATTTGAAACAGTAAACCCTGAGATGTCGGAATTTGTCCGTTTGATGGTACAAAATGGTTGGATTGATGCCGCGCCAAATGCTAACAAGCGTCTTGGCGCATACTGCACCAAACTGCCAGCAACGCGAACACCGCTTGTGTTTATGACTTGGAGTGGCAGCCGGTCAGACCTTATGACTCTGGCACATGAACTTGGCCATGCGTTCCATAACTGGGTTATTCGTGATTTGCCACTTTGCCAAACTTACTACCCAATGACGTTAGCAGAAACCGCCTCTATCTTTGCAGAAAACATCGTTCGTGATCATTTGATTTCGAAAGCTGAGAGCGTTGATGAAAAGCTCGAGATGTTGTGGGAAGAGTTGTCATCTGCGCTAGCTTTAATGATCAACATTCCGGTTCGCTACGAGTTTGAAAAATCGTTTTATGAACGCCGCCAGGATGGAGAGTTAACCGCAGATGAATTCTGTGAGTTGATGTCAGAAACTTGGAAAGAATGGTATGGCGACGTAATGAGCGAACCGGATCCGTACTTCTGGGCAAGCAAGCTGCACTTTTCTATTGATAGCGTGAGCTTTTATAACTACCCATACCTATTTGGTTTCTTGTTTAGCAAGGGTATCTATGCACAGCGAGAAACCAAAGGCGAAGCGTTTTACACCGATTACATCAATTTGCTGCGCGATACAGGCTGCATGATGGCGGAAGATGTCGTCGAAAAGCATTTGTCGATGGATTTAACCCAGCCAACGTTTTGGCAGCAGAGTGTTGAGCTAGTGCGTGAAAAAGTCGATGAGTTTGAGCGTTTGCTCGCACAGCGCGGCTAAGTTTTTCGCAGTGTTGATGCATAATCTGCTTTATAGCTACAAAAATTTGATCAAATCATAATGATCTTAATCAGGGCTGTGGTAAAGTTCACAGCCCTAACACTTTGTAATTGTTTGAAAATTAAACGCCTCAATGCTTGATTTGAGTGCCTGGCGCGAAAAGGCATCGGATTTTCGAGGGAAATAGTGATTTCTACTCATAAGTGAGATCGCAGCAACAAAAATCCTTTGTACAATTTATTAACATATCCGCCGTGCTATTAAGGAGTAACGCATGACGAAGTCTCTCTTTCGCCAATCGTTTTTAACTGACACGTTAGATGTTCATATTGATGTTGCACCAGCGGAGCAGGTGCTTTCTAACGGTGTAAAACTTAAACTCTATCAGCGTGGTGTATTAGAAGTAATCCCTGCGAATTATACTCAGGATACGAAGAACATCATCATCTCTTGTGGGGTTCACGGAGATGAAACCGCACCGATGGAGCTGGTGGATTCCATTATTCAAGACATAGAATCTGGGTTCCAGACGGTCGATACCCGTTGTCTGTTCATTATCGCTCACCCAGAATCCACTCTGGCGCACACGCGATTCCTCGAAGAAAATCTCAACCGTCTGTTTGACGAAAAAGAACACAAACAGACAAAAGAGCTTGTTATCGCCGATACGCTTAAGCTGCTTGTTCGAGATTTTTATCAGGATACCGACCCGACAACACGCTGGCACCTTGATTTACACTGCGCGATTAGAGGCTCGAAGCACTATACGTTTGCAGTAAGTCCTAAGACTCGTCATCCTGTGCGCAGCAAGGCATTGATCGATTTCTTGGACAGTGCACACATTGAAGCAGTGCTCCTGTCAAACTCACCATCGAGCACGTTTAGCTGGTACAGTGCCGAGAATTTTGGTGCGCAGGCTCTCACAATGGAGCTTGGCCGTGTGGCTCGTATCGGTGAAAATGACCTCGATAAACTGACCGCGTTTGATTTGTCTTTACGTAATTTGATTGCGGAAACGAAGCCAGAACACTTACCAAAACCATGCATTAAGTATCGCGTAAGTCGCACAATCGTTCGTTTGAACGAAGACTTTGACTTTATGTTCGACGACAATGTTGAAAACTTCACCTCATTTGTTCACGGCGAAGTGTTTGGTCATGATGGCGACAAACCATTAATGGCGAAGAATGAAAACGAAGCGATTGTCTTCCCGAACCGCCACGTCGCAATAGGTCAACGTGCAGCTCTGATGGTTTGTGAAGTGAAAACCCGTTTTGAAGAGGGTGAGTTGGTTTACGATTAATCCAACATTGCTTTGAGAAGTTAATTGCAATTTACCGAGGCTTAACTGTAAGGTTAAGCCTCGTTTGTTTTTATCGGCCGCTATGGATTTTCAACAACTTATCCTGAACAAGGAACGACGCTGGCAACGTAACCTGATGGTTATGTCGATCGTGCTCGCTGTACTCTCTGCCATTCACTTGATGGTCGGAGAAATTTTCCTTTCTCCTTTTCAATCCTTATCTGCATTTGAACAGAAGTTATTGGTGGACTTGCGTTTACCGAGGTTAGTGTCTGCGGCAATTATTGGTGCTGCGTTAGCGGTATCTGGCGCGACGTTACAAGTGTTGCTTGGGAACGTGTTGGCTGAACCTGGCGTGCTTGGTATCTCTGGTGGCGCAAGCTTAGCAATGGTCTTAATCATGTTCGCGTCACCTGTTCTTCCTACCCCGATTGTTTTTATGTTGGCAGCGATTGCTGGCTCGATGGTATTCACGTTTGTTTTGGTGGCGATAGCAAGGGCAATGCACCTGACGACGGCTCGATTGCTTTTGGTTGGGGTCGCATTGGGTATTTTATCGAGCGCGATTGTGACGTGGGCATTTTACTTTAGTGATGATCTCAGTTTACGCCAACTGATGTATTGGTTAATGGGCAGTATTGGCGGTGCAAGTTGGTATCAACATACCGTTACTTTGGTGATGTTACCGGTGCTTATCTGGTTATGTTGTAAAGGCAAGTCGCTTGATAAATTGATGCTGGGTGAGATTCATGCGACCCAATTGGGTGTCGATGTGCATCAAATGCGTTGGAAATTGATCCTCGCCATTTCTGTTTTGGTGGGTAGCTCAGTCGCTTTGGGTGGCATCATCAGTTTTGTTGGTTTGGTGGTGCCGCACTTGTTGCGTTTGGCTTTTGGTACTGAAAACCGTTATTTATTGCCACTTTCTGCAATATCTGGTGCTGCGTTGCTTGTATTTGCTGACATCGGCGCAAGACTGTTATTGGACTCCGCAGAGTTACCTTTAGGTGTCATGACAACATCGATTGGCGCACCTATTTTCATCTGGATGCTGGTGAAGAGTCATGATGCACGTTAAACATATGTCGGTTGGTAGTCGATTATTGCCTCTTTCTTTTGAATGCAAAGCTGGCGAAATCGTACATATCGTTGGGCCTAATGGTTCCGGTAAGAGTACTTTATTGGCTGCGATTTCTGGTACGTTAAGTCACCGAGACGGTATGAGTGGTGAAGTGTACGTTGGCAACAAAAACTTGCTTACTTTACCGTTGTCAGAGCAAGCTCATGTTCGAGGTTATTTGTGTCAGCAATCGCGCCCAGCGTTTAATGTTGATGTGTTTCAGTATCTCGCTTTATCTCTGCCAAGTGGTGCTGAGATTGCGGATATCAAAGTGCGTGATGCTGTCAATATGGTGGTGGAGCTGGTACAACTGCAAGATAAGCTTCATCGCAGTATTCAAACATTATCCGGTGGTGAGTGGCAGCGTGTCCGATTAGCAGGTGTATGTTTGCAGGTGTGGCGTACCATTAATCCTTTTTCGCAGTTTTTAATTTTGGATGAGCCAGCAGCACCGTTAGATATTGCGCAAGAGGGTCTGCTCTATCAATTGATTAACACTATGGCGGCGCAGGGAATTGGAGTATTGGTTGCTAATCACGATCTCAATCGCACATTAAAGCACGCAGATAAAGTATTGCTGCTTAACAACGGTGTGCTGCACTCATCAGGAAGTGCCGATACTGTGCTAACGGAAGAAGCTCTCGGGGAAGTGTTCAATACTCAAGTCAAAAAGGTCATCGTAGATGAGCAACCTTATTTAATCTTTGATTAATGTTTAGGGACAATAAAAAACGACCTACTTGAGGTCGTTTTTTTTTAATCGAGATAGCCAAACTCAACGCTTATTGAGTTAACGGTTTTAGATCTGCAGGGCGGTAGTAAACAGATTTGAGTACTTTGCCTTTACGAATGGTTTTACCTTCCGATACGAAATCTTCGGCGCATTTCGCGATGATGTATTCACCTTTCTGCACCGCCATCAACTTGATGCCTTGTTCCGCGTAGAATGCTTCTGTTTCTGAGTACTCTTGCTCGTTACGGCATACTTTGCTCATGTTGCTTGAATGTACTTCATCCCAGCAAGGAATAAATTCGATACCACGGTTTACCGCAACGTTTAATAGAAGATCAATTAAGTAGCTGATCGCCAGGTTGTCTTCTATTTTGCTGTGGCCAAGATGAACGAGACGGCCCATTAATACATACACGCTGTCTACGATGGCATCTGCTTGCTCAGTTTTACAATCTGCTTCTGCTAGCTCTGTTAGCTCTTCGATCGCCAAAGAGGTGTGTAGTGTATCTGCTTGTGCATCAAGGCTTGCAGCGTCTGCGACTGGTAAGTCGAACGTACTACGGAACTCGGTGATATCACGGTATAAGTGATCAAAAATCTCTTGGGTTAGCTTTGACAGTTGCATTCTAATTTCCATTGAATCGATTGAAGCGGCAATGATACCAAACCGCACTTTGAACCCCAAGGGCATTGCATCTAACTGGTGATAAATCTGCCTTTGGGGAATGGTGGTGCTTAACGAAATAGGTAAGGGAACAGCTTTTTACGTTCTTCCTCTGAAAGGGCGGAAACACGAGCGATGTTCGTATCGGGAATGGATTTAGGATCAGGATAGTGTTTTAGTACCTTTTCCATACTCTCTTCGCGAATCAAATGGAAGATCGGGTAAGGAGAACGATTGGTCAGGTTTTCGTCGTCTTCAGGCCTTGCGCCGCCAAAACAGTAATCAGGATGGAAAGTCGCTACTTGGAAAATACCTTCCCAGTTTTGCTGCTTAATTAATCCTTCAACCCAATCTATGCAAAAGTTGTAGTCCCAGAAATCTTGTAGCATGTTGGGAACCACAACCAACGTGGTCTCAAGTTGTTCGGGTTCTGTGTTACTCAGCTCAATCAGCTGCAATAAAATATCTTCAAGAAGCGCTTCTTCTTGAGTCGCTTCACTAACAAAAATTTTGATTTGTTTATTACGTTGCGGTTTGGCAGCAAACGGACAAAGGTTGAGTCCGATTACCACATCGTTGAGCCATTGATCGACCTGTTGAGTGATCGCTTCGATATCTGTGTTTTGTGTTGAACGCGTTGACATACGACTTTCTGGTTTTTATTAAAGTAGCCCAAGCATAGCAGAGTTGGTTATCCAAGTAACCAGAGAGGTATTACGCAAATGAGCGTACCTTAGCTACTCTTTAAACTCGCAGCGTCAGGTGTTTGGTCAGTATGCTTTCTTTCGGCAATGTGTTTCAAATACGCAATCGCAGCAAACATCGCTAGGTAGACGGCGCTTCCCCCCATGAGAACACTCGACCAACCACCATGTTGCCAACAATAAAGAAGTAAGAATCCTCCCAAACTACCGCCTACATAGTAGTGTACTAAGTAGAGCGCTGTCGCGGTGGCTTTGGCACGAGTGGCATTCTGACCGACCCAACCGTAGGCGAGGGTATGAGTAAAGAAGGCACCAAAACTTATCAGCAACAACCCAAATAGCATTGCAGTCAAGCTTTCAACCGCCGCAATCCACATCCCCGTCATGCTCACTATCGCGCCCAAGAACATGCCGAGGATTGATGAATAACGTTTACTCCAGTGGCCTGCGCAACGAGAGGAGAAAGTTCCTCCCAAGTAACAAATAAAGATCAGTGAGGCCAACCCGACGGGCACATTGTGAGGTTCACTCACCAGACGGAACCCCATTACGGAGTAAAGGTTGACGAACAAAGCAAAGTTGAGTCCTCCTATCAGCATCGCGAACCATACGCGTTGGTTTTTAAAATGACCAATAAGCGCACGATTTTGATGGCGCAAGCTGCTTGATGACGGGGTGAAGTTGCGCTGTGTTGGCAATAAATAGTGAACGCCAATGACACCAAGAAGAGTGAACACCATCATAACTTCAATGGCGACATCAACATTGAAATTGTCCGCCAATAAGCCGCCGCTAATACGTCCTGCAATACCGCCTAATGAGTTAGCCGCAATGTACGTTCCAATTGCCATCGAGAAAGCGTGCTTGTCGAGCTCTTCTGCCATGTAAGCCACGGCGACCGCAGCAAAAGCGGCGAGCGCGACACCGATCAGTGCTCGACATACCACCAAAAACAGGAATGAGTCACCAAACAGCATCAAAGCGGAAAGGGTAGGAATCGAAAACAGACCGGCCATCATGACTGGTTTTCGTCCCACTGATTCTGATAACACAGCCATTGGAACGAGGCTAAAAGAGAGAGCGAGTGTTGAGGCCGCAAATAACCAGTTCACTTGCGTTTCTGAGATCGTGAAAATTTGGGCAAAAGTGGGCAGCATTGGCTGTAGTAGGTATAAATTTGAAAAAACCAAGAAGGAACCAAGCGCTAGCGAGAGCGTAATGCGTTTGTATTCCGGTGTGCCAAAACTGACCATGAATCCTGCCTAATGTGAGCAAATGGAGAGACTGTGATCAATCTATCAGTTCGTTGTAAATTAAAAAAATATATTAAAAATATGGACACCATATATTTTTGATCTAATGGAATCGAAACAACTTAAACATTTTCTGGCGGTCGCTGAACACGGAAACATTACCCATGCGGCGAAAGCCCTGCATATTGCCCAGCCCGCATTAAGCATTTCTATCAAAAAGTTTGAGCAGTCTTTGGGCGTTACCCTATTTCGCCGTGATGATAAAAAAATCAGCTTAACGAAAGAGGGCGAAACGTTATTTGTACATGCTAAGCGGGTGATTCAACAGTTGCACGACGCGCAGCTCGCGATTGATGAGTTGAAAGGTTTAGCGAAAGGCGAAGTAAGACTAGGGACGCCATCAATGATGGGCAGTTATTTCTTTCCACGAATTGTGATGGCGTTTAAAAGCCAATTCCCTGAGTTAAAATTGACCTTGGTCGAAGCTGGAACTCAATCGATTCGTCGTATGCTGCTCAATGGTCAACTCGATATTGGTGTGATCAGTTGTGATAATGTGCCTGATGATCTAGAAACTGACCATTTGTTTACTAGCCAAATGGTCGCAGTTGTTTCACCTGAGCATGAGTTAGCCCAGCGACACGCTCTTACTTTTGATGAGTTCTTTGAACACGATTTGGTTATGTTTCAGCATGGCTATTTTCACCGCGAATTTTTGGATCAGGTGAGTGAGGAGCATGGGTTTACCATGAAGTCATCATTCGAGACCAACTTACTGCCTTTGATTTTGAGTATTGTAAAACAAGAGTTTGCGATTACCGCGTTACTGGAATTGGTGACTCAACATGAGTCGGGCGTTGTTGGCTTACCGTTTGAACCACCAGTGACGCTGGATCTGGCACTTGCTTGGCGCAAGCAGGGGTATTTATCAATAGCAGATCGAACGTTTATCGACTTTATCAAGCGCTACGTTTAAACGCAGCGCAGATTCATCGTCCGAGCACTAGTCGCCTTTGTACATCTTCTCGAAGTTCTTTGGGTTCCAGCCAATCATTACCCGATCACCAATTTTTAAAACTGGCACTGAACGAGCACCAAGCGCATCAAGTTCTTTGCGACCGCGTTGCATCTTAGCATTGCACAAACGATAGTTAATATTTTTCGAATCCAGATAACGTTGAGCATCTTTGCAGTGAGGGCATTTGTCTTTGACGTAAAGGACGACACGTTTCATTGAGTTTCTCTCCATTATCATTGGGAGGCGAAGTTTAACGGCCTTTCACAATAAATGAAAGGCGAAAGCTAAGGTGAAACTGTCCTTTATCTCAGGTATATTGAGCGCCTTTATTTTGTCATAACAGACGTTAATTCTATGCATCCGTCACTTCGATACATTCAAGGCTACCCACAAAACATCGTAGAGCAGGTGAGCTCATTGATAGCGAGTGGCAAGTTTGTTCCTTGGTTCGAGAAGCGTTATCCCGACAGGCACCAAATCAAAAGCGAAAGGGCGCTCTATGAGTACGCCATGGCAATCAAAAACCGCTACATGAAGAAAGCCGCGCCAATCAGTAAAGTTGTCTACGATAAGAAAATTCACGCGGTAAACAACGCGCTTGGTTTGCACAGTGTAATCAGTAGAAACCATGGCGGTAAGCTGAAGTCGAAAAACGAGATTCGCATTGCCAATGTATTTAAAGATGCGCCCGAGCCACTATTAAGGATGCTGGTGGTACATGAGTTGGCACATACTCGTGAGAAAAACCACGACAAGGCGTTCTATCAGTTATGTTGCTACATGGAGCCTGAGTATCACCAACTCGAATTTGATGCTCGTTTGTTTATGATTTATCTCGATTTAAAAGCGAATTTGAATGAAGAACAATAATCACAACGCGAAGCAAGCAAAGCCAAAGGCTTCAATGGCGGCTCAGAAGAAAGACGCGAATAAAGACAAGCCGAAGCGTGTTAAAGACAAAGTTGCGCGCAAATCCCCTCAGCCTGCAGGAAAGAGCGAAGTCGAGTTCATAAAAATAGCGAAGAATGGTTTGCATGAGCGTAATGTTCATCGAGGTCGTTACGATTTTAAAAAACTCGTGGAAAGTGAACCACAGTTAAAGCCATTCGTTATCAAAAATCCGAAAGGGGAAGATTCCATAAACTTCTCTGATCCTAATGCTGTTAAAATGCTCAATAAAGCATTGCTTGCTGCGTATTATGGTGTCGAGTTCTGGGACATTCCCGACACCTACCTTTGCCCACCGATTCCGGGCCGCGCTGATTACATTCACCGAGTGGCAGAACTACTTGATAGTGAAGTAAAAGGTCAGTACGCACACCAAAAAGTGAAAGCGTTGGACATTGGCGTGGGAGCAAACTGTATTTATCCGATTGTTGGTGTAACAAAATACGGTTGGCACTATACGGGCAGCGATGTCGATCCAAAATCCATCCAATCGGCTCAAACGATCGTAGAGCACAATCGTGTTTTGACGGGAAAAATTGCACTGATACAGCAACACAATGATGCCAATATTTATCGAGGTATCATTCAACCGAATGATCGTTATGATGTGACGACATGTAATCCGCCATTCCACCGTTCGGCGGAAGATGCCGCTATGGGCAGCCAGCGTAAAATCGATAATCTAAAAGCAAACCAGCGTAAGAAAGGGCTAAAACCTCAAACCGCACAAGTAAAGACAAGTAAGCCCGCGTTGAATTTTGGCGGTCAAAACGCTGAATTGTGGTGTGAAGGTGGAGAAGCGGCGTTTATCCGAAAAATGGCGAATGAAAGCCAAGCTTTTGCCGCGCAGGTCTTGTGGTTTACAACCCTTATATCCAAAAAAGACAACGTTCGCCCGATGCGTAAGCAGCTTGAAAAATTGGGTGTGAAAGCCATTCGTGTGGTTGAAATGAGCCAAGGACAGAAAGTGAGCCGCTTTGTAGCTTGGTCATACATGGATAAGCAACAGCGCAAAGCATGGATTGAACTAAAGTAACGTTGACCGTTTCACACTGAACAATAAAGTAGGAAGCCCGCTGATATCAGCGGGCTTCTCTTTTTGGGAGATCTAAAACTTAATGATGGGCTCACAATCTAGTGAACTGAGAGTGACAAAGGTATCTGTTTTGGCGTAGTACAAGCCACAGGTTTCACCTCTTATCTGCAACGTATATTGGTCTGGAAGATCCGTATAGCTGCCATCCAGCAGTTGATTGTTGTTACCTTTTACTCGTCCTTTTTCAATCAACAAATGCGGTGAGGATTCAAATACGTTATTTGCGATTCTAGGTGCTGGTGTCCCTTGGATTTCTGCGATCGCGTTTTGAATTTCTATGACTGTTTCCGGAGAGTTCTTTTTACTCAATGCTTCAACGGGTTCTTGTGACATAGCTTGACATCCTATCAAAGAAATTGAAGTGCCTAGGAAAAGCGCAACCCGAATCAGCATTCGTAAAAAGTTAGTTGATCTCAACATGAATTGCCTCTGTTCGTAGCGGAGAGCGAAGATCGCTTAACTCCGGAGATGAAATGTTACGCGGCATGGCGTTGAAACTTGAAGGGGATACTGGCGGACAGGTTCCTGTTTCCATGTAGTTTAGCGCCGCAGAAAGCATACCTTCAGACGGATCGCCTAATGGTTTTGTTAGGTCATCATTGACCCAGCAACCTTCCACTCTATTGTTTAAGCCTAGCTCGGTATTGATTTGGCTCTTTGGAGTAGGAATAAAACCATCAGCGAAGTCGCCAAATTTTTTCTCGTTCGCCGACTTGAACTGAATAGTGTAGTACATAGTGCCGCAGTTTTGTTCTGGTGAGAACCCATACGGTTTACCTGTGGTTGTTGAACCTATTTGGATAACCTCCACGTCAATGCCGCGCAAAGCGTTGATTAGCAGTTCACTTGAGGAAGCCGTGCCTCCTGAAGTCAGCACATATACGCGCTTTTTGTTCAGTGTCGGAAGCACTTGATCCGAATATTTCTGTGCTGCCCAGTCTATTGCTAGATTCGTAAAGCGATAGATGTTATCCCCATCTTTAATGGTACGCATCACTTTGTCATTATGAATCAACTCACTGAAGACTCGGTTCTGACCAGCACCGCTTAGCATGTAGCCTACTTGCGAGGACTGAAGGACTAAGCCACCGCCGTTGTAACGTAAATCAACGACGATCTCGTCAACATTCTCTGCTGAGAGCGTACTGAATGCCTCAATAAGCGGGGCTTGAGCGCTTGGTTCAAAGGAGTTGTATTGCAGATAGCCGATCCGCATACCATTGTGTGTAATCACTTTGGCATTTTTAACTGGAGAGGTCATGACATCAGAGGCGGTAAGCGTCACGGTTTTCTCTAGACCGTCAACACTCTCAAATGTGAAGGTGTAATCTTGATTGATGTCAGGGTTAAAGAGCGTTTTGTTGATAAAATCAATGTCGGACTGACTACCGGTGTTAACCACATCAATATTATTGATTTTCAGAAGCTTATCACCACGAGCAATGCCGCTTCTATCAGCTGGCGAGGCTTCTTCAGTGTAGGAAATACGAACGTCTCGAGGTTGTACGCCACGTAGGAATGCCCAGTTAAAACCAAATCCAGCAACTAAACCGGATTGCGATGATTTCATATCATCCTCATAAGGGACGGTAAAATGGAAGCGATCTTTTGGTTTACCCGTCGCGGTAGTAGCAGAGGTGACCAGCGTATTGAAGTAATCAGTAACAGTTTTGTAGTTTGCTGGATTATTATCAGGAACCTCGTCATACCATAGATACGTTTCGTTAGTAAAAGCTCTTAAAAAGAGTTTTTCGTGTAATGCAGAGCCCAATTTATCTGGATAGGCGGCATAGTTGTCATATGGGTCCAGTCCGACGCGGGGCGTTTCACATTGGTTGATAAACGTTTTCGACGATTGGCTAAAATCATGAACTTTCCATGTTGGACCGTTTGCACTGCTAGTGGATGGAGTAGGTGATGAGCTATCACCGCCGCCACCGCCACAGCCTTGTAATAATGCGAGAGTGACTGCCGTTGCTAAAGAATACTTAAATTTCACTTTTCTATGTCCTTATAAATAATAGAATTATAATTATGTGTTTTGCTTTTGTTTTTATTAGCTAGGTGAATGTATTAATTTAATTTGTTCGTCTGCAAATTTATAGTTAAATAGTGTGAGGTAAATAACGTAAAAAAGTTGTCTTTTATCCTTAAGCTAAATTAGTCATTACTTAAGTTTTCTGTCTATTTCAAAAGATCTAACAAGATAATTAATAAGTGTGAAATTAAGACAAGTTCTTAGTTGACTAAGCGATGCTTGCTAAATCAGAATTAGATTCAGGAAACGCTTTGAATCAATAGTTTGGTAGGGATATATGATGTTATCAGGGGTTTGTTTGATTTATTTGTCTGATGCTTTAACTTAATTTAGTGAGTTGAGCGACGTGCTTTAATAGGCTTCCGTCAATGTTAGGTAAATCATCAGCGAAAAATATCTGAGAACCAGGAGTGCAGCGCATTAATATATTTGTTAGTTCACCTTCATTGTTGGAAGTGTTAACTGCGTTAAGTTTCGCTAATTTATTACAAAGCTCGTCCTCTATTTGTACTTTCTGCTCTTCGGTGAGCCTAATGCGACCTATACATACGCCTGGGTTGATATCATGAGAAAGCGAATCTTGTTGAAATCGCTCTTTGAATAAGGTGTCTAATGCCGTACCTTCTTCCATAATAAATCGACGACCAGAACGGTAAAACAAGCCGTCTCCGAAGTTTTCGACATATCCTAGAATTTCCGCGATACGCAAATAGAATCTTAAGCTTGTATCAGAAAGTCCGTAAGTTTGGGCTATCTCTTGCGGTTTAATATCACGAGAAGTCAGCATATAAATAAAATCAAGTAAATAAGGATGCTCAACGAAAAGGGCGCTCTCTTCATCTGTTAGCATTTGCTCGTTTTGGTGCTGAAGCTCGTTGGCTAAGGTTGCGAGTTCGATGAGATCGGTATTCAGGTAGTTCAGATAAATAAGTACTTTATCCAAACCTAAAGCTGGATTATGTAGGTGGCGTTTAATACTAGATAAAGGGATGCCACTTTTCTCTGACAAGGAATTGTAGCAAAGCCCTTCTTCTTTAATCTTTTGTCGTAGCGCTGCAAGTAAAAACTTTGGTCCAACATTCATCCTTGAATATCACCTTATTCGTTATTCCATTTACTGGCTGATATTTTGTCTTTCAAGCAGCAGGTTTCGAATCGCTGTGCCCGCTTCTAGAATGTGCTTTTTCAGTAGATACTTGGCGCCTTCGATATCGCGATTTTGGCACATTTCAAACAAGTTTAAGTGCTCTTCTTCTGCCTTTTTAATGCCTGTAGTAAACAATAGCTGCATGCGTATGTATCGGTCACACTTTGTGTTCAGGTTGTAAATGACGTCCATAGTTTCAGGCATGTTGGCTGGCGCATATAGGGCTTTGTGGAACTCGTAGTTGTAGTTGCTCCATTCTTCTACTTCGTCGCCACTGTTCACTACTGACTCGAAACGTTCGCGAACTTCGCGCGCGCGTTCAAGGTCAGCGTCTGTCATATTTTGAATCGCACGCTCTAAAATGTGGCATTCCACGACAGCGCGCAGTTCAAATAGCTCATTGATTTTCTCTGGAGATAGCTCAGTGACCGTCGCACCTTTGTGAGGTTCAAAGCTAACGAGTCCTTGTGCTTCCAATTGAACTAACGCTTCACGCACAGGAATTCGGCTAACATTAAACTCTTTTGCTAACGCATCTTGACGTAAAGGTTGACCAGTTTTTAACTCGCCCTTCAAGATCTGAGTTCGAATTGCTTCCTCAACGAGCTGAGTACGCGTTTTAAAAACAGGTTTCTGTGACATTGAAGTCTCCCGTGAAATTAATATTGTATCCAATCCATTTTACTTTAGTAGTTTATTGTTTTTCTGGCACAAACCAACTAGGAAAGAAGGTTTTGAGAAGTAGAGTGAAATAAAAGGCATCAGTTGATGCCTTTTTGAGCCATTTGGTGATTTTATTGGGACACACTGCCATCTATGGCGCGTTGAATACCCAGTGGGTTCAACACTTTTAATGAATCCGGCAATAAAGATTCTGGCAAAGCTTGATAAGCGACCGGACGCAACCAACGATGAATAGCCTCCGCACCGACAGATGTTGAGGCAGAATTGGTTGAAGCCGGATATGGTCCACCATGAACCATAGCGTAACCAACCTCGACGCCAGTTGGCCAACCGTTGAATACAAGGCGTCCGGCGATTTCTTCCAAACTTGGAAGCAGTTGCTTGGCTTGTTCTTCGTCTTCAGCGGTAGCGTGAAGGGTTGCGGTGAGCGATCCAGTCAGTGAATCACTCAGTTTCAACATGTCATCGAAATCTTCACAGATTACGATTAACGATTGAGGACCAAATATTTCTTCCTCCCATTGCGGGTTTTCACGCCAGTTTTTACTGTCCGTCACGAACAGTGCTGGTGAGACATTGGTCGCTTCTGCTTGTTCAGAACGAGTGACGTTAATGCCTGTTTCGGAAGCTCGCTTATCCACTTCGGATTCATACGTTTCTCGGATTCCTTGCGTTAGCAAAGTGGCCGTTGATTGTTGTCGAATTAACCCTTGAGCGATTTCGATAAAGGCTTGCGTTTCTGGGCTATTCAAGACAAATACAACGCCTGGTTTTGTACAAAATTGTCCACAGCCCAAAGTCATAGAAGCCACAAATTCTTCAGCCAATGAGGCGTTTGCCCGTATGGCTGAAGGGAGAATAAATGTTGGATTAATCGCCCCTAGTTCGCCATAGAAGGGGATTGGCTCTGGTCTTTGCTGGGCTAGATTGAACAGCGCACGGCCACCACCGACTGAACCTGTAAACCCAACCCCTTTAATTTTTGGATGGGTAACGAGTGCTTGGCCAAGTGCACGTTTGTTACCTTGCAATAGCGTGAAGATGGCTTGCGGTAAGCACTCTTTCTCAAGTGCAGCCTCAATACACTCAGCAACAAGTTGACTGGTGCCAGGGTGGGCGGTATGGCCTTTTACAATCACAGGGCAGCCAGCAGCCAGTGCCGAAGCCGTATCGCCACCTGCAGTAGAAAATGCGAGCGGAAAATTAGACGCACCAAACACGGCGACAGGGCCAATTGCGATTTGTTGACGGCGAATATCTGGTTTTGGCAGTGGTTGACGGTTTGGGTTTGGCGTATCGAAAATTGCTTGATGGTGATTACCCGATCTCACAACCTCGGCAAATAGTCTTAATTGGTTCGCGGTACGTCCTATTTCGCCGCTTAAACGTGCTTCGGGAAGGGCAGTTTCTAAATGAGCACGAGCAACGATTTCTTCACTCTTCACTTCCAATTCAGAGGCGATAGAGCAAAGTAAGCTCGATCGCTTTGCATTACTTAGTTGGCGAAACTCACGCGCAACGTTTTGGGCGGCTGAGGCGGCTTGATTAACTTCTTGCTCTCCATGTACCGGAAACGCAATAGGTAGAGGCTCACCAGTAAAGGCGTTGACTGCGTAAAAAGTGGTTGGTTCTTGTGGGTTCATCATTCTTCCTTACTATCCTTATTACTTCACTTCAAATCCGTACGCATATGGATCTTCATCGTCTACCCATATTGTGTTGTGACCGTATACTTGTGCCCATCCTTCAATACTTGGCAAAATAGCGGCTTTGCCATTCACTTCGGTAATGCCTTCTATACGTCCTTGAAATAGGCTGCCGATGATACTTTCGTGAACAAAGTCTTCTCCTTGATTGAGTTTGCCTCTTGCATGCCATTGCGCCATGCGTGCACTAGTACCCGTACCACATGGCGAGCGATCCAACGCTTTGTCGCCGTAAAACACAGCATTTCGAGCGGTAGCGTTTTCTTGAGTGGGCTCTCCGGTCCATAGCACGTGAGAAACACCGCACACTGTTGGATCTTCTGGATGTACGCACTCAACCGCTCGAGATACCGCTTCGCGAACTTTTGGAGAAAGCATCAAAATTTCATCTGGAGAGTAGTGTTCAAGTCCGGCGTAGTTTTCTTGAGGATCGACGATTACGTAATAGTTTCCGCCATAAGCAACATCGACAGTGAGCTCACCTAAGCCCTCTATGTTCACGGTTACGTCTTGGTGGGCAAGGTAAGCTGGTACGTTAAATATCTTCACCGACGTGACCTTGTCACCTTTTGTTTGGTAGTGCACTTCGATTTGTCCTGCTGGGACATCAAGTATCAAACGGCCTTCTTTTTTGGGAGTGATAAGGCGATTCTCGATAGCGGTAGTGACGGTTCCAATGGTGCCGTGGCCACACATTGGTAAGCAGCCACTGGTTTCAATAAACAGAATTGAAGCGTCTGCGTTATCGCTGCAAGGAGGCAAGACAACTGACCCCGACATCATTGAGTGTCCGCGAGGCTCAAACATGAGTGCCTGACGAATCCAATCATAATGCTCAAGAAAGTATTGGCGCTTTTCGCTCATGGTATTGCCTTCGAGTGGAGGCACACCGCCTGCGACCAGCCTAACTGGGTTGCCGCAGGTGTGGGCATCAATACAGAAAAAAGTTCCTTGTCTCATTTTTCGCTCCTTGCTGAAAAAATGGTTGAATTAAACAATGGTGATGTTAACGTAATGTAAAATATATTGTATACAATCTACGTTTTCAAGTGTGACTCGGAGCATATTTATGTTGGTCAAGGATGAAACCAAAAAGGAAAGGATCGCCGTGATAGGTGCGGGGATTATCGGCTTATCAATTGGATTGAAGTTGCAGCAGCAAGGTTATCAAGTCACGATTTTTGATCCCAATGGCGTGGGGAATGGATGCTCTAAGGGAAATGCAGGCCATATCGCGACTGAGCAAATCTTCCCTCTTGCAACGCCAGCGCTGCTTTCACAATTACCTAAAATGCTGCTAGATCCCAAAAGTCCGGTTTCGATCCGTTGGCAAGATATTCCAAGCACTATCGGGTGGATGATTCGTTTTCTATTACAAACAAAGCCATCAGCCGCGGAGCAGGCAAAAAACGCGATTAAAACTCTTAACGAGCGGTCAGTGGCAAGTTGGCGTGGCATGCTTGATTCAATCGGAAAAGCGCATCTAATAAAAATGAATGGTTCATTGCTCACTTTTGAAAACGAGAAACTGTTTAAAGACTACCAAAGTACGCTTAACTCACTGGCTAAAAACGGTGTGGCGTATCAAGTTTGGACACAAGAGGCGATTCGAGAGAGGATACCTGATCTCAGCCATAAGGTTTTTGTCGGCGTCTTTTTTCCCGATACAGGTCATACGCTAGACCCTTATCAGCTCTGTGTTGAGCTAAGTGAAGCTTTTGAAGTTCTTGGCGGTATGGTTTTACAAAAAGGTGTATCTGCGTTGGCGAAAAATGGCGAGGTGTTGGTTGAGTCTCAAACACATTCATTTGACCGAATCATTGTTGCCGCTGGTGTACATTCTAAGCCTTTGATACGGCAACTAACCGGAGTCAAAGTGCCTATTCAAGCCGAGCGTGGTTATCACCTAATGGTGGATGACAAGCGTGATGTATTGCCATTTCCTATTAGCTCTGCCGATAGAAAATTCATCATGACTCCGATGTCTGGTGGGCTACGCTTGGCAGGCACTGTTGAGTATGCCGATGTAGAATCACCACCCAATATGAAACGTTCAGAAATGCTTTTTCAGTTAGGTGATGAGATGTTTGAATCGGGGTTAAATCCACTCAAGCAAGGAGAAAAGTGGATGGGGAATCGGCCTTCAACAGTCGACTCGTTACCGGTTATTGATAGCATTTGGGATGGAAATGTATTACTGGCATTTGGCCACCAACACCTTGGATTAACTCAAGCGGCGATTACGGCAGATCTCCTTTTAGAGCTTATCGAAGGAAAGCCGACATCGATTGATCTTTCACCTTTTTCATTACAACGATTCGCCTGAAAAAATTTAATATTAAATATTGTATAAAATATATTAAATGCTAATGTTAACTTAATTTTAACAAAAATGGTGTCCAACAGCCGTACTCGGATGCCTCCAGAAAAACAACCAAAAGGAGTAAAACATGTCACGAATGACCAAAGCACCATTGGCGCTGTTGATTTCAGGAATGCTGTTGGGGACCTCTGCTTATGCTGAAGACAAATTGACGGTCGTGTCTTGGGGTGGTGCATTCACCAAGAGCCAAGTGGAGGCATATCACAAGCCTTTCATTAAAAAAACAGGTGTCGAGATCGTATCCGAGGATTTCAGCGGCGGATTAGCCGAAATTAAAGCACAGGTGGAAGCGAACAATGTGCGCTGGGATTTGGTTTCTCTCGACAAGCCGGACATTGTTCGTGGTTGTGCCGAAGGGTTATTAGAACCAGTGAACCCAAGTATTTTGCCTCCGGGCGCAGATGGAACACCAGCACAAGAGGATTTTATTGATGGTGCGATTCACGAATGCGCAATCAATACCATCGTAGTGTCCACTGTATTAGCGGTGAACGAAGACGCATTTAAAGGTAAGGCTTTGCCTAGCAAGTTGACCGATCTCTTTGACCTAAAAACTTTTCCAGGTCGACGTGCATTGCAAAAACAGCCTCAGGGTAATCTTGAGTGGGCACTATTGGCTGATGGTGTAAAGCCAGAAGAGGTCTACAGCCTGCTCGAAACCGAAGCGGGGCGTGAGCGTGCTTTTGCTAAGTTGGATACGATCAAATCAGAAGTGCTGTGGTGGACAACAGGTGCCCAGCCACCTCAAATGCTTGCAGATAAAGAAGTGGTGATCGCCTCGGCGTTTAACGGCCGAATCCACAATGCCCGTAAAGATGAAGGTCAACCATTTCGGATTATATGGGACCGTCAAATGGGTTACATGAATGGATGGGCGATACCTAAAGGGAGTGAGAACACAAAGCTTGCATTGGACTTCATTGCTTTTTCTTCAGGAACAAAACCATTAGCTGATCAAGCTAAGTACGTTGCCTATGGGCCTACGCGTAAGTCGTCTTCGGCGGAGGTGAACCCAGACATTTTAGCGAACCTTCCTACCGCACCTCAAAACTTCCAAACCGCCTTCCTGATTAACGATGAATGGTGGTCAGACTACGCGGATGAACTCAATGAAGAGTTCAATACCTGGCTGCTTAACTAGGCGTTAATTTGTGTATGGGGTCGAGTTTTCATCCATAAGCGAGGTTCCGTACTTTCCTCAACTGTATTTATGTTTTCGGAGAAATGATGAAAGTCATCGAAGCACAGCAAGTCGCGCAATGTTTAACAATGAAGTCTCTTATTGAAACGATGCGTGAAATGTACTCGCGGCCAGCAACAATACCTCAACGCCGAGTCATGCCCTTAGAAGAGGGAGAATACGAGGCGTTTGCGCTACTTCCAGCTTGGAACCAGGAGTTGATTGCGGTGAAAGCCTTTACGTATTTCCCGCATAACCCTGAGCAAGGCAAAGATACGCTTGCATCTAAGCTGCTTGTTTTTAGACGAAACGATGGTGAGCCGCTCGCACTCGTGGACGGTAAAGTTTTAACGTTTTGGCGCACCGCCGCAGCTTCTGCGTTGGCAGCGGACTATTTGGCGCGTCCCGATGCTGATCGTCTGTTGATCTGCGGAACGGGCAATCTTGCGCCTTATTTTGCGTGGGCATACGCTGCGGTTCGCCCACTTAAGCAGGTTTATATTTGGGGGCGTAACTCAGATAAAGCCGAGGCGACGGTAGATGCCATTGTGTCATCTTCAGAGTATCAGTCGCTTCCTGATGAGCGTCGGTTTCGCGTTTCAGTCGTAGAAAAAGTGGACCACGTTATCAAACACGTTGACATCATCAGCTGTATTACTGCATCAGCAGAGCCTTTGTTTAATGGCGCAGACGTGCAGCCGGGCACCCATATTGATTTGGTCGGTAATCATGACTTGGACAAGCGTGAATGTGACTCCGAAGCAGTGCAACGAGCACAGGTGTATGTTGATAGCCGTATTAATGTATTAGCCGAAGCGGGCGATCTTCTCATTCCAATTCAAGAGGGCGTATTCACGTCAGACGATATCAAAGGGGAATTACCGCAGCTTTGCGCCCAACAAATCTCAGGACGTCAAAACGATGAGGTCATTACTTTATACAAATCAGTTGGCAGTGCTTTGGCTGATTTGGCCGCTGTAAAGGCGGTGTTGTTAGAAAATGGCATAGATAGCCATGTCTGAGCATTTTCGCTCGTTCATTTAAATTGCATACAATATACATATAAGGAAAGTAGTTCATGAAAATTGATTGGAAAGGTGTTTATCCGGCGGTCAGTACGCAATTTCGTCAAGATCAGTCAATTGACTTAGACGCAACGCAAACCGTTATAGACAACCAGATTAAAGATGGTGTGAATGGCATTATCTGCTTGGGTACTGTCGGTGAGAACTGCGCGTTGTACCCGGAGGAGAAACGCCAGGTTTTGCAAGCGGCAAAAGAAGTCGTAAATGGCCGTGTGCCTTTGATTGCTGGTACAGCAGAGTCTATTACCACAGCAGCTGTTGATTACATGCAGGATGCGTACAAAATTGGTATCGATGGTTGTATGGTGATGCCTGCCATGGTTTACCGCACGTCTGAGAGCGAAACGTTCGAATATTACCGCACGCTAGCAGAAGCAACGCCAGAAATGCCAATCATGATTTACAACAACCCGGTTGCTTATGGTGTCGATGTAAACCTCGATATCATGGCGAAACTGGCTGAGTTTGAAAGTATTGTAGCTATCAAAGAGTCGACCACTGATACTCGTCGTATCACCGAGCTTTACAATAAATTTGATGACCGCTTTACCGTGTTCAGTGGTGTTGATGACATCGCTCTTGAATCATTGATGCTAGGTGCGACCGGCTGGATTTCTGGTTTAACCAACGCATTCCCAGAAGAGTCCGTTGCGATTTATAAACTGGCAAGCCAAGGTCGTTATGCTGAAGCGTTAGAGATCTACCGTTGGTTCTTACCCCTACTGCGTTTAGACACCATTCCTACGCTGGTTCAGTGCATAAAATTGGCCGAGCAAGTCTGCGGACGTGGCTCTGAACAAGTTCGTGCGCCACGCCAACTCTTACAAGGTGAAGAGCGTCAACAAGTCATTCAAATGGTTGAACATGCGTTAGAAACCCGCTTAGACCTATCCAAATACAATCTGTAATTGTGCTGTTTAGTAGAGCGTTAACTGACGCTCTACTCATTCGTAATATTCAAAAAATGAGAAGAGGGAAGTCATGAGCACGGAAAACAAGGACTATGTCAGCTTTCAACACGTTAAGAAAACCTACGATGGCACGAATTTGGTGGTGAAAGACTTCAACTTAGATATTACTCCTGGAGAGTTCGTTACTATGTTGGGGCCGTCAGGATCGGGCAAGACCACTTGCTTGATGATGCTAGCAGGCTTTGAAACTGCGACCGGTGGAGACATTTATATCGATGGCGTTCCTGTCAATCATCTCGCGCCGCACAAGCGCGATATTGGTATGGTGTTTCAAAACTATGCGTTGTTTCCACATATGACCATTGCTGAGAATCTTGCGTTTCCTTTAAAGGTGCGAAAACTCGACAGTGACACGATTCAAAGCAAAGTTCAGAGTGTATTAGAAATGGTCGAGCTTGAGCATGTTGCGACTCGATACCCGAAGCAGTTATCAGGTGGTCAACAACAGCGTGTTGCGTTAGCGCGAGCATTAGTGTTTGAGCCTAAACTCGTGTTGATGGATGAACCACTAGGCGCGTTAGATAAGCAGCTGCGTGAGCAAATGCAGATGGAAATTAAACATTTGCATGAAAAGCTTGGCATTACCATTTTGTATGTGACGCACGATCAAGACGAAGCTCTCACTATGTCCGACCGTATTGCGGTTTTTAATCACGGCGAAGTGCAACAACTCGCGACACCAACCGAGCTTTATGAATCTCCGAGTAATACGTTTGTTGCGCAGTTTATCGGAGAAAACAACCAACTCTCAGGTTTAGTCAAAGAGTGGAACGGAAAGTATTGCCAAGTGCTCGTTGGGAAAGAGTTATTTACTGCGAAACCTGTCAGAGTCTCTGAGCAAGGGCAGAGAACAACACTTTCCATTCGACCAGAAAAGATTGTTATTCAACCAGAGAAAGCGTCTTGTGAGAACCAAGTCTCGGGCGTCCTACGAGAATTGATTTATCACGGTGATCATTATCGTCTGGTCGTCGAAGTAGAGAGCGTTGGTCACTTCATCGTTAAAGTACCTAACGATAATCGTAAACACTTGCAGTTAACGCCTGGCTCAATTTGTCGTATTGGTTGGCAAAGTGACGATTGCCATGCTCTTGATGGGACACAAACTCAAAGTAGCGAGGTAGCAGCATGAGTCGAGAGCTAACCGCATTAGATTCTGTATTGGAAATCGAACGCCAAGTTCATGAGCAAGAAACCAATTTGAAAGCGCAGTTGCAAAAGGCCGAGCGCCGAAAAAAGCTTCGCTCCATTATGCTCACAACGCCATTGGTGTGTTTTATTCTGCTTACGTTTGCTTTTCCTATCCTCGACATGCTTTATCGAAGCGTGGATAACCGAGAAATATCCCTGTCACTACCACAAACTATTCAAGCCTTAGAAAGTTGGGATTATCAAGGTCAGCCTCATCAAGAAGTCATTGAGGCATTCTCTGTTGAAGTACTTGCGCTTTATCAAAGCAAAGAGCTGCCGAAAATAGCCAACCGGATGAATATTGAAGAGTCTGGTATGCGCAGTTTACTCATGAAAACCGGCAGAAAGTTGTCTCGTTTGACGTCGCTGCCGAGCTCGGTGACACAGTTGGCTAAGCTGGATAAGCGATGGACTAATCCTAAATATTGGGCGGCGTTTAAGAATCTTAGTGGCGCATTAACATTCAGTCACTATCTTGCAGCGCTAGACTTGCAAGTGAATGAGTTTGGAGACATTGAGCCCCAACCAGAAAAACGCCAAATATACGTCGACCTTTTCTTTAAAACTTTTTGGATGTCTATTTCAATCACCTTAATTTGTTTGGTGATGGCGTACCCCGTTGCTTACCTGCTTGCCAATTTACCTGATAAGCGCGCGAACTTACTTTTAATTATTGTGCTGCTGCCATTTTGGACATCATTGTTAGTCAGAACCACGTCTTGGATTGTTCTGCTGCAAAACCAAGGGGTCATTAATGATCTCCTTATTTGGTCGGGTTTTACTTCTGAGCGAATTCAGATGATTCACAATACCTTCGGAACGGTGGTGTCTATGGTGCACATTCTGTTGCCTTTTATGATCCTGCCTCTGTATAGCGTAATGAAAGGAATTAGCCCAACTTATTTCCGTGCCGCTCGTTCTCTAGGCGCGACGCCTTTCATTGCGTTCATCAAAGTTTATATGCCGCTTACGTTACCGGGGATAGGTGCGGGGGCCTTGCTTACTTTCATTCTTTCTATTGGCTTCTACATTACGCCCGCTTTGGTTGGTGGAAGAAGCGGACAGATGATCTCCAATATGATTGCCTATCATATGCAGACATCACTGAACTGGGGGATGGCTGGCGCATTGGGTGGACTGCTTTTGTTCGTTGTACTGGTTCTGTTTTATATATTCAACCGTGTGGTTGGTATTAATAACCTTAAGGTAGGAGGATAACCATGGCATTACCAAACTATGCATCAAAAGTAGAGCGAGTTGCTTACGCAGGTTACTTAGCTTTTTGTGGGGTGGTGCTGTTCTTTTTAATCGCTCCAATTCTGACCATCATCCCGTTATCGTTTAATGCAACGCCTTACTTTACTTTTACCGAGGGGATGTTAAACCTTGATTCGGAAGCGTATTCTACTCGCTGGTATCAAGAAATGTTTACTAGTGATCAGTGGCTGTTGGCGCTGAAAAATAGCACGTTCATTGCTTTTATGGCGACACTCGTTGCAACAGGGCTGGGAACTCTGGCGGCGTTGGGTTTAGCAAGTAGTAACTTGCCTTTTCGCAATACGATTATGGCGCTGTTGATCTCGCCCATGATCGTACCAGTCATTATCTCTGCTGCTGCGATGTACTTTTTCTACACACGCCTTGGCTTATCACAAACTTATTTAGGCGTCATTTTGGCACACGCTGCGTTAGGTACGCCTTTTGTCGTCATTACCGTTACTGCGACGTTAAGCGGCTTTGACCATAGCTTGGTAAAAGCGGCGGCTAGCTTAGGAGCAAACCCTGTTTATACTTTCAGACACATTACCTTTCCTCTGATTCGTCCGGGGATGATTTCTGGCGGCTTGTTTGCTTTTGGCACTTCGTTCGACGAGGTTGTGGTGGCGTTATTCCTGACTGGGGCAGAACAAAAAACCGTTCCTAGGCAGATGTGGTCAGGAATTCGAGAGCAAATCAGTCCGACTATATTGGCGGTCGCTACGTTGCTGATTTTTATGTCGGTGTGTTTGCTCGTGACTTTAGAAGTTCTACGTAGGCGTAATGTACGCATTCGAGGCATTCAAGAATAACCAAACTTTTTCTTTGTTGCTCGCTACGCACTTTTGTTTAGGTGCTCCTCAATTTTTGACCAAATGCGCCTCATTGTAGGCGCTTGTCTTTTGTGTTTATCATCAGCGATGACTGACATGTCACTCCTGTAGATTAATGCCAGCCTGCTCGAAACGTGCCAAAGGCGACTTGTTTGATCGCTGATACCAACTAGCTGGCATGTTTGGTTTAAGTCGGGCTTTCTCTTCCTTGCTAATCACAACATAGTGCAAAAACGCATTAAGTGTGGTTACCATCACGTTAAACGTCATTTCCCCATCTTTGCTGATGGATTTCAATAACCCAACGACGGTTTCCTCAGAGACTAACGGTTCAACCACCGCCTTTTTTCGCTCTTTTATTGATGTTGAAGCGGGCAGTCTTGCACGTGCCGTCTCCCAACAAACTTTGTTGGTTTTACTGACAAGGTTGTGCTTGTAGCAGTAGTAACTGAATAAAAAGCGTGGCAGGTTTTGCCAGCGTTCGGCTTGGACTTCTAACCAAAGATGTTGTAGCTCAATATCAGCGTCGGTCATAGGAGTTGTTTAGCAAAAAGAAAAGAAACCATTTTATCGCTTTTGTGAGGAGCAATAAAAGATATTTGAATGGAAAGATAAACAACTAGTTGATCAATATTACTAAAGCAAATCGATTTCTGGCAAGCTCGTGCAACGGCAACTCGAGTACCAAAAACTGACACCGTCACGTTCAGTTGTTAACAAAATGTTTCATCTTGTCTTGCGAGTAGATTATATGGAGATGCTCTTGCAGTAATAAGGGCAGTGGCGATGCAAAAGACGTAATGCATTTAAGGAAAACTCAATATAGAAGAAATTAGATGGAACTGAAGACTTTGAGTGTCGCGATTGCGACAACATTAACCAGCACTGGCGTATTTGCGTTAAGCGAGCCAGTTTCTCAAGTTACAGAGCAACATGCACATTCGGCTCATACACACGGTGTTGAATCCAATCGAGTTGAATACCAACCAACCGCAACTCTCCCTATTCAGCCCTCCAAGGCAACTCGAGTACAGTCACTTGAAAGCCTTGATGAGTCGAGCACTGCTTGTGATTTGGAAGCATTGGTTACCGAAAGCAGTAACCAATTGATCAGCGAAATTTTAAGTCAGGGCGCGACGTGCGTGAACCAGTTATTCTCTGCTGAAAGTCGGATTCAGGAGTCGGTATTTAGCTCCGATCATATGTACAACATTGCGAAGCGCACTACGACATTGGCGAAGGGGTATACAGGTGGCGGGAGCGATGAACTCGAAACGTTTTTCTTATACTTGCGCGCGGGTTATTACGCCGAGTTTTACAATGACAACATCTCATTTATTGAATGGGTTACCCCAGCGGTGAAAGAATCCGTGGATGCGTTTGTTAATAACGCAAACTTCTATGAGAACAGCGACCGTCACGGCAAAGTGCTTAGTGAAGTCATCATCACTATGGATAGTGCGGGCTTGCAGCACGCGTACTTACCGCAAGTGACCCAGTGGCTTACACGTTGGAATGATCAATACGCCCAGCACTGGTATATGCGCAATGCAGTTAACGGTGTTTTCACTATTTTGTTTGGTGGGCAGTGGAACGAGCAATTTGTGCAAATAATTGGCAACCAAACGGACCTTGCCAAAGCTTTAGGCGATTTTGCTCTGAGGGCATCATCAATCGGTGCTGAAGATGAGTTCATGGCCGCGAATGCGGGGCGAGAGCTCGGGCGTTTGACCAAGTATACGGGTAACGCGAGTTCTGTTGTGAAGAGTCAGCTGAGTCGAATCTTTGAACAGTATGAAATGTATGGTCGGGGTGACGCGGTTTGGCTTGCGGCGGCGGACACTGCCTCATATTACGCAGATTGTAGTGAGTTCGGAATTTGTAATTTCGAAACTGAGCTAAAAGGCTTAGTGCTATCGCAAACTTATACTTGTAGTCCAACAATTCGAATATTGTCCCAGAATATGACGCAAGAGCAACACGCGGCCGCATGTTCTAAAATGGGTTACGAAGAGGGTTACTTTCATCAGTCATTAGAAACTGGTGAACAGCCAGTAAAAGATGACCACAATACTCAGCTCCAAGTCAATATCTTCGATTCAAGCACCGATTATGGTAAGTACGCAGGGCCAATTTTCGATATTAGTACTGACAATGGCGGTATGTACTTGGAAGGCGATCCTTCCCAGCCGGGGAATATTCCCAACTTTATTGCTTATGAAGCCTCTTATGCGAACGCGGATCACTTTGTCTGGAACTTAGAGCACGAATACGTGCATTACTTAGATGGTCGATTTGATCTCTATGGAGGGTTTAGTCATCCAACTGAAAAAATAGTGTGGTGGAGTGAAGGCATTGCAGAGTATGTCGCTCAAGAAAATGACAACCAAGCAGCACTTGAGACGATTTTAGACGGCTCGACATATACCTTAAGTGAGATTTTCGAGACTACTTATGATGGGTTTGATGTCGATCAAATTTATCGTTGGGGGTACTTAGCTGTACGTTTTATGTTTGAAAATCATAAAGATGACGTAAACCAAATGCTGGTGGAAACACGCCAAGGGAATTGGAGCAATTACAAAGCAACGATCACCCAATGGGCGAATTTATATCAAAGTGAGTTTGAGCAGTGGCAGCAAGCCCTTGTCTCAAATGGTGCACCTAATGCAGTCATAACCGCAAACAACAAGGGGAAAGTCGGTGAAAGCATTACATTTAGCAGTGAAAACAGTACAGACCCAAACGGGAAGATCGTCAGCGTCTTATGGGACTTCGGTGATGGCTCGACAAGTACACAAACCAAGCCGACGCACCAATATGGGAGTGAAGGGGAGTATTCGGTCAGTCTAAGTGTGACAGACAGTGAAGGCTTGACGGCAACCGCCACTCATAGTGTTGTTATCTCAACGTTGGGCGGTAATGACACATTGCCACAAGACTGCGCGGTGCAAAGTAAAGTAAGCGGTGGGCGCCTAACAGCAGGAGAGCCTGTTTGCTTGGCAAATCAACAAACCATTTGGCTGAGCGTGCCAGCGGTGAATGAGAGCTCAAATCTGGCGATAACGACGGGGAACGGTATGGGCAACCTAAAGCTTGAATACAGTAACTCTGGTTGGCCGGATGGTGCTAATCTTCACGGGTGGTCAGATAATATTGGTAATGGAGAGTGTATTACGTTGTCAAATCAGAGTAACTACTGGGGCTACGTTAAAGTCTCTGGTGACTTTGAGAATGCCGCCATCGTCGTTGATTTTGATGCTCAGAAGTGTCGTCAGTAGGGCATTTTAACTGCATCATTTTAATTTAATTGATCGCCTCGCTAACATTGCGGGGCGTTTTTGTTTTTCACGCCGTTATCTCTATAAAAAAACCAGCCCGAAGGCTGGCAAACAAGGAGTTTGAGATGAAAATGAAAACGTTATAAAGCTTGCTGATATCCTATTTCTCAATAAGTTGGGTTGTGCGTTGAAGCCAGTTTTTATCTTGCGTATCAAGAAAAGGGCTAAGTGCTTGATAGACTCGTGAATGGTAATGATTGAGCCAGTCTAGCTCTGCTTGATCTAGCATTGATAAATCAAGGGCGTTGGTCGCAATTGGAGCAAGAGTGATGGTCTCAAAACCGTAAAACGTGCCGAACTCATTTTGTTCTACTTCTACAACTTTAAGAATGTTCTCTATTCTTACCCCGTACTCACCTTCGCGATAAACGCCTGGCTCATTAGTAATGACCATACCCGGTTTTAGTTCAACCTCGTGGTGGCTTTGCGAGAAATTTTGTGGGCCTTCGTGAACATTCAAGCAAATGCCCACGCCGTGTCCAGTGCCGCACTTGTAATCAATACCATGTTGCCATAAGACGCCACGCGCCATGATATCAAGATTGGCACCCGTAGAGCCTTTCATGAATCGAGTCTGAGTCAGTCGGATGACCGCTTTGAGCACCAAGGTATAATCTTTGCGCTGCTTAATGGTCGGTGACCCGAAGTGGAAAGTACGGGTGATGTCTGTTGTCCCGCCAAGGTATTGGCCACCAGAATCGACGAGAAAGAAGTTGCTTTCATTGACTGCCGCATTGCTTTCTTCATCGGCGGCATAATGCATTTTTGCCCCGTGAGCTGCGAAGCCTGCGATAGTGCGGAAACTGTCACTCACATAATGTCGGGTTTGACGGCGATAGTGATTCAGTTGTGCCTCAGCAGACAATTCTGTAACGAGTCCGCTTGGAACTTGCTCTTCGAGCCAGTTCATAAACCTTACGATTGCCACACCATCATCTGTTAATGCCTGTTCTAGGCTAGTTAGCTCGGTCGCATTTTTTATGGCCTTCATTGCCGTTACAGGGCAAGCCATTGGCTTTAGATTCACATTCCCTTCAATCGAACTCACCAATAAGCTGTCTGTGTGGGTCGGGTTAAAAGCGAGCGATAATCCCTCACATTGCTGATTCAAATACTGACTTACGTAGTTGTAATGGCGAATGTGTACACTCTGATCGGTCAGCGCTCTTTCAACGTCTTGAGGCAGTTTGGCTTTATCAATAAACAGTGTCGCAAGTGATTGCTCTACGACTAGATAGGCTTCAGAAACTGGGCAGTAATTCGTATCACCACCTCGAATATTCATTGTCCACATGACATCATCTAGCGTTGACACTAATAAGCTATCTACTTGGTTCTCGGTTAACCAAGAACGGATTCTCGCTAACTTATTTTCAGTGTCAACGCCAGCAAAAGCGGTGGGGTGCTCGAATACGGGTGCACTTGGGCGAGGTGGTCTTTCAAGCCAAATCGGTGTGAGTAAATCCAGGTCGAGAATGATCTTAATGTTTTTCGCTTCAAAGGTTTGTTTGAGGCCTTGATAAAAAGCGTAACTGATGGTGCGCCCGTCAACCGCGATAATACTGTTTTCTGGTAGCGTGGTAGCCAGCCATTTGGCAACTGTCGGCGTTTCTGGTTGTTTGGCTTTAAACAGTTCAAGTCCTGTGCCGTGTAACTGTTCTTCAGCTTGAATATAGTAACGACCATCAGTCCACAGGCCACCACCTTGTTGGGTAATGACGACATCGCCTGCTGAGCCGGTAAAACCTGAAATCCAGCTTCGCGCTAACCAATGATCCGCTGAGTATTCACTGTTATGTGGGTCATTGTTGGTCACGATATATGCAGACACGTTGTGAAAGGACATTGCCTCACGCAATAACGTAAGGCGTTGGTTTACTGAGTTAGTATTGTTCATTAAATGGTTCCTAAAGTCATATTTGAGCAATAGATATGATGCTGCTCCGAGCCTGTTTTTATTGGGTTCTGTTGCCCGCATACTTCTGTTGCTTCTGGGCATCGAGTACGAAAAACGCAACCGCTCGGTGGGTTAAGTGGAGAAGGAAGATCGCCGGGCAATAGTTGTATTTCACGGTCACGTGCTAATTGCGGATTAGCTATCGGGACAGCAGATAACAGTGCTTTGGTGTAGGGGTGTTGAGCATCATCAAATACTTGATCGTAACGTCCTACTTCCATAGGTTTACCAAGATACATCACCATAACGCGGTCGCTGATATGGCGCACCACGCTTAAGTCATGCGCAATCATCACCAGTGTTAACCCCATTTCTTGTTTAAGATCATCTAGAAGATTGATGACCTGAGCTTGTATGGAGACATCTAGTGCACTAACGGGTTCATCACACACGACCAAATCTGGATTGAGAATTAATGCTCTGGCAATGCCCACACGCTGGCATTGACCTCCGGAAAATTCATGTGGATAGCGGTTTCGCTGGCTCGCCAAGAGACCCACTTTATCCATCATAGCGATGACACGCTTTTCTACCTCTGCCCGTTTAAGCTTTGGCTCGTGGGTGAGCAGTGGTTCGGCGATGCATTCTGAGATGGTTAACCTCGGATTCAAACAAGCGGATGGGTCTTGAAACACCATCTGAAATTCTCTGCGTCGAGAGGAAAGCTCTTTTTTACTAAACCCGAGCATGTCTTGACCTTTCCAAGTCAACTCGCCATGTGTAGGTTCAATTAAGCGAAGTAAGGCGCGAGCAAGTGTTGATTTTCCGCAGCCTGATTCCCCCACAATGCCAAGTGTCTCACCTCGGTAAACATCTAAGTCGATACCATTGACCGCTTTCACGATTTTACGTCGACTTGGAATAAGATGACGTGAAACAGGAAAGTGGACGTTTAAATCACGAGCAGACATGAGGACTTCTTTTTTATTCATAACGCCTCCTTAAGCTTTTATTTGAATGGGAGTGATAACACTGGGTGCTTTAACGTGACAGGCAATGGACTGGCTCGTGTTTAATGGAGAAAACCGTGGGGTTTCGTATTGGCAACGCGTCTCTCGATGCTCGCACCGCTCTTTAAACGGACACCCTTGATGGTTAATCAACGCACTTGGTGGGTTACCTGGGATGGTTGGTAAACGCGGCATATCTTCAGTGATGGAAGGAATCGCCTTTAGCAGGCCTTGAGTGTAGGGGTGCGCAGGTTGAGCGAACAATGTCTCGGTATCTGATTGCTCCATTTTTTGACCACCATACATGACCAATACGCGATCACACATCTCGGCGACGACGCCCATATCGTGAGTGATCAGTAAAATAGCCGTATTGAACTCTTGTTGTAAGTCTCGTAATAGCGTCAAAATTTGAGCTTGAACGGTTACATCTAACGCGGTGGTTGGTTCGTCTGCAATTAACAACTCGGGCTTACACAACAAGGCCATCGCTATCATGATTCGCTGACGCATTCCGCCAGATAATTCGTGAGGGTATTGATTCATCCTAGTTTCGGGAGAGGGAATACGCACCGCATCCAACATGTGAATCGATTCAATTTTTGCTTGTTTTCGGGTCATTCCTTTATGAATCATGAGAACTTCACAAAGCTGTTTGCCAATTTTCATAAATGGGTTGAGTGACGTCATCGGATCTTGAAAGATCATTCCGATTTTCTCTGCACGGATGCGGTTGAGCTGCTTTTTAGACATCGCGAGTAAATCATCACCGTGGAACATTGCGCTTCCAGACACGGCGCCGTTATCCGCGGTTAACCCCATTAATGCGAAAACAGACTGGCTTTTTCCCGAACCTGATTCCCCAACAATCCCAAGAGTTTCGCCCGCTTTAATCGAGTAGGAGAGATTACTGACCGCTTGCACTTGCCCATCTGGCGTATCGAAGCGCACGTTCATGTTTTCAATAGATAGCATGGGTTTGTCCTTATCGGTCTTTCGGGTCAAGAGCATCACGCAAGCCATCGCCGATGAAGTTAAAACAAAAGAGGGTGGCAACTAAAAACAGAGAGGGAAAAAGCAGCATCCACAATGCAACGTCAATCGTTTTTGCGCCTTCGGAAATTAGGATTCCCCAGCTCGTGTCTGGTGGTTGAACACCAAGCCCTAAGAAGCTCAAAAACGATTCGAACATAATGAATCCTGGTACCATTAAGGAGGAATAAACCATCACGATCCCAAGCACATTAGGCAGAACATGGCGTCGGACAATTGTCAATTTAGAAACCCCAATAGAGTGTGCGGCTTCGATGAACTCTCGCTTTTTTAGACCGAAGGTGACACCACGTACAACACGGGCAATGCCCAGCCAAGATACCATTCCGATCACGATAAAAATCAGGTAGATGTTGTTGCCAAAAAGGGTAACAAACAGGATAACCATAAACATAAATGGCACCGAATCGAGCACCTCAATAATGCGCATCATTACGCTATCGACAACGCCGCCAAGATAGCCGGAAATACTTCCCCAAATCGTACCAATAACAACGGCGACTAAGGCGCCAACAAAACCTACCAAAATAGAGAGCCTGCCACCTTGCATCGTGCGAGCGAAGACATCTTGCCCGAGATCATCGGTACCAAAGTAATGGCCACTGCTCAGTGAAGGTTTCCCTAGCTCGTATGGATCGATGAGCACTTCCCAGTCAATTTCATCATGGCCAAAAGCGGCAAGAGAGGGGCCGAAAGTGATGCATAAGGTAATGAAAGCCAAAACATACACTGATGTCATCGCGGCTCTGTTTTTACGAAATCGAGTCCATGCATCCTGCCAAAGACTGCGACCTTCGACGGCTTCAATATTGTCGACGACTTGATCTTGAAGAGCTTGTGTATCCAGTTTTTTGATCGTTAACATGCCGGACTCCTAAACGCGTATACGAGGGTCGATAATCGTATATAGCAAGTCGACCACAAGGTTAAAGAAGATAGTGAGTGAAGCGACAATCAGAGTAATGCCCATTACTAGGCCGTAGTCGCGGTTGAGAGCCCCAGACACAAAGTGTTGTCCCATGCCACCTGTACCAAAGAAAATGTCGATAATTACCGAGCCTGTCACGACAGACACAAACGCAGGGCCGAGCATCGCAACGACGGGAATCAGGGATGGTCGCAAAGCGTGATGGAATAAAATGTAGGTTGTGGACAAACCTTTGGCCTTTGCCGTTCGAATGTATGGTTGGTTGAGTGTTTCAATCATTGCGCCACGCATGACGCGTGCAATACTCGCAATGGAGCCAATCGCCAGGCTGAGCACGGGAAGAACAAGAAAAGCCAGCTTTCCTCCTTCCCAACCACCAGCAGGGAACCAGCCGAGCTGAATAGCGAAAATCATGACTAAAACTGGAGCAAGCACGAAAGCCGGAACCACAACTCCAGTCATCGAAAGTGTCATCAGGCCGTAATCTAGGCGGCTATTTCGGTTCAATGCCGCAATGGTGCCAAGCAACATGCCAAGTGGAACGGAAATACAAAAAGAGAGTACGCCTAATACTGCTGAAACAGGCCATGATTGTGCGACGAGCTGTGTAACACTGAAGTCTTGATAAACGAAGCTCGGACCGAGATCTCCTTGTATGAAATTACCAATGTAAATCCAAAACTGAGTAAGGAAGGGCTGGTCCAAATGGAATTTTGCTTCGATATTCGCACGTACCACCTCTGGCATAGGCCGTTCCATATCAAATGGCCCCCCTGGTGCAATGTGCATCAGCCAAAATGATACGAGTGCGATGAATAGAAGCGTGGGGATAGCGATAGCTAATCGCTTAACAATGTACCAAATCATGATCCATCATCCTTTGGTCATCCGAAATCACTTCGAACGGTTATGAATAAAAAATGGTCTGAGCTCAGGTTGCCTTCTCCACCGAGAGATATGAGGAACGGCAAGTAAACATTGAACTTGCCGACTCAGACCGAAAACATGCTTTTAGTGGGCTTTTACATAGACATTCTTGCGGTAGTACGACGACTCAGGGTTTGTCAGTTCGTAGCCGCCCACGTAAGGCTTGATGAGGTATTGATCGTTACCCGGACGATAAATAGGAATAATGGCCATGTCTTCAATCAGCATGCTTTCTGCTTGTAGATACAGTTCTGATGGGTTGCTCATGGTCTTTGAGCGAGCCATTAACTCGTCGTATTGCGGGTTGTTATAACGAGAATCGTTGTACTCGCCACTAGAAACGAAGATATCCAACCATGTAGAGGCTTCATTGTAGTCGGCCGTCCAGCCGCCGCGAGTAATGTCGGTCGGCTCTTTAAGTGCGTAGAACACTTTCGGTTCTAGCTGTTTTATTGTGACTTGCGCACCCAAACGGCTTTTCCACATACCTGCCATGGTCGTTGCCATTTTTACGTCCATCGAGAAAGTTGGTACGGTAAACGTCAACTTAAGCGGATTGCTTTTATCGTATCCAGCTTCTGACAGTAATTGCTGCGCTTTTTCGATACGTTTATGACGGTTCCAAGTTGCGAACTCAGGAGTGTGAGATTTAAAACCATCTGTTTGAGGTGGCACAAGGGTATACATTGGAACCCCACCGTTTCTCAAGATAGCACTCGTTAACAGTTGACGGTCAATGGCATATGAGAGGGCTTTACGGACCCGCACGTCTTTTGTTGGTCCTTGTTGAGTGTTGAGGTAATAGAATGTGGAGCCAAGAGACGCACTGGTGCTTGCCACTTCTTGTGGGCGTTGTTGAATTAACTTTTTCTTCTGGGCGGCAGGAATGGAAACCGCTTGGTCTATCTCACCAGCTAGGTAGCGGTTTAGCACTACGTTTGCATCACCAATTGGTAGCCAAGTGACTTTTTCCAGCACTACATTGCTTGCGTCCCAATAATGTGGATTTTTAACCATCACCAGTTTTTCGTTAACTTTCCATTCAGAGACAGTAAACGCACCATTTGTAACGATATGCTCAGGCTGGGTCCAACGGTTGCCATGTTTTTCAATGGTCGCTTTATGAACGGGGGCAAGCACTGGATGACTTAATAGTTTCGTAAAGAAGGGAATAGGCTCTTCGAGTGTTACCTGGAACGTTTTTTCATCCAGCGCCTTCACGCCCAAAGACTCGGGGGCGGCGTCGCCTTTCATAATGGCTTGCGAGTTTTCGATATTTGGAATGGCCGCAAACCAAGCGTAGGGTGAAGCAGTGCTTGGATTCAGTAAGCGTTGCCAGCTGTAGACAAAATCTTGTGCAGTGACCGTTTCGCCATTTGACCATTTTGCATCACGTAAGTGGAAGGTATAAACCGTATTGTTGTCATTGACTGACCAAGACTCAGCAACACCAGGAATGGTTTTACCTTGCTTATCTTGAATGACCAGACCTTCAAACAGGTCTCGACCGAGATTAAAAGCGGGCTCTGCGGCTTGCTTGGCTGGGTCAATAGAAGTAACTTCAGCTCCATTGTTTAGCGTAATTTCTTGTATCTCAGCGAGGGTCACACCTGCGGGATACGGTGCGGCATAGCTTGATGTTGCCAGTATTGGACTCATCATCGACGCTAATAAAAGCAACTTAGGTAATTTCATCCTTGTCTCACTCTTTTCATCCTGAAAGATGCCAAAAATGTATATTGTATAAATTGTCTACACAATCGAGTTTTAACATTACTGTAACAGGGTGTCAGGTGTTGAGCTGTCTGGTCTCAAAAAGTGAGCTAGGGGAATTTCTTTGAAGATCTGATATCAAGTTGGCATGACGGGAAGTAATTTTGCTTCGATACAAATTAAAATCCCCTTCAAGCACAGGCTAGAAGGGGAAGATAGTCAGTCTGCTCTTCAAAAGGCACGACGTTAACTGACTAGGAAATGTTTCACGAACTCAGTGATTTTGACCATATCACTTACCGCGATAAACTCTTCTGTCGTGTGTACTTTTGCCATGCCAGTTGAAAGGTTGACCGTTGTGAGACCTTTCTTGTTAAAGTTATTGGCATCGCTACCGCCGCCAGTGCCTTTTGTGAAGGCGTCAATTCCCAACTCTGAAAACGCTGTTTTTATAGCGTTTACGTGTGGGTGGTTTTCTTCAATAACAAAAGCGTCGTAGGCTCGGCTAGATTCAATTTCGACTTCTGCACCGTGTTTTTTACAGACAGACTCTAATGTTGAGATCAGATGATTGACCTGAGCATCTAGTTTATCGCCATTCAGGGAGCGTGCTTCTGCCACGATTTTTAATTCAGGCATAACAATGTTTGTGGCCTGACCGCCGTTAACCATACCGATGTTGGCTGTCGTTTCTTCGTCGATGCGAAGTAGCTTCATTTGGTTGATAGCATCAGCCGCCACCATGATCGCACTGATGCCTTCTTCTGGCGCAAGCCCTGCGTGTGCTGGTCGACCTTTGATTTTTGCCATGATCTTTTGCTGGCCTGGGGCTGCGGTCACAATGGTGCCAATAGGGCCACCCGTATCTAACACGATTGCTTCCGTTGAAGTGACGTGTGACATATCGAAGTATTGTGAACCGAATAAACCGCCTTCTTCATACACGGTGAAAGCAAGTTCTAACGTTTTGTGCTCACGGTTTTCCGCTTGAATACAACGAACGGCTTCCATGATGGCAGCAATACCAGATTTATCATCGCCACCAAGAATCGTATTGCCTTTTGAACGGATAACGCCGTCTTCGATGATTGGCTCAATGCCAATGCCCGGTGTGACCGTATCCATATGACAGCTCATTAGAATAGAGCCGTCTTTTTTGCCGTCTAAACGGGCGTACACGTTAAAACCGTTAGAAATGTGCTCAGGTACTGGAAGTTTGCGTACGGTAAAGCCTAGCTCGCCTAGCTGTTCTGCCAGTGTTTCTGCAATTTGTTTTTCGTTTTTTGATTCGCTGTCGATACGTACTAGTTGGCAAAAGTGTTCAACTAAGCGTTCTTGATTGATGTGTGTCATTAGATGTCTCTTTTTCTGATCGAGCGTGAAGCCTTGTGGCTCGGCTCGATAGGGAACAGAGCACCACTTATGGCACAGTTACTTTTGAATAAAACTGAGGTGAATCAATAAAGGGGTATCCATGACACGATTCTGACCAATGAGCCTTTCGAACTGTATGAAGCGTCACGAAACATTACTTTTGATGTTTTGCAGGATCAAATGAATAAATCGGATAGAGATAGGGTGCAATAGACTTTCCATCCCCTTTTGCTTTTTGAGCTACGTTGCCAAGATAAAATGCCAAAGTAACAACTTGTTTACATTTTGTGTGGTGGCGTAAAGCCGAAAATATCAATCTAATATATTGAAAATAAGCAGTTTGTTTGATGTTTACGAAAGTGGGTTCGATGCGTTCTCTGTGTGTAACATATATTTTACAATTATGCGTAAAAATCGCCAAGATAAAGATTTCTCCCCACGTATTCCAATTTCTCAAGACCTGCGCCAAGTTAGAAAAATAAGTCCAAACAAAAGCTACTGAGACAAGGAGAAAGTCATGGTTGATGCATATAACCCACTAGGAACAGACGGATTTGAGTTTGTTGAATATACTGCTGCTGACAACAAAGGCATTCAACAGCTTAAAGATCTGTTTATATCGTTAGGTTTTGCGGAGATTGCAAAGCATCGCTCAAAAGAAGCGTGGTTATATCGACAAGGTGACATTAGCTTTATTGTGAATGCGCAGCCGCATAGCCAAGCTGAGGGATTCGCCAAAGTTCACGGTCCGTCGGTTTGTGGCATGGCATTTCGTGTGAAAGACGCCACCGTTGCTCTGGCGCATGCGTTAGAGAAAGGCGGTAAAGAATATAAAACGGAAATTGGGCCGATGGAGCTAAGCATTCCTGCTATTTATGGCATCGGTGAAAGCTTGCTTTATTTTGTCGACCGTTATGGAAAGCAGAGTATTTATGATGTCGATTTTCGTTTTTATGATGATGCTGATGAACGTTTATCAAAAGCGAATGTTGGTCTTTACGAAATCGACCACTTAACGCACAACGTTAAGCAAGGCAACATGGATGTCTGGTCTGGTTTCTATGAGCGCATTGGTAACTTCCGCGAAATTCGTTATTTCGATATCGAAGGTAAGTTGACTGGTCTTGTCAGCCGTGCGATGACCGCACCTTGCGGCAAAATCCGAATTCCTATCAATGAGTCGTCAGATGATAAATCACAGATTGAAGAGTTTATCCGTGAATACAATGGCGAAGGTATTCAACACATCGCATTGACCACTGACGACATCTACGAAACGGTCAAAACCTTGCGTGAGCGAGGCATGGACTTTATGCCAACGCCAGATACTTATTACGAGAGAGTCGATCAGCGTGTTGAAGGCCACGGTGAAGATGTAAGCAAGCTTCGTGATTTGCAGATTCTTATTGATGGTGCACCAACGAAAGATGGCATCTTGCTACAGATCTTTACTCAAACCGTTATCGGCCCTGTGTTCTTCGAAATCATCCAACGTAAAGGCAATGAAGGCTTTGGCGAGGGTAACTTCAAAGCGTTGTTTGAATCGATAGAAGAAGACCAAATTCGCCGAGGAGTATTGAGCGATGCATAAATGGATCACATTCCCTCACCGGGAGGGAGTGTGCTCTAAACAAGCGCATGCTGACTTCCCGGAAGAGGCAATTTATGAACGTGAGGCAGGTCGAAGTGGCTTCTTCGGCCCCGCAACACATTTTCATCATCAACATGCCCCAACGGAGTGGTCTGAGTGGGAAGGCGAGCTACGTCCACGAGCATTTGATTTTAATCTAGTCGAGAAAGCCAGCCATATTACCCCTTGGGCAGTCCCACATCTATTACACAACACGAATTGTAAAGTTCGTGTCTGGCGTATGGATGAAAAAATGGACTTCTTGGTGAGAAATGCAGATGGCGACGAACTGCTATTCATCCACCAAGGTACGGCAGATCTCTACTGTGATTATGGTCATTTGAAAGTGAGCGAAGGGGATTATGTCATGATCCCGCGCTCAACGAGCTGGCGTTTAGAGCCAAGCGAGCCGATGTTCATTCTGATGATCGAAAACACCGATGCGGCTTATACATTGCCCGAAAAAGGCATGGTTGGAAACCACGCGGTGTTTGATCCGGCGGTTCTAGAAACGCCGTCGATCAACGATCAGTTCCGTGCTCAATATTCTGAAAATCAAACACAGGTTCAGGTGAAACGCCACGATAAAGTCAGTGTTATCACTTACCCATTCAACCCGTTGGATGCGATTGGGTGGCATGGTGATTTGGCGGTAGTAAAAGTGAACTGGCGTGATATTCGTCCACTTATGTCACATCGTTACCATTTACCGCCTTCTGCACATACTACATTTGTAGGAGCAGGATTTGTGGTGTGTACCTTCGTTCCTCGTCCAATTGAAAGTGATCCTGGAGCGCTCAAAGTACCGTTCTACCACAACAATGACGATTATGACGAAGTCTTGTTCTACCATGCAGGTGATTTTTTCAGCCGTGACAACATTGAAGCAGGCATGGTGACATTCCATCCAGCAGGATTTACGCATGGTCCTCACCCGAAAGCATTCAAAGCAGGGCGAGAGCATAAGAAGACTTTCACCGACGAAGTTGCGGTCATGATTGATACGCGTCACGCACTTCAGTTTTCGGATGAGCTGGAAAAAGTAGAAAACAAAGAATACGTCTATAGCTGGCAAGAGAAGTAAGAGGCAAGGATGAAATTAGCAACCAAGAAAAATAGCACTCGTGACGGTTTGTTGATGGTCGTGAGCAAAGACTTAACGCGCTGCGTACCAGCGACAGAAATTTTCCACCCCATGAACTTAGCACCGACGATGCAGGTGGCACTTGATAACTGGGATACGCTAGCACCGCAACTGGAAGAGCTATACGTTGCACTGAACAATGGCACGGTTGCAGGGTATGAAGAGTTTGAAGCGCACTACTGCGAGTCGCCGCTTCCTCGCGCTTATCAGTGGGCTGATGGCAGTGCTTACGTAAACCACGTTGAGTTGGTTCGAAAAGCTCGCGGCGCTGAAATGCCAGAGAGTTTTTGGACCGATCCGTTGATGTACCAAGGAGGCTCTGATGCCTTTATTGGTCCTTGTGACAACATCGAGTTTGCGAGTGATGAATGGGGTATTGATTTCGAAGGTGAAGTGGCTGTGGTAACTGGTGACGTACCAATGGGCGCGAGTGTTGCAGAGGCTCAGGAGTCGATTCGTTTGATCATGCTGGTGAATGATGTCTCACTGCGTGGGCTAATTCCCGCAGAATTAGCTAAAGGGTTTGGTTTTTTCCAATCTAAACCTTCTTCTGCGTTTTCTCCTGTGGCAGTAACACCAGACGAACTAGGCGATGCGTGGTACGAAAACAAAGTGCATTTACCATTGGTCTCGACCTACAACCACAAGCCGTTTGGTCGCCCGAATGCAGGTATCGATATGACGTTTGATTTCGCAGACTTAATTATTCACGCGACTAAAACGCGCCCGCTATCTGCTGGGGCGATTATAGGCTCAGGTACGGTATCCAACAAGCAGGGAACGGAACATGGCACTTCTATTGAAGAAGGTGGCGTTGGCTATTCATGTATCGCGGAAGTTCGCATGATTGAAACCATTCGTGATGGTAAGCCGTCGACTAACTTCATGTCGTTTGGAGATTCAATCAGATTGGAAATGTTCGATGCGGATGGCAACAACATATTCGGCTCGATTGACCAACAAGTTAGCCAATATCTCAAGCACTAACAATGCTGGTTGGGAGACGATATGAGCGATAGCATGATTTTATACGGATACTGGCGATCATCGGCGGCGTATCGTGTGCGTATTTGCTTGAATCTTAAAGAGTTATCGTATGATTCAAAATCGGTACACTTGGTGCGCAATGGTGGCGAACAACACAGTGACGAGTACCATGAGTTAAACGCTTCTGAACTGGTTCCTTTGCTGGTGGATGGGGAGGTTCAGTTAACCCAGTCACTGGCGATCATTCAATACTTAGAAGAACACTACCCGGATGTCACTGTGATCCCCGAGCAAACGCCGCTTCGATACCAAGCGCTAGCTTTGGCTCAGGATATTGCAATGGAGATTCATCCCCTGAATAACTTAAGAGTTCTACAGTATTTAGAGGGGGAGCTAGCTTGCGAACCAGAGCGCAAAGTCGCTTGGATTCATCACTGGATCCACAAAGGTTTTACAGCATTAGAAGAGAAACTTCAGAAGCATCGTAAACTAAATGGTGATTGCAAGTTTAGCCTGACAAGCTCGCCATCTATTGTCGATATTTGTCTGGTACCACAATTTTATAACGCACAACGCTTTGGTGTAGATACCTCTCTTTATCCAACCATTAACGCTGTTGTGCAGTCATGCAATCAACTGCCAGCTTTTATTGATGCGATGCCAGAGAATCAGCCAGACGCTAATAGTTGATTCTTAGCATACATAATGTATTAACAAAATTTAAACGAGCCAATCCAAGTGTGTGATTGGCTCGTTTTTATTGGTGAGCAAAATTTTCTGTTTCTCGCTATCGTCGTGGCGCCTCAAAATTGCGAGGTTTTGTTGCTCTGCATAACATTTCCATTTACGCTTTGAGCAACGAGTTGTTTTGGATGCACTTTATTTATGACCAACATTTTTATCATTGTTGTTCTTCTGGTTTTATTCTTCTTTGTTATTCAAAAGTACGTGATTAAGCACGATGACACGCGTGATTATCCTTATCGCTCGAAAGGCCCTCTGCTCAGAGGTCAAGAGGGTGCGTTCTATAATGCGTTAAGAGCGGCGGTAGGGGAGCATGCCGTAGTATTCGCGAAAGTAAACATGTCCAGTTTGGTTACGCCAAAAGAAATCAAAAATAAGAAGCAGTTTTTTGTCGCGAACAACCGTATATCTCGAAGCTATTTTGATTACGTTATTTGTGACCCAAGGACACTAGAGCCGCGCGTTATCGTTGAATTGGATAATGGGCAGGAGCTAAACAAGGGTAAGATAGAAAGACAAAAGTTATTGATTCATGTTTGTAAGACGGCCAACCTGCCTTTAATTGGCGCTTCGATAAAGCACAGTTATCAAGTTGGGCGATTACGTCGTTTGCTTGCGGCACACATTGATTTGATTGAGCCCGATAAAGAAGTGCGTTTTTGTAAAAAATGCGGCAGTCCGATGATCATTAAAACCGCAAGCCAAGGTGAGTTCAAAGGGAGACGTTTCTTTACTTGTAGCCGTCAGCCGAATTGTACATACACCGAAAATTATAACGTTGTGTTTGAGGCGGACGACTAAACACGACAATTAACCAGCAGAAACAAGGGGCTTTGATTAGAGATGATCAAAGCCTTTTTTGTATCAGTCATCAAGGCAGGGCCTATACTTTGAAAAAGAGGGCAGAATAGGGCAGCCATATGCGATACGGATGGATTTTATCGGCGTTGTTCATCGCATCGAATGTTAGTGCGATACCTAATTTGAAACCACTGGAGTGTGAATTGACAGAGACACCCCAAGATCATTTCTTGTTTTACCGAGAGCAAATGGTTTACCACAGTGAGCAGTTTGTCATATTTCAAAACTTCAAAGGCAGGGTGAGCACTCAAGTAGACGTCAAAACAGGAGAGTTGATCCGTACAACCTATATCGGCGAACCATTTAAACCTAAATATCAGATTTTGTTCGGCACTTGCCCTAAGGTATCGCAAACCTTACAGATTTGGATGCTCAGTGAAGTGCCTTACGACAATTAAGTGAGATAATAAAAGTTATATAGATCACACTTTTAAACCCTGCAGGCTCAGTCCTTGTCGATAAAATCATCTGAAAACGCGTGTTGAGTTTACATTTTCGCCAAACGGTTCAAAGTTGGTAAATTTGTGCTTGCACCGTCGTTCGCTTATAGCTAATATCCTCGTCGTTCCAGAGAAATGCGTCCGTAGCTCAGCTGGTTAGAGTATCGCCTTGACATGGCGGGGGTCGGTGGTTCGAGTCCACTCGGACGCACCATTCTGAATTGAATGGTTAGGAACATAAAAATTTGGGTCCGTAGCTCAGTTGGTTAGAGTACTACCTTGACATGGTAGGGGTCGGCGATTCGAGTTCGCCCGGACCCACCAAATTTTAGAAAAGCCCACCTTTTGGTGGGCTTTTTTGTGTCTGTAATTCATTAATACTCAAATAAAACTACTTCTTTTCTTGTCCTTGTTTTTGCTCTGCGTTAGCCCCTTGTTAAAGATAAAAGCGCACTACCTGATCCGCAACACAACCTCAAAACCCTAAATGCCAATGCATAAGGTGCATACGCTTCAAACCCACTAGAGCCGTCTATAAATTGTGTTGCGTGCCACTTGCTGTGGCACTAGAGACACTGACTACTAATCTAAATTATCTGGCGTGTGAAGATTAGTGCCGCATATTGTACATTTGTAGTCACCAGTCGCTTCGCCTTCCATTAATGAGCCAATTATTGCTGCAAATAGACCAGAGAAGAAACCTTTAGCTTTTTTCTCGGTCTTTTCCTGTGCTTTAGAGAAGCTTTCGTACCGATGTAGCGTTACTTCTTTACAATTACAGCAAAACGCTCTTGTCTCTTCAGAACCGTACATTTTTACCAATTGATTTACTCCCTGTAAGTTAATTTCCCCAAGTGGCGTTATGTTCAAGGGTAAGTCACACAAGACTGGTGTGTGACTTACCCTAAACACTAAAACTAACGTAATGTAAAACACCACATGTTATGAATGATTATTTAACGCCTTGTTATCCGAGCTTGCTAACTCTGCTGATTGAATAGTTGTGGCAATAAGCTCTTCAAACAGCTCTAATTGCCCAGCAGGTATCAATTGATTTTGTATAGCTTTTCGTTTGTTTGAGTCAAATAGCCGCTCTGTTAACCAACCAATTAGATACATCAGTGAAAGGCAGCCACCGGCCGTCGCTACATTACCGTCTATCACGAGAGGCAGATCCTGAACATCTCCTCCCATACTTTGTAGAACAGCCTTTGCATCTGGGTTTGTTGTTAATCGCTTGCCTTCTAGTAAACCGAGTTCATGGAGGATGAATGATCCCGCACAAATCGAACCTATTAGCTGCCTATTTGGATCAAGATTCAACGCTGACATAAATTCAGCATCTTTTAAAGCGGCTGGAATACCCCGTTTGCCGCTTGTAATAAGAACGACATCTTGATTCGTCACCTCAGAAAGGTGTCCGTCTGTTTTAACTTTCATACCGAGGTGGGAATGATGTTCAGATTTAGTTCCAAGTATACTTACTGTCCAACTGTCGGTTGTGCGCCCTAGCAAGTCATACATAAGAAAGAAATCGACATCCGTGAAATCATCAAATAAAACAACGCCGATTTTATACATAACATTTATCCTTTTGGACTTACTCGTAAGTCGCAAAATGTGTAGTAGGAGGGGAGGGGCATTCAATACGCAAGCTTCTGCTGAGCACCTTAAACACCAAAGGCGGTGCAAACTAACAATGCCATGTGTACCAAATCCCTATTATAAAACTTTGTTATGTTTGTTTTATGAGCCCGCCCAGAAAAACTCAACCCTAATACCACTTGGGTCGTAACACATTAAATGTTTTGCGGGTCCTGTTTTAACAAGCTCGGGACCAAACTCAATTTCGATTCCCGACGCCATAAATTGATCACGCAACTCATAGAGTTGCTTCTCAGTCTCTACGAGTAAAGCTAAGTGATGCAAACCAATATTCGTTTTTCTGTCAAATGGAGTGGCGGCATCAGCCTTAGCCGCCCATAGTGTAAGCATGATATGCCCATCACTCACAAATATTGCCGGGTAGCCTGGATTTCTTTTTACTTCACTCCAACCTAATTGTTCAGTGAAAAACTTCGCGCTTGCTTCTAGGTTAGATACGGTTAAACCTACGTGGTGTATGCCTTTTGTTAACACAGTCACTTTGTTTCCTTACTCGTTTTAATGGCTATCAAACAAAGATAACTCGATAAAAAGTAAGCATCAATACACATATATTGATTAACTTCGTCAATCTATTCGAATACGGTAATCCAACTGGAAACATAACATTGTAAACAAGAAACCCAATCTTGAACTAAAAATTAAACTTAGAGTTCATTCTTAAGTACTGTATTAATCAAATACATTAATAGCCATAATATTTAAGCCAGCCTATAGGGCATATCATTCCATTAAAGGTTTGAATGTTCTTATCCAAGCTAACGTCTTCCAATTTGTAACAGTGAACAACATTACTAGTCGAAGTAGATGCTGGTGTTGAATACGTTACAGGTTTAGAAGCGTTTGCTTTATGTATTTCATGTGCTCGCTGCTGGTCTATCGCCACTTGATTCTTATGATTGTTAACTTCTCGCAATCCAGATTCTAGGGGTAGGTGCCAATCCTTACATGTTGTTCCTAAACCATCATTCTGAGACTGATATTCTGATAACGCTACACGAGCTTCATTTACAGACTGATCGATATCGGACTGATCGACTAGCCAAGTAGAAAAAGAATAGTTAATGGCCTCTCGATAGGTTTGATAATACGTTTTCAGGTATAGGCTGTAGCTGGCTTTGCGTAGACTGGCAAGCGGTTAGAAGAAAAGGGACAGGGAGTAGTTTTAGAAAAAATTTTTGGTTCATTTTAATCTTAAAATTAATGCAATCTTTTTCATTATCATAATACAGGACGATTGAAGAAAGTAGCATTTCTATCAGTAAGGGAATGTGGCTAACGCACTGATAAGGTGTGAGCAAAGTGATATCAAAGCCCTCAACACACCTTAACTACGAATACTACCGCATAACAAAGATGCTATGCGGTAGCGGTAGTATTCAGGCTTGAACAGTTTGTCGCACGTTGCTCTCGCCTGACAGCACGGAAATTCTCTCAAAATCTCGACTCGGGAAGTCAGGATCTACGTACACAAACATACGACTTATCATTTTTCCTTCAAACTCAAATACACTACAAAAACGCCCTGTGGAAACTTTGTTGTCCGGCCAAGAGGTACCATCACTCATTACGCCGCCTTCCTGTCCTTCAACAATCACCTTGTTTCCAGCAGTCGTTATTTGAAAGCCGTCTATGTCGTGCCAGATACTAATCAACGAGCTACCAATCCTATTGCCAAACTCCACTAAGGCACTCTTTCCTTTCGCTTGCCCAAATTTAGGAAAGAAAAAATCAACATCCTCTGAGAATAGATCCAGATAGCTAGGATCACCGGCATCTATTTTCTCGAAATACTTAACTACTAGCCCAACTAAATCGTCTTTTTCCATACTTATTTCACACCCATATAAGCTTTACGCATAACCTGAACGCTTGCATCTTAAACACAGAGTACATTTAAACTGAAATTGCCAAGAGTTGCGAATCTTATTGAAGTGCTTTGTTAGATGTAATCCGTTTAGCCTACGTATACACCATTGAAGTACTCGACGCGTTCTAACGTCATTCTTAACTTACATTCTTCAATCTGGACACCTTGCCAGGGTGAGGGCGTAGAAGACAGGCCCGTAAACTCACATTCGGCGTCTCTGTATTTTAGCCAAGCTCTTTGGGCCTTTCGAAATGGCTCTACCAGTTCGGTCTGAGACCATGTTTCCCTTAGTGCTTTTTCTTCCTCACCTATTCTAGCGATTGCTTCCTTGTAACTTTCGTTAAGCTCTTTATCTGCAGATTCCATTTTCTTTTCTACACACTGATAACCAGCCATAACGCCACCGCCTTTTACTTTGCAGGGATCTTCAACATCATCAGAGGCCAAGCAAGGTAAAGAAACCAACGCAAATATCATAAGTAATTTGTTCAAAATTGCCTCCAAGCTCCGAGTGCTTGTTAAACCGTTATCAGCTATTTTTCCTTTTTAATCATGCAGCTTTTTGTCTGTGCCTTCAAAGATAAAATAGAAGGTTAGTGATTCTAGTGCCTAAACAGAAGGTCAAAGAAGATTGATACACGGGTTAAATGACGCCGTAATCTGAGTTATTTTTAGTGGGCGTTTTGTGTCAATCTTTTCTGTGGAATCATTAGTTTGATGGCGTCTGAGGATGTTAAGATGACTCCCATTGAATTTATTATCGCCCTGAAACACCTAGGTTGAATTAAGTGGTGACTATTCCCCTCCAATCATGGAGTTGATTCAAAGGTAGGGCGATAAATGTTGCGATTCGTAATAAAAATTTATGCCAAGTGCAGTTCGCTATCGCGGCTTATATTGAGTTGGGCAATAACCTCTAATGATGTCTGAGTTTCGTAGCTTGTTGTGTTTTGTATTGCGCCCCGAAACCCTTTTACGCCACAATTTAAAGCTACTTGATTTGAGCCGGCTACGCATAAACTGAATCACGTCGGATTCATTCAAACCAAATTGGAATTCGATAGCCTCAAATGGGGTGCGGTCTTCCCATGCCATTTCTATTATTCTTGACTCAGTTTCCGAGGTCAGTTTCATTTCAAATAACCTATTTTAGAAAAGAGATTTCTACGACGGAAATTGAGTCTTGGTTCAAATGTTCTTATATGCGTGCTTAGTGTTTAGCGACTTAACACCTACAAAAACTTCTCAATGAGGACTTCGTCTACGTATTTCCCACGAACTTTTGCATGCTTCTTCGCGGTCCCTACAATTTCGAAGCCTTGTTTGAGATAGGCTGATAACGCTCGCTCATTATCGCTGCGAACGTACGCAAATAGTTTTTCGTAACCCTTTTGTTTGGCTACTTCGAATGTCGATTTGAAAAGCTGTTTAGACACACCTTGGCCACGAGCACCGTCACTAACAAACGTACCAATTATGCCAACATGGTCAAAAGCTTTTGTATATTGTGCAAAGGGCTCGATATTTTGGAAACCAATGACTTGTGAGCTATTTTCGGATAAAGCGACTGTAAACACGCCCCGTTCTGGGAAATGAGTAATGAACTCTTTTTCTTCTTCAGGTGTGAAAGGCGTATCTAATACAGTGTATAAACCTTCAATAATGATGGGGTTGAGGACGTTTGTAATGCCTTCAGCATCACCTAAAGTTACCTGACGTACAATTAAATTCATGCCACTTAGCTCCTATTAAAATTAGGGCTGTTTTGTACATGAGTTGGAGACTTGCGGCAACAAGTAACGTCATTAAGTCGTAAAGAATATACCTATTACACTTAAGCGGCGGTTAATAGTGCTGATTGTTACTTTAGTATTTCTGATATATCACTTTTTAAGTGACGGCTTAACTTCTACAGAATATTTCCACATCACGATCCCGTTTTCTACAAGATCATAACTCGCGCTTTGACCCTCGGAGTTGAGTACAAATACCGGCATTTCCATCCTTGACGTAGCGCCATCTCGGTTGCATGACATGGTAGCTTCAAGCTGTATGCTATTTTTGCTCGGTTCTGAAAGGGTTCCTAAGTACGCGCAGCCGTCGACAAAACTGGTTTTGCTTTTTCCTTTAGAGGATATTTCAAAAGTCGGAAAAATGAATGTTGATTGAGGCTCTGTTACTACCACATTGACTTGATAGTTCGTCGCTGAAAAAGCATTGAAATGAGCTCCAAGCATAAGTAAGAACAAGATTTTTGATTTCATAAACTCTTCTTTATTTCGATATTACTAGTTTGGTTACGGCGCTATTAAGGTGACCACTTAATCTAAAACTTTACTGCGGAAGCATTAAAAAGGATACAAAGGTAGAGTAGTTGAATATGGTTAATCGGCCGTAAATAGTTTTATTAAGCGATCTTACATACCTAAAAGAGGTAAGTTCTTTCGCTTTTGATAGGTTAATGCTAATTCTAAACAGGTCTTGATTGAAGCTTCTGGCAAAGGTGCTGATAAAGATAGAATTATTGCTCGATTACCCTGAAACTCAAGTGAGTCACTATACAGTTCGCGGAATGTGTCGACGAGCTTAGTTTGGCAATTAAAGAACAGATAATAACGACTAGGCGTTTTCTGTTTCCAATCCATCCTTACCGGGCTACCTGTTTTCACACTGTAGCTTGGCTCTCCCCATTTTAGAGATTCTTCAACTTCCCCCAGTTTTAATTCAGAAGCGATAGTTAAGACGATATTTCGTAGCTCTTCTATCCGAATACGCACATGTTTTGGATACTCATCAAATCTTGCCTTCACTGCATGGTTCATTGGTATCTCCTATAAATAGCGCTGTTTTGGGGTGAAGCCCAAGCATACTTTGGCTATGTAGCAATTACGTCATAATGTTATTAATCAATAAATCTAGCACATAGCCAAAATACTAAGCGTAAGGGTTTCCCTCGGTTACGTTTAGGATGCTCTGGGTGAAAACATGATGATTGACATGCCAAGCATAGCGACAGAAACCCCCACTATGTCCCAGAGCGTTGGTCGAACGCCGTCGATACACCACAGCCATAGAATTGCGACAAAAATATAGACACCTCCGTAAGCAGCATAAACTCTGCCAGTTGCGGTAGGATGTAAAGATAGAAGCCAAGCAAACATAGCAAGGCATAGCGCTGCTGGTACCAAAAGCCAAACTGACTTATCTTCCTTTAACCAGAGATAAGGTAAGTAGCAGCCTAATATTTCTGCAATGGCGGTTATAAAGAAAAGCCCAATGGTTTTGACTTCAGTCACTTAAACATTCCTATCTTTCTCTACAAATATATGATGCTTGTTAAATGGGCAATTGTTCGGCTCATTACATTTCGCCCAGCTTAATCTTGGATTGAGCCTCACTCACGGTTTGTTTACCGAATAACAGATCCATCATCGAAATGATTCGTTTGTTGTCTTTACCCCATTTATCTGGATTCGCGCTGTTTGGTGCTTTAAATTCAACTTGTCCTACTTTTTCGTTATTTTTGTAGGCTTTGATCTGAGCATCAGCGATAAATGTTCTAAAATCCCAGCTCCAGCGTGATACGTAAGTAAGTGTTAGCTCAGAGCTAACAGGAGGCGTGCCGTCGCTTACGACTGTGCATTTATGGGCGGTATCCAAACACCAGTCTTGCATCGAATCTAAGAAAACATCTCGCGTGGCGTTGTCTTTTACGATGGTGATTTCCTTGCTCTGATTTTCTTTCGAGATTGTTTCTACCGTATACTTTGGTGCTGCACATGCAGCTAATAGAATAGGCAAGCTTAGAATGATGAGTTTTTTGTGCATCTTATGTCTCTTTTTTTTAAATTTATATATTCAAACAACTTCAAGATACTGAGTTCAACGAGAATAACTAACAAGCATGGCAACTGTTATTAACAAAACCTTTAGAGTAGAAGGGTTTGTTTCGGGAGTATGCGAATGTCTCGAAGCAAATTATTAGTAAGAGATTGCTATAGCGTTATGTTAACTCTTGAACTTATGTCCGTATCAATGTCCAGAATTCTTCGCATTGAAGTTTTTGAAGTGCAATTCTAACGGAATTTTAAATTGCTGCATAATGCTCAATTAAGAGGAATAGGGGAGCTTATCGTTAAACATAACGTGTAGTGCTGTAAATTCGTCCCTAAGACTAAGCTAAAAGGGCCTAATGTTTTAAAATAGCTTCTTGTCTATTCTGTTGTGTGAGTTTTCAATGTTGTCTCATACTAGCCACTTAAAAGAGCGCTGTAAGAACTCGTCTGCATTATCAAGGACGATTTCACCGTGAGCCATAACCAATATATTAGGTTTCCAAGACAGCAATTTATTTAAGTGTTTTCGAGCCTCTTGTTTGCTAAACATAAAACTTAGGCGCCAATCCAAAGGCATTTTTCCATTCGGAGCAAGAATACCGGCCCCTTTAGCCACAAACCGCTGCCAGTAGTTAAAGTCCTGGCCAGAAAAATTCTCGACGAGGTCAGTAACAATTAAGGTCTTTGAAAGTCGATGATAAAACACACACTCTTCCATTAATGGAGAGCCAGAAAATAGTTCTTGTTCAATCTCAGAGTTCCAAGCATTACCGCCTTGGTTAAGTGAAGCGTGAAAGTGTATATCACGGCACTTCTTGATGACTTCATCTGTGCCATAAACTTCTGCGCTAGGATAGGCAAATACCCATTCAGATAAGAACAAGTGGTGTAAATGATTAGGAGCGATTAAGTATTTCACTTGGCCTAGATTGTTGATTTGCTCTTTAATCGAATTTGATAACTGAATTGGACTATGAACCCAAAGGCCACCATCAGAAAGCCTAACAATAGTCATACGAGTGGTGTATGGGAGTCCTAAAAATTGGACGGGATCTCCATCAAATATCCATATCTCTTGGGCTAACTTTTTCATGTCTCTCCAACCGTTAACACTGTATTAAGGCGGCATTTAAGTTACTCAAAAGCTGCCTTGTTGCACAATAAACGCTTCGCTAAGCGTAAACCAAAAATATTAGGTTTACCAAACCCTTATTGAGTGCAGCTGTATATCTTTGAGTATTTTTATACTGAACGGGCGTAAAGTCGTTTTAAGAGGATCATTTGACTTGATAGAACAAAACCCCGCTATTTTTGAGCAGGGTTTTGCAATTAGATAAAGGGGCTAACCGATGATGAAGAAGAAAATCGCGGTTGCAACAATACCAATCAACGCATAAGGAAACTGTGTGGTTGCGTGTTGCATTGCTGTACAGCCCGAACCTTGTGCAGATAACACGGTTGAGTCACTAAAGAAACAAGAGTGGCTCCCTGCCGCTGATGCTGAAAGCAGCGCTGCAACGGTTAAGTGTAGAGGCACACCAAGCTGTTCGCCCAAAGGTAGAACAATTGGCATCGCTACTGCAAACGTTCCCCAAGACGATGCGGTTGCAAATACCAACGCGCCCGTAATCATAAAGATAATCGCAGGGAAGTAAGACGCTGACAGGTAAGGGCTGACGGTCTCAATGACATACTGCGTGACGCCCAATGAGTCGTTGACCGATTTCAACATGAAACCACCAATAACGGTCGCAAGCGGCAGTAGCATAACTTTAATGCCATCATAAACAGCTTCGAACATGTCGTTCATCGAGATCAGTTTTTGTGCGCCGTAAAAGCTAATAGTAAAGATTAACGCGACGAAAACACCAGCAAGTAGATCGATACCAAAATACCAACTTGCGGCAACAAGTACGATCATTGGTAACAAGAAGTTGACAAGGCCCATGGTTGGGTTGGTATGTGCAGATACATCGGGACCAAAGTCGACATCTGTTGCGCCGTCTGGACGAACTTGACCATTCTTCGCACGCTTTTCTGCCTTTTTCATCGCGCCTAGATCTGGGACCTTTTCCATTGCAACCAGCAAAACAATCACCAGCGTTACCCAGCCGTAAGCCATGTATGGAATAGCTTCAATGTATGCTTTGATACCATCTCCCGCTTCTGCTACTCCGTTTGCTTCTAGCAAAGAACTGAAGAAAATTGCCCAAGTGGAAATTGGTACGAGGATACAGATAGGTGCGGCGGTTGAATCCACAAGATATGAGAGCTTTTCACGCGAGATTTGGTAACCGTCCGTAACTTTTTTCATTGAGGAAGAAATTGCAATCGCATTCAAATAATCGTCGATAAAGATCAGAATACCTAACGCAAAGGTCATCAGCATCGATTGCTTACGGCTTTTTACTTTCGTGACCAGCATGTCGGAGAAGCTTAAGATACTGCCGCCTTTCTCCAAAATAGCAATTAGGCCGCCCATCAAACCACAAACGAGGATGATCCAGGCGATAGTTTCATCCATCATTACACTCATGGAAATATCAACAATCTGTTCCACCGCTTCAGTTGGGTTAAGCAGAAGAACACCGGCAATAGCGCCGCTAAAGAGGGCTTCCACAGTTCGGTGTGTTGTCAGCGCAAAGACCAATACCAACGCCGTTGGTAAAAGACTCATCCATCCGTAGGCTTCGCCTTCCTCATGGTTCAAACCGATTGTGGTAAAAAAGACAAACGTCGCAACCGAGATTAAAGAAACAATAATGTGTTGAGAGTTGATTTTAAGAGGCGCATCCAGCGCCTTGGTCTGCGTAGTCATAAAGTTCATTTCCTTTGTTTATGCCGAGTGCAACATCCAGTCGATTTCCAATGGAGTAATCGCTCGCTCAAATTCTGCGAGTTCACTCTGTTTGCAAGCTAGATACAAATCGATAAAGTCTCTTGAGATGTATTGAGCTAGCTCACTGTGCTCCAGTCGCTCTAGAGCTTCTGACATACGCAGAGGTAACTCAATTGCATCATCACTGAGAGTCGGTGGACATTGATCTTTGGTGTAGCTTTCACTCGCTAATACTGCGGAAAGTACTACTGCAGCGAGAATGTATGGGTTAACGTCAGCGCCTGCTATACGATGCTCTATACGGCGATTTTTGCTATCGCTGATAGGCACACGCAACGCAACACCGCGGTGGTTTTCTCCCCAATCGGCTTTGGTTGGGACGTAAGCGCCAGGAACAAAGCGACGGTAAGAGTTAACGTTAGGACAGATTAGGGCCATGGCATCGGATGTTTGTGACAGCATCGCTGCCATGGTTTGATAGAAGAAGGCGCTCGCTTGACCGTCTGGCTGGCTAAAGTGGTTGTTACCATCTGTATCAACCAAGCTGAGGTGAATGTGCATGCCATTACCCGCTTGCTCACTAAAAGGTTTCGCCATAAATGTGGCGTCAAATCCGTGCTGATGAGCGACTTGGCGAATCAAGCGTTTTGCGATGATGATTTCATCACATGCTCGAAGTACATCTTTAGAATGGTTGAAGTTGATTTCGAACTGCCCTGGTGCCGATTCAGATAGGGCTCCGGAAGTGTTTAAACCTTGTTCTAATGCAATTCGATTAAGGTCGGCCAAGAAATCAGCGTAGTCATCTAGTCCATCAAGGTCGTAAACCTCGGTATCTTTTTCTCGAGTTTTTTTCGTGGGGTTAATTGCCGTTAATGGTTCGCCATTTTCGCCGCGGGTTTTGTCTATTAAATAGAACTCCAGCTCGAGCGCGACACAAGGATATTGGTCTTTAGCATGCAGTGTTTGCAATATAGAAGCGAGAATGTTTCGGATGAACAGTGGGTTAGGGTGCTGCCCGGTTTCATCCATCATACTAAGCAGTAGCTGACCAACTTGTTCTTTTGCCGTCGGCATTAAGGTGCCGCTGATTGGATAGCAGAGATTATCTGGCTCTCCGAGATCTTCTCCCAACCCGGCCGTTTCAACGACGTTACCTTTGGTATCTAGGGTGATGGTCGAAAGGGGGAGGGCAACACCTTTATTCAGTTTTTCTAGAGCATCTATCGGGATGCGTTTTCCTCTTGGGGTGGCATTTATATCGGTAAAGATGAGATCGATAAATTCAATATCGGGCCATTTTTGTTTAAAATTTTGTACTTCCTGTAGATACGATTCCATTTTCTTCTCCAAATAGCCTGACGAGTAGAAATTAGAAATAACCAAATTAACAAATAAATTACAGCACTCTGAACGAGTTGTTTGTTTTTCAGGTTATTTTTAATTTAAACATGCACTTACACTGTGCTTTTGATGTTTAACGGCTGGTTTTTATGTCTTTCTGTTAACTATTTTGTAACAGTTGGTTTTGTTTTGTTCAATATAATGAGCATAAATATTCAGTTTTGAAGCCTAAAAAGTGCGTCAGATCACGTTGTGACGATAATAATGGTTATCTGTGTTGATAATTTTGTACATGGTTTGTAGGGTTTGTGTTAAATAAATTGAACACGGACATATCATGGCAGATACACACAAACCCATCATTGGTGTGGTTAGCTGCGCTAAAGAGTTGGGTGGCTATCAGATACAAGCGGTCAACGACTTTTACCTTCGCGCCATAAAGGATTTTGGAGGACTACCGATTATGTTGGCTCCCGACATGTCGGTCGATGACGTAACCACCATCCTAGACATATGTGATGGTTTTCTTTTTCCTGGCAGCCACTCTAACGTTGCGCCACATCGATACAATGCAACGCACGAAGAGAGCTACAAAGATGAAGCTCGTGATGAGCTCTCATTCACGTTAATTCGTCATGCGGTTGACCAAAACATTCCGTGCCTTGGTATTTGCCGCGGCTTTCAAGAGATGAATGTCGCACTTGGTGGCTCGTTAAACCCAGCCGTTCATGACTCCGGCTTCAATGACCATCGTGAAGCGCCTGTTGAAGATTTCGAACAAAAATACGCGCCAGCACACGCTGTGCTAGTTCAAAAGCAGAGCTTATTTGAACAATGGCTGGCGCAAAATCATTGGGAAAATACCACCTTCTTTGAAGTGAACACACTACACAACCAAGGCGTCGATCAGCTTGCTCCTCTATTACAAGTAGAAGCTAAAGCCCCGGATGGCTTGGTAGAAGCATTTAGTCTTCCTAATCAAAAATTTTTCGTTGGCGTGCAGTGGCACCCAGAATGGGAAGCAAAAACCAATCATTTCTCTCAAATTTTGTTCAATGAATTTATGATGGCTACCTCTCGTTAAACGTTTGGAGCTGTATGAATGGACAATCAAGAGATTGGTAAAAATATTGTTCAGTTACGAAAAAAACATGGATTGTCACAAAGGGAACTAGCCGAGCGCGCTGGTATTACCCACAGTGCAATCTCATCCATTGAAAATGGCAAAGTGAGCCCGTCGGTCAGCTCACTACAAAAAATCGTTAATGTATTTTCTTTATCGTTATCAGAGTTTTTCACTTTTGAACAACCTTCGAACGATGAAGTGAAAGTAGTCATCAAGCCGTCAGATCTTGTGGAAATCGGGAGCGAGACGGTGTCCATGAAACTGGTAACGAATGGTGACAAAGATCAAGTCATCGGATTCTTGATCGAGGAATACGCACCTTATGGAACCACTGGTGCGGCAGAAATCAAACACGAAGGCGAAGAGATTGGCACCGTATTAGAGGGTGAAATCACTCTGGAATATAAAGGGCAATCTCATGTCATAACAGCGGGCGAGTCGTACATTATTGATACGACGAAGCCCCATCGATTTACAAATCACACAGACAAGGCTTGTCGAATGATAAGTGCGCATACGCCAACCACATTTTAGTGGGGGCTTGCCTTGTGTGATCACAAGGAGAGCGTATGAAAACCCAAGAGCAATGGATTGAACTAAAAAACAATCTAAACATCGAAAACAGGGCGTACATTAACGGTGAATACAGTGCCGCTTTAACAGGGCAAACCATCCCGGTAGTTAACCCAGCAACAGATGAGATATTCACCGAAATCGCCCGTTGCCAAAATGAAGATGTTGATCTCGCGGTTTCATACGCTCGCCAAGCATTTCAATCCGGTCAGTGGAGCGAGAGCAGCCCAGCTTATCGCAAAGCAGTGCTTAAACAGTTTGCTGACTTGATTGATCAAAACCAAGAAGAATTGGCTCTGCTAGAAACGCTTGATACCGGTAAGCCTATCTCTCACAGCTTCTCTACCGATATCCCTGGTGCGGCGAGTGCATTACGCTGGTACGCAGAAGCAATCGACAAAGTATACGGCGAAGTTGCCCCAACCGAAAAAGATGTACACGCTTTTATTTCTCATCAACCAATTGGTGTGGTTGCTGCGGTTGTACCGTGGAACTTCCCCCTTTGGCTTGCGTGCTGGAAGCTTGGTCCTGCTTTAGCCGCTGGTAACAGCGTGATTCTAAAACCGTCAGAAAAATCTTCTCTCACCGCGATATTTCTAGGTCAACTTGCTTCTCAAACGGGCTTACCAACAGGCGTTTTCCAAGTCGTTACGGGTTTTGGTCATGAAGCTGGCGACGCGCTGGCGAAACACCAAGACGTAGACTGCATCGCCTTCACAGGCTCGACGCGCATTGCAGGCCAACTGATGGTCAGATCGGGTGAGAGCAACCTAAAGCGCGTGTTTGCAGAAGCGGGCGGCAAGAACGCGAACATCGTGTTTGAAGATTGTGATGATTTAGACCGCGCAGCAGCAGAAACCGCCGCAGGGTGTTTCTACAACCAAGGTGAGGTGTGCGTCGCGGCAACCCGCCTGCTTGTTCACGAAAGCATCAAAGAGCAGTTTATAGAAAAAGTTATTCAAGCGTCGAAAGCGTTCACGCCAAAAGACCCAATGGACCCAAGTTCATCAATGGGTGCGCTCATCGACCAAGATCATAAATCAAAAGTATTGGAATACATCTCGTTAGGTGAATCAGAAGGTGCAAACGTACGTTGTGGCGGCGATGTCGATGGGCCGGGCGCATTTGTTTCCCCAACCATTTTAGACAACGTCGACAACAAGATGCGTGTCGCCCAAGAGGAAATTTTTGGTCCGGTGCTGTGTGTCATTCCATTCAAAGACGAAGCGCAAGCAATTGAGATTGCCAACGACTCGAAGTACGGCTTAGGCGCGGCACTCTGGAGTAGCAATATCAACCGCGTTCATCGCGTAGCAAAACGACTGCAAGCCGGCTCGGTTTGGGTTAACAACTACAACGAAGGTGATATGACGGTCCCATTTGGTGGATTCAAAATGAGCGGAAACGGTCGAGACAAGTCTCTCCACGCGATTGAAAAATTCACCGAAACCAAAACCACTTGGATTCGCCTCCATCCTTAAGACTGCTGACGATTACGATAAATAAAGGAATAGTTCTATGAACAAGCATACGGATTCGTTCTACGCGCACTCTGTGCCAAACATGCCGGAATACCCACAGTTGCAAAACGACATCGAGTGCGATGTGTGTGTAGTCGGTGCGGGATTCTCTGGTCTTTCTTCTGCACTGCACCTAGCGGAAAAAGGTTTTAAAGTTGTTGTGCTAGAAAGCGCAAAAGTGGGCTTTGGGGCAACTGGTCGTAACGGCGGCCAAATCGTTAATAGCTACAGCCGAGATGTTGACGTGATTGAAAGCCGTTACGACCAAAACCAAGCCAAAGCTCTGTGCGATATGATTTTTGAAGGCGGCGATATCATCCGTGGTCTGATCGACAAATACGACATCAACTGTGATTACAAGCAAGGTGGTTTGTTCACGGCACTGAACAGTAAACAACTCAAAGGGCTAGAAGAACATAAGAAGAACTGGGAGCGTTACGGCAACGACCAACTGACTCTGCTTGACGCAGGAGAGGTAGAACAAGCGGTAGGTACGAAAGTGTACACTGGCGGTTTGCTGGATATGCGCGGTGGTCATATTCACCCACTGAAACTGGCATTAGGTGAAGCCGCTGCGCTCATTTCTCTAGGTGGTCAAATCTTTGAGCAGTCGGCGGTCGTGTCGATTGACAAAGGGATCAACCCAGTAGTGAAAACGGCGAAAGGCAGCGTGAAGAGCAAGTACGTGGTACTGGCAGGTAACGCCTACCTTGGTGGTTTGGCACCAAACATCAGCAACAAAGCGATTCCGTGTGGCACACAAGTGGTGGCGACTCAGCCTTTGAGTGATGATGAGCAGCTAAAACAAGTGCTGACCAGTGACTACTGCGTTGAGGACTGTAACTACTTGCTTGACTACTTCCGCTTAACCGCCGACAAGCGTTTGTTGTTCGGAGGCGGCGTGGTTTACGGCGCACGTGACCCAGAAAACATCGAAGCACTGATCCGTCCGAAGATGGAAAAAGTCTTCCCACAATTGAAAGGCATTAAGATCGATTACACCTGGACGGGTAACTTCTTGCTGACTTACTCACGCATGCCGCAATTTGGCTCGTTTGCAGACAACATTTACTACCTCCAAGGCTACAGCGGTCACGGTGTAACGTGTACTCATCTAGCAGGCAAGTTGTTGGCAGAAGCATTGACCGGACACGCTGAACGTTTCGATGCGTTTGCTGCACTGAAACATTACTCCTTCCCAGGTGGCCGCCACTTCCAAATTCCGTTTACGGCAATGGGTGCGGCTTACTACAACCTACGTGACAAACTGGCGATTTAAGAGATAAGGAATATCCAATGAGCAAAGTAGTGAAATTTGCAGCCCTTCAACTGACGAAAAGCTGGGATCTAGAAGACAACTTAGCCAAAGCAAAAAAGGCGATTCGTGAAGCAGCACAAAACGGTGCGAACGTGATTCTTCCGCAAGAGCTGTTCGCTGCGCCTTACTTCTGCAAAAAACAAGAAGCAAAGTATTTCGAGCTTGCGGAAGAAACGGAGAATTGCCGTCTCATTAAAGAGATGAGCGCTCTGGCGAAAGAACTCGGCGTGGTTATTCCTGTTAGCTACTTTGAAAAAGCGGGCAACACGTTTTTTAACTCGCTAGTAATGATAGATGCCGATGGCACGGTACTAGATAACTACCGCAAGTCACACATTCCTGACGGCCCGGGCTACAGCGAGAAGTACTACTTTAGCCCTGGCGATACCGGTTTCAAAGTGTGGCAAACCAAGTTCGGTAAGTTCGGTGCTGGCATTTGCTGGGATCAATGGTTTCCAGAGCTTGCACGCAGTTTGGCTCTACACGGGGCTGAAGCGATTTTCTACCCAACTGCAATCGGTTCTGAGCCTCAAGATCCAACGTTGGATTCACGTGATCACTGGCAACGTACAATGCAAGGTCACTCGGCAGCAAACCTCGTTCCAGTCATCGCGTCAAACCGAGTAGGTACTGAGGTCGATGACGGTATCGAGACCACGTTCTACGGCTCTTCTTTTATCACTGACCACACTGGTGCAAAAATTGCCGAAGCACCACGTGAAGGTGAAACCATCATTTACGCAGAAATCGATCTCGCTGCGATAGCGAAAGCGCGTCATGCGTGGGGCTTGTTCCGCGACCGTCGTCCAGACCTTTACACCAGCGTTGGTAAGCTAGCTGTTTAAAGAGGCGTTAGTATGAAGTTATCGACAACACCAGCGCAAGATGGCTTCTATTTTCCGGCTGAGTTTCAGCCGGTTAGTGAAGTTTGGCTAGCGTGGCCAGAAAGGAAAGACAACTGGCGTGATGACGCATTACCCGCGCAAGAGACTTTCGCCAGAATCGCGAACTTAATCGCGGAAGTGACCAAGGTGTGCGTGGCGGTATGCTCGCACAACTTTGACCGAGCGCGTCAAATGCTCCATTCAGACGTACGTTTGGTGGAAATCCCATTTAACGATGCGTGGATGCGCGATATTGGGCCGACCGTGCTTGTGAATCAGGCGGGTGAGCGCCGTGGGATTAGTTGGCAATTTAACGCGTGGGGCGGCGAATACAACGGGCTTTACGATAACTGGCAGCAGGACGATCTTGTCGCTGGCTCGGTGTGCGACATCATCGGTATTGATTATTACCGCGCACCGTTTGTACTTGAAGGTGGGGCGATTCACACCGATGGTGAAGGCACCCTTTACACCACAGAGGAGTGCTTACTCAGCCCAGGACGTAATCCGCAGTTGAGCAAAGCGCAAATCGAAGAGCAGTTAAAGGCGTACCTCGGTATCGAAAAAGTCATTTGGTTGCCAAATGGTTTATTCAATGACGAAACAGACGGCCATGTTGACAACCTGATGCACGTTATCGCACCGGGTAAGGTGGTACTGAGTTGGACCGATGACCCAAGTGATCCGCAATACGCGTTGTCTCGTCAAGCGGAACAAGTACTGAAATCTCAGCACGATGCGAAAGGGCGCAATATTGAAATTGTCCGTTTGCCATTACCGGGTCCGTTGCATTACAGCGAGCGCGAAGCCAATGGCATTGACGCCAGTTCGGGAATGAGTCGACAAGCTGGCGAACGCCTAAGTGCCTCTTATGCGAACTTTCTTATCGTCAACGAGCATGTGTTCTTGCCGATGCTGGACGAAGAGACCGACGCTATGGCGATCGATATTTTGCAAAACGCGATGCCGGAATACCAAATCATCGCGATACCGTCGAGAGAGGTTCTACTCGGCGGAGGGAACATTCACTGTATTACGCAGCAGATCCCTGCTTAAACATGAACTCGCCGCTGGCTTAGCGGCGATGATGAGTTGTCAAAAGGAATGACCATGCAACAGATACAAAACCAAAGCCTTGTTTCGTTTATGGTAGCGAATCCACAACAGGGCATTGCAGTGACTAATCCGGCGACCGGAGAACTCCTCGGGTACGCACCAGTTTCAACCGAAAACGACATTTTAAATGGCATTGAACGTGCCAGTGTGGCGCAGAAAGAGTGGGCGGCACTGCCAGCAAAAATGCGTGCTGGCATGCTCAATCGTTGGTTCCAACTCCTGTTAGAAAACAAAGCCGACCTTGGCCGTTTGATGACGTTAGAGCAAGGTAAGCCGCTAGCGGAAGCTCAAGGTGAAGTGCTTTACGGCGCGAGCTTTATCGAATGGTTTGCTGAAGAAGCGAAGCGTACCTACGGTGAGACGATTCCTGCGCCAAGTGCGGACAAGCGTTTGGTGACCATCAAACAGCCAATTGGTGTCGCCTGTGCGATTACACCTTGGAACTTCCCAATTGCGATGATCACGCGCAAAGCAGGGCCAGCTTTAGCAGCAGGCTGTAGCTTTGTGGTAAAACCATCTGAATCTACGCCGCTGTCTGCGTTTGCGGTTGCAGAGCTTGCCTATCAAGCGGGTATCCCACGCGATGTGCTGCAAGTGGTATTGGGGGAAAACTCCCGTCAGGTCGGTGCTATCTTCACTTCACACCCGTTGATTCGTAAGTTGTCTTTCACTGGCTCTACTCAAGTCGGTAGCGTGCTGATGCAGCAAAGCGCGGCTGACATCAAACGTACCTCAATGGAGCTCGGTGGCAACGCGCCATTTATCGTATTCGATGATGCGGATATTGATGCAGCTGTGGCAGGCGCGATGGCGTCGAAATTCCGTAACGCAGGTCAAACGTGTGTTTGTGCGAACCGTTTCTATGTACACAGCAAAGTGTATGACGAATTCGTTGCTAAGTTTGACGCTGCGGTTCAGCAGCTCAAAGTTGGTAACGGATTGGAAGAGGGGGTCAACATTGGTCCAGTGATCAGCGAGTCAGCGAAGCAAGGCATTCAGACGCTTATTGATGGTGCTATCGAGCAAGGCGCGAAGCCGGTTTCAGAGCTTAAAAAGCTCGATGGTCTATTTATGCAGCCAGTGGTTCTCAAAGACGTTACTCACGACATGAAGATTGTTTCCGAGGAAATCTTTGGCCCTGTCGCGCCAGTGATTCGTTTTGACAGCGACGAACAGCTAGTCGAAATGGCGAACGACACCATCTACGGTCTCGCGTCGTACTTCTACAGCCAAAACATTCACCGTGTTTGGAAAATCGCAGAAGCGCTCGAATACGGCATGGTCGGCATTAACGAAGGTATGATCTCTACTGAAGTGGCTCCTTTCGGTGGTGTTAAGCAGTCCGGTATCGGACGTGAAGGTGCAAAACAAGGTATCGATGAATACATGGACGTGAAATATCTCTGCTTTGGCGGCAACTAATTAAGGACAAAACAATGACAAACCAACAACTACACGAAAGAAGAAGCCAAGTTATCGCTCAAGGTATGGGCGCACTGTACCCACTTTACGTCGAGAAAGCAGAAAACGCTTACGTATGGGATATTGAAGGCAATAAATACATCGACTTTGCAGCGGGCATCGCGGTAACTAACACCGGGCATTCTCACAAGCGCATTAGCGAAGCGGTAAAAGCTCAGCTGGACAATTTCTCACACACGTGTGCGATGGTTACGCCATACGCGTCATTCGTAGAGCTGGCTGAAAAGCTGACAGAACTTGCACCGGGTGAGACTAAGAAGAAAGCGATCTTTCTAACCACTGGCGCCGAGGCGGTCGAAAACGCAGTGAAAGTAGCGCGCGCTCATACTGGTCGTAGCGGCGTGATAGCGTTCAAAGGCGGCTTTCACGGTCGCACAAATATGACGATGGGGTTAACCGGTAAAGTAGCGCCGTACAAAGCAGGTTTTGGTCCTTTCCCGAATGAAATCTACCACGCGCCGTACCCAAATGCGTTCCACGGCATCAGCATTGAGCAAAGCTTACAAGCGATCGACGACCTATTTGCGTGCGATATTGAACCTTCACGCGTTGCGGCGATCATCTTCGAGCCAGTACAAGGCGAGGGCGGCTTCTACAAAGCACCTGAAGCGTTTGCACAAGGCTTGCGTCAGCTGTGTGATAAGCACGGTATTATGCTGATTGCCGATGAAATCCAAACGGGTTTTGCTCGTACCGGTAAAATGTTTGCAACAGAATACCTAGGCATTGAACCTGACCTAATGACAATGGCGAAAGGCATTGCTGGTGGTTTCCCAATCTCAGCGGTAGTTGGGAAAGCGGATGTGATGGATTCTGCACTACCTGGTGGTTTAGGTGGCACTTATGCGGGCTCGCCACTTGGCTGTGTTGCTGGTCTTGAAGTACTGAAAATTATCGAAGAAGAAGACTTGTGTGCTAAAGCAATGGGTATCGGTGAAGTGGTCAATGCTCGTATGACAAAACTGCAACAGTCAGTGCCTGCTATCGGTGAAATCCGTACTACAGGTGCGATGATGGCGATTGAATTTACTGATCCTGAAACGGGTGAGCCGCTACAAGAGATGACCAAAGCGGTGATTTCTAAAGCGCAAGAAAATGATCTGATTTTGCTTTCTTGTGGGGTAAAAGCGAACGTGATTCGCTTGTTGCCGCCGCTAACCATTGAGCCTGAAGTGCTTAGTGAAGGTTTAGATAAGTTGGAAAAAGTGATTCTTGAAGTGGCGTAATTCACGCGCTTTTAAATAGCAATAACAAATCAAGGAAGCGGTTGGTATCAATCGTTTCCTTTTTGTTTTTTAGCGTATCTGCTGCCTATCTAAAAAGTATTGCTCAAGCTCCAAGTCGTCACTTTTATTACGGATGACTTAACAATTGGGCTCGTTCTTACTTTCCACTTAGTCGCTACTTTGTTCTCCTCGAATGTGGTTTGGTGCTCACATTCTAAATCCCGACATCTGAAAGCCACTTGAGTCTATAATTTTATTGAGCGTCATTCCTCACTTTTTGGACTATAAAAATGAGATAGTATTCATATCCCACTTAGGTTGCTTGACAGATTAGCAGGACGAACTTTGATAACAAAGAATACAAGGTATGCCATTTTACTCGGCTTAGTTCCCATCGCCATATTTGTAGTGGCCTTTCATTCGATAACCAACTTTTACGTCAACTCGGTAAAAGCGTCGAAAATAGATGCTTACGTAGATTATTTAAATCAAAGGTCTGCCTATTTGGACGGAGCAATAGTGAAGCAGATTGCTCAGTTAGATTTTACTTGTAGTGATAGTGATGTAAGAACTTTACGCGACCCACGTTTTTATAACCGTTACATTCGTTTTATTGCGATGACCACAGAAGGCGGAAAAACGTGTTCCACGGTTGGTAGTGAAGTGTCTCGCCCATCTAGTAGTGAACGATTTCAGATGGATGAAAACTTTTTCGCATCACTTATTTTGCCGCAACAGAATGACCAAATAGAGTGGATGGTCATTTATGATAATGAACACGTTGAAGTCTTCTGGGTACTTGATAACAGTTGGGTTAACGAGGTAATAAAAACGCCTTGCAAAGACTGCCTATTTGTAGAGTTTAAGTATGATGAACCAATATTTGGTGATTTAACGATAAGCCGTGGCAAAGCGAATATTGCAGGAGAAGAAAACGCACTGTCAAAAGAGTTTTTCTTTTCAGGAGAGTCTCAAGCCAACATGCTCATCAAGATATACAGCGGTGAAAAACTTAAAAATTATGCTCAGGAAAGAGTACTTTTGTGGGGCGGTCTTGTAAGTGTGCTTGCTGGTCTTGTGACTGCCTTTGCATACATATCTGGTAAAAGCTTGAGAAAATCCATTACAGGTCTAATTGAAAATGGGATTAGTAATACAGAATTTATTCCTTACTACCAGGCGATTGTCGATAGTCGCGATGGTAAGACAGTAGGATATGAAGCTCTGATTCGATGGTCGCGACGTGATGGAATGGTGCCACCAAATATGTTTATTGGTGCTGCAGAAGAAAGTGGCCTGATTATCCCGATGACCAATCAGCTTATTCGTAAAATCATACAAGACTTAAGTGACTTGCCCGAGCATACGTGGGTCAGCATCAATATTGTTTCCTCCCATTTAGAGTCAGGCGTATTAACGAAGTTGCTGTCGGAGTTAAATTGGCCAATCTCGAATAGAATTCATTTTGAGTTGACCGAGAGAATACCAGTAAAAGACACTGAGGCCGCGAAAAAAGAGATTTTGTATTTAACGAATAAAGGCTACAAGTTCAAAATTGACGATTTTGGTACCGGATATGGTGGCTTTTCTTACCTACAAGATTTGGGCATCCGGTGTGTAAAAGTGGATAAGATGTTCATTGATCCAATAGGATCTGACGATCAAAAGTTGAAAGTGCTGGACTCAATTGTGTCTGCAGCGAACAAAGCGGAATGTGAGATGATTGCAGAAGGTGTAGAGAGCCAGGCTCAAGTCGAATATCTGGCTCAGCATGCGATTTACCTTATTCAAGGTTATGTTTACGCTAAACCAGAGCCCCTGACTAACCTTGCAAGCGCTTAACAGCCATAATGTCAAAACGTACCGTTTTAAAGGTGTCAGTTGCCTAGGTTAGCGCTGATTTCTGCTGATGGGGTTACACTTGAGGATTCCTAACACTCTCATTACTTCTAGAGTGTTAGGAATTAACGTTACTTAGGAGGAGAGTGCGGCTCTTTTCGTTTTGATTGACGTAATGAGCTGAGGTAGTAATGACATTACGATCATTCCTAGCATTAAGCTGTATTGCAGAGGAGTGAACGTTTCCCCCAATAGCAGTAGGCCCGAAACAATGCCTGCGACTGGGTTTGCAATACCACCAAAGGTAAAATCTACGACCGACATCCGCTGTAATAACCATACATACATGCCATACCCTAATGCGGTGTTCAGAATAACTACCCACAGTAACCCTAGAATATTCGTCATGGATACGTCCTGAACGACCGTAACATATGGCTCTGGATTGTTTATCGCCAGCACACTTGTTGCGATAGACATAATCACGCCACCCAAAATGAGCTGCCATGTTAGCACTGTCCACCAGTGCATTTTTGTACCTAGTGACTTTGTTACGCTACTTCCTATCACGATGCACATAATGGCGGAGATCATCGCAAGTAAGCCCACGGGTTCGAGAGAAATAGAGCTAGGATCAAATAAGAACCAAGCTAAAGCAATCAAAGTTGCGCCGCTTATCGCTTGAATGCCACTAGGCTGACGTTTGTAGACCGCCCAACCAAACAGCATCGCAAAAACGGGGACCGAAACCATACCAACACCAGAGATGGCAGAAGGAAGCGTCAACGCCATGACAAAAATGAGACCAAAGAAGCAAGCGATGTTGATGGTTCCTAAAACAAGCAGCACTTTCCACTCACTTCTTTTTGGAAACGAGGGCTTTATTGCCAGCAACAAAAGACCCGCAGGCAGTGCCCTTAGAGCACCAAGTAAAACGGGAGGCCAGTCCGGTAGAGTAAACTGAGTAACAGCATAAGTCGTCCCCCAAAAAAAGGCAGGAATCATCGCAAGTAAAATGTTCATGTTAAATATCTTTATGTAGAGATAATTAAATGTAACGATATCGGCAAGGTGGCTTTTTGTAAAGTATCTTTATGTTAAAATAAAAAATATATGATGTTTGGAGAGAAATAATGGATGCAATTGATAGAGTGGTAGAGCAGTGGGCTAGGGAGAAGCCAGACCTCGACACTGAACCGATGGCAATAATGGGTCGACTAATGCGAATTGCAAAACACATGGAATCTAGGGTCGCCGAGCTACATAAGAAGTACGATCTGAAAATGGGTGAATTTGATGTGTTAGCGACACTGCGTCGAGCTGGTTCACCATATTGTCTTACTCCCTCAGCGTTAATAGAATCAATGATGCTCACTTCGGGTGCGATGACCAATCGCTTAGATAAACTAGAGAAGAAAGGGTTTATTACCAGAACCCATAGCAAAGAAGACCGACGTAGCGTCACCGTTGAACTAACAGAGCAAGGCTTAACCTTAATTGACAAGCTAATTTTGGAGCATGTAGACGTTCAGCAATCGTTATTGCATGGTTTAGAAGGCAATGAAAAAGAGCAGGTTAACCAGGCGTTAAAATTGCTATTGCCACAATTTGAGTGAGAACGCAGAAGGAGGTAGGGGATATGAAAAGCAAAGAACTAGAACAATACTTAAGTACCTTCATGTGTGCAGAAAGTGATTTCCCATTTGGGCCTGAAGCGCTTGTATACAAAATCAAAGGCAAGATGTTTGCCATCATTGCAGAGAGAAACGGTCGGGAGTATGTCAGCGTAAAAGTAAAACCAGAAGATGGAGAAGTCTTAACGTCGCAGTTTACGGATATTATCCCGGGTTATCACTTAAATAAGCGTCATTGGATAACGGTTTATTTTAACGGTGATGTCGAGGATGGGTTGATTCAAGATTTGTGTGAACGCTCTTATGCTCTTGTCGTTGCCAAGCTGCCGAAAGCACAACGAGCGTTGCTTGGTGAGTAATCGGCAACGCACTGGCCTCTGTTGTCTTGTCGCTCGTTGCTCGTAGCCTTTACGGAAAAATTCGCACCTTTTTCATCCTCGGGCTATATAAGAATAAGAAGGTGGAAAAGGGGAATGATATGCGAGCATTATCTGAATGGCTAAAAGAATATGGTGAGAGTCACCAAAACCCTATCAACCAAAAGATTCACACAATCGCAGTTCCAGGTATTTACCTTTCTGTGGTTGGACTTATTTGGTCGATTCCCCAGATTTCATTATTAGGCTTCGAACTTAATTGGGTTTGGGTAGCGGTGATCCCCACTTGGGTTTTCTATTTTCGTTTGTCTCTGAGCGTATTCATGATGATGATCGGCTACACATTAGCGTGCATTGGCCTTATTTGGTCTCTAGAGGTATTGATGTTGCCCGTTCTGCATATTTCTATGCTTTTGTTTGGCGTATTGTGGATATTGCAATTTATCGGTCACAAGATTGAAGGTAAAAAACCGTCGTTTTTTGAGGATTTACAGTTTCTACTCATCGGCCCGATTTGGGTGTTCAGAAAACACTAGCGATAAGCAAAATCAGGCATCATCCGAATGACACAAGACATATAACGTTCAGAGATTATGTAGCTCTTACTACAGAATACCTCTCCTTCTTATTGCCACGACAAGCATTCACTTTAGATACGCACTATGATTAAAGAGGTGCCAACGCACTTTACGCTATCGAGATGCTTAAACTTACGGCAAGTTTACTTTAGGGGGGGATGAATGTACGATCGACAATATAAATATGCCTATTGGAGAGAAGAGCGTAAAAAAGGCAAATGGCACTATATATTAAAGTCCTTCTTTATGATTTGTTGTGCATTACTGCTTGGTAAAGTCATCGGTTTGTTCATTTTTGGAGAGCTGCATTCTTTAAGCGACATTTGGGAACAACTCCCTGCGGATGTTTTTATTATGATGCTCGTGGGCTTTCCAATTAGTGTCCTTGGTTGGTACCACGAAGAGTCAAAGTTTTTCCGGGCACTGCGACGCAAAGAAAAGCGGTTAAAAGGCAATCAAAATAAACCGAAATAGAGTAACCTTTGTCTCTGTTTGGATTGCCACTTACCTATCTGATCGATTCTATCCCTTCCAGTTGTTTAGCGTTTAGTTACGTGTTGCAAAAAGCCTTCTTAATACAACAAACAGCCCCCAGTGTTGTGGAAGTTGGTACTGTAAGAAACATTAAAAAACGAAGTTGAGCATTAGCGTATAAAGGCTCGCACTGTCATCCTTTGGGGCTGATGAAAACGCGCCAGAGCTATTATTGTAGGCGTTGAACCTTTGCCATTCTGCGTTTAGGGAAACGTTGTAATCTAGATCGTATCTCAATCCGAGTAAGAAACTGTCTCCACTTTTTTTATCCCGACTATTAAACTGCTGACCGTAAACAATATAAGGAGTCAGCTTGTTTACATTATAACTTGTTGTCGCGTACCAAGATGAGGAAAGATTGCTGGTCTGTCCTTCTGCCATAATCACAATGTTATCGAGCTCGTATCTTAACCCTAGAGAGAACAGATCGATCGTGTTGTTTTTTTCTGTTTCAACTAGACGGTCAATGATTGTGGTTCCGCCACCGGGAGTGGACTGCTCAATGTTAGAGAGCGTCGTTGTTTGATCATAATCGCCGTGGAGGTAGGAAAAATTCCAACGATAGCTCTCTCCGCTTAGCGTTAAGTTCATCCCTGCAGTATTGTTTGACTCAATTTCCAATTCAGTACGTTCATTGATGGTTACGTCACTATTGTCTTTAAACCCGACAAACGGCATGGCAGTAAGTACGACTTGCTCATTGAGGTCATGAATCCAGCGTGCAGATAGGCCGTTATAAGCCGTGATACCTAGAATGCTGTCATATACCTCATTCGGTGGGCGGGCTTGGGTAAAAGCGTGGCCGACATAGTTGTACTCAGACATCAAAAACAGTGGCAGTCTTAAGCGTCCTCCTCGTATTTCTATGTTTTGATAGGTATAAGCCAAATACGCCCACTCGAGCTGAGGCGAGCTCCAATGGTCTTGCGGGCGCTTTACGACTTGTGCGGATGCCCGAAATGCCTTGTGAAAATAATCGAGCTGCATGCCGAAAGTGGTATCGCAATCGAAACAAGATTCATCGCCAATAAAGCGGTTAACTAGTAACGTAGTTGGGTTATCGGATTTTGCCCACGAAGTAGAGCCAAAACCACTTAAAGAAAGTTGTTCTGTTAGTTCAATCGTGGCTGAGCTCGGAAAGGTCGCGATACTCAGCGATAACATGGTTAAATATTTTTTCATATCAATTCTCCGAGCTAACCACACATAAAACATGAGCATTACTAGGGACGCTCGATGTTGGGGCATAACCAATTCTATTGGGCTTCTCTTGCATCCATGCTATGAGGTCATCAATGCTGGAGCGTGCAATCACTTTTGGCGGTCTAGCTTTACCTGAAAAAGACAAGCTTGCCCAATGCGCGTTCATTTGCGCTAAATTTTTGTTGAGAAGATAACGATAGAACTCAGCTCTTTCTGTTGATGTCGCAGGCCAGTCAGAGAGTTCAATTCGCTGGCCTTGTAAAAGTTGCGTCTTCCCTCTGTACAACTTTCGCGCTTTATTGACAGTGAGCGGAGAGAATTCGTCATTAAATGAGAAAACGGCGTAGCTCTCTGCAGCGAGAGCTTGGCAATTTAATGAAAGAAGGGCAATCAGAATAAACAGATAGCGTTTTATGTAACGCAAAGGAAAAGCAACGCGAGAATGATTTCTACTCATAGAATCCACCTACATTGCTTGTTCAATTTGATACAACAGTTTTTCTTTGCGCACAGGCTTTGGTACGTAGGCATCCATTCCTGAATCAAAGCAGCGTTGAATATCATCATCAACGACGCTTGCTGTTAATGCGATAATGGGCGTCTTAGCTAATCCTTTACTCGCTTCATAAGCTCTAATTTGCCTAGAAGCTTCAAACCCATCCATTATGGGCATCATGCAATCCATCAAAATAACATCAAACTTTCCATCTTTTTGGAACATTTCGACTGCAATTTGTCCGTTTTCTGCGACTTCGAATTGATAGCCTGCTTTAGATAGCAATAGAGAAGCCACTTTCTGGTTCACTCTATTGTCTTCGACAAGCAAGATACGTTCGGAGCGAATAGGCGTTACCGTTGCTTCTGGTTGCTCTGAACTCGCAGGTAGTTTATGAGTTGTATCGAGAGTAGTGTTCTCTTGGTGTGGTTCAGCAGGCGTCGTGTTGGAAACACGTAACCCAATTGCCTTATCTAACTTCTCTTTAAGCAACCCTGCTTTAAACGGTTTGGGCACATAGTCATCCATTCCAACGTCAAAGCATTTTTGTATATCGTCATCGACCACACTTGCCGTTAGAGCAATAATCGGAATTCTGAAAGCGCGTTTTTCTTTTACTTCTATTTGACGAATTATTTGGGTGGCTTCAAATCCATCCATTACGGGCATCATGCAGTCCATTAAAATTAGGCTGTATTGATTCTGTTGAAATTTCTCAACCGCTTCTTGTCCGTTTACTGCGACATCAAAGTCGAAGCCAGCTTTTGTGACGTGTAGCCCCGCGATTTTTTGATTGACCGTATTGTCATCAACGACCAAAATTTTCGGCAAAGATTTAACATGTTGCGCTGAAATGCTCTCTTGTTGTGCGTGCGAGAAATTTGCCGCACAACTTTCAAGTGCTTTAATTAAGCGCTGCCCTAGTAGTGGCTGAGTGACCAAGGCGCTGATACTGCTTCTAAAGTCGAATTGTGGGCTATGAAGGTGCTTGATGAGGCAGACACGAATGTTTCGTTTACAAAGGCTTTCTATCTCATCGATATGCATCGCCGCTGCATTTGGTGATCCTTCTACATGAATAACGATAACGCGCTCGTTATCAATCCACGTTGGCAACGCACTTAAGGTATCTACTGACTGCGTTATATTGATGTTGAAAAAACTTAACTCGTTACGCAGTTTTTGTTCTAGTTGAGTACTGCTGCATACAATCCATATGTCGTTGTGATTCAGAGCGTGATAAGCGTTAAACTCTTGCGTCACAACAGGAGCAGTTAGTTCAAAGAAGAAGCGACTGCCTTTACCTTTCTCGGATTCAAGTTGAATTTCTCCACCCATTAGCTCAACTAATTGCGTGCTAATGGCAAGCCCAAGTCCAGTTCCCCCAAATTGTCGGGTAGTAGAGTTATCCTCTTGGGCAAATGGAGCAAATATTTTCTTTTGCTGCTGGGCATCAATACCAATCCCAGAATCTTTAACGGAAAACTCGATGACCGCTTCACCATTTTTTATTTCGCGGGTGATGACCGATAGCTCTACACTGCCTTGTTCGGTAAATTTTACCGCGTTAGACATGAAGTTCATGACAACTTGGCGTATACGATGGTCATCCAACATTACGTGGTAAGGCGTGTTACGGCTAATGTTGACTTGCACATCGATGCCTTTTTCCTTTGCTTTCGGTGAAATGATAGAAGCAATGTCATAGATAGACTCTCGAACACAAGTTGAATGTGGGCTAATGAGCAACATCCCAGATTCAATTTTTGAGAAGTCTAGAACGTCATTAATTAAACTCAAAAGCAGTTGGGAGGAGGTTTCAATCGTATCGACGTAATCGCGTTGTGTGGCAGTCAGGGAAGTATCGGATAAGACTTCAGAGATACCAATAACGCCATTTAGCGGCGTGCGGATCTCGTGGGACATGTTGGCCAAAAAGCTACTTTTGGCTTTACTCGCCTTAATTGCATCATCTTTTGCTTGTTCTGCATCTTCTTTAGCTTGTGTGAGCTTTAGTCTGGACAACATCCGCTCATCACTAAGCTTTTTTACCTCTCGAGCAAACTTACTCAGCTCGTCTTTACCCTTTATTAGTTGAGCAAGAGGTGAATTTTCAGTGTTACTTTGTTCATTGCTTTCGTTACTGAGAAATTTGAGGACTAGATTCAAGTTTCCAGTAACTTTTCGCACCAATCTTAGCGTTAAACTTACGACCAACAGCGTTAAAAGGCTCATCATTGCGATAAAGGTAAAGCGGTGCTGTGTCGTCGTGTTGATTGTCTTTGATATATCATCACTCAGCTGCTGTTCCATTTTGTCGTCAACACTTTGTAATAACGATAAGCGTTTGTTGAGTGCAGATAACCCCGCATCAATCTCATCCGGGGTTAATGATTTGAGTTGAGCTGGTTGCAATAAATAAGCACGAAACTCTTGGCTTTTGATAAAGACTTCACCCGTAAACGTCTCAATGAGCAGATCTACTTGTTGTTGATTGGCATTTAGCGTCACAAAACGCTCTAGAAATAGTTGTTGGTTCTGGATTAAAGATTGGATAGAAGCCTGTGTTGTGAGGTCATACTCGTTATTTTCCTCTGAAGATCGAATCAAATATTCGCTTAATCTATGCTCTTCAGTGGACCAAAACATCAACCATTCAAGTTGCATCAAAGAAGAAAGGTGAGTGTTTGTTTCATAACTCACATTTCTAAAATAGACTTTGTCTAAGCTCATGAGGATTTCTTTGAACGTATCAGCGCGCCACTCTGCCGCATCTAACTTTTCTTCTTGATTTTGCGAAGAGAGCATCGAGAGGGTTGCTTCCTCAAAGCTTGTCAACTGGTTTAGTATCTCAGCGTTTTCACCGAATACTGGTGCTGCAGTGTCGCGTAACAATTGAGATATCTGCTGAGTTTTTAGTTGCTTATCTATTACATCAGGGTTATTCGGTAGGTGATAAAGCGAAGATACGCGGTCTATGTAGACAGAGAATAACTGTGCTTTTTGTAGTTCCTGAGCCTGGATAGAAAGGCTTTGTACATGTTTACCCGCGAGGACAAGCAACAATAAAATTGGCAGCAAAACCAACCCAAATAGCTTTTGTTTTACCGACAGGTTGTTCCAAGAAAAGATTCCTACCACGCGCATTTCCATATCCAAGAAGTTGATATGAAAAGTGTAGTTTATTTATCTCAGATGTTAGATTTTAAGAGAAAATTCATATTAATGAGGTGGGGGAAGTGTGACCGATATTGCATTACGAGTACTAACGCGCTAAGCGGCAATAGTTAACAAAACGGCGTTCTAAGCAAAGTGATTGACGCTTTGAGCGCCACTCCCTCGTTGGTATTCAAATGCAATCAATTCCTCGGCAGGTACAGGTCTACCTAAGAAAAAACCTTGTACGACGTCACAGTGGAGAGACTCCATTCGTGTGAGTTGAGTTTGAGTTTCTACGCCTTCGGCTACTACTTTCATTCTTAGGTTGTGAGCCATGGATACAATCGCGCGAACTAATGAATCGTCTTGATCGCTTTTTCGGATTTGAGCGATAAATGAACGATCAATCTTGAGCCCGTTAAAAGCCATATGTTGTAGGTAGGCAAGGGCTGAATACCCCGTACCAAAGTCATCTAGCCAAACTTCCACTCCGATACTTTGTAGTTTTTTAAGCACATATTGAGCTTTCTCTGTATCATCAATAAAAAGTGACTCTGTCACTTCAACATGAATGGTTTGAGGGGCGACATCATGTCGTCGTAAATACTTAGAAAATAATTGACTTAAATCTTGGCGATAGATTTGTCTTGGGGACAAGTTTAATGCGATGTGAAAATCCGTACCGAAATGTTCTGCCCACATTGCCCGCTGAGCAATTGCCGTCTCAATGATATGTTCTCCAAGCTCCAATATTAAATCACTTTGCTCTGCGATCGGGATAAACGATTCTGGACTGATATAGCCTTTCTCGGGATGATTCCACCTAACCAATGCTTCGACCCCAATTAGGCGATAGGTTTTTAGATCAAATTGTGGTTGATACCACAGCTCGAATTGAGACAAGTCACGTACTGAACGACGCAGTTCTCGTTCTATGTATAAACGTTGTTTAATCGTTTCATCAAACGTGGAATCGTATATCGTCATAATGTCTTTACCGCGTCTTTTAGATTCCTGCGCCGCAAGAGAGGAAAGCTGTAAAAGAGACTCAGCGTTTGAACCAAATTCTGGATACACAGCAATTCCGAGGCTTGCCGTAATTTGAATATCGTTCTCTTCCAAACTAAAGGGAGAGAGTAGTTGGCGATGAATATCGTTCGCTTTTTCTCTAGCTTCATGATTGTCCGAGCACGGAAAGGCCAGTACAAATTCATCCGCACCTACTCGACTTACGATGGTAGAAAGGCGGTAAAGCGGCTTAAAATAACTCGGCAAACGGCCTTGAAGCTCTGAGGCAAGATGGCCTAGCAATTTATCCCCAATGTTATGTCCATAGTTATCGTTAATGTGCTTAAAGTCATCCAAGTCAATAAACACAACCGCGAGTGAGGGGGATTTGTGGTCAGTTATTTGCGTTTGAATATCAATGAGTAACTTTTCTCGGTTTGGCAGGGAAGTCAGAATATCGTGGTATGCCATGAACTCAACTCGGCTGGTGTATCGGTTCACTTTGTTTGACATTTTGTTGTACGCCGAAATAAGTTCTCCCACTTCATCTTTGCTTTGTATGTCGGTGACTGGCAGCGCTTGGGTATTTGACTCTGAAAATTGATCTTTTAGTTGCTTGAGTGGCTTAGTTAACGACCGCCCCAAAGCATAAGCGATGATGCTACCGAATAGAACGGATATCCCACTGATCGTTAGCAGCAAGTTAAACATCTTCTGTTTATCGTTTGAGGTAATCGCTTGGACTTGTTCAATGTTCTGTTCTTTCTCTTCCAGTAGATGTATCAAGTTAAGCTCAAGATATACCGCCCCAAGAGTAATATTTGATTGCTGAATCGGCGCTGCGATCTCCAACTGATGCTTGGAAAAGGAAACGAGAGTTCTGGATTCTTCTATTGCTTTCAAAATAAAAGGAGAGCGGTAATGGGGTTGGGCAAACATCCTTAGCTGAGTAGTGCCGTCGTGAAAGATTAGCCCTTCATTGTCAACAACATGTATTTTCGAGACATCTGGCTGGCTCAATGTTGCCTTAATTTGCTCATACGCTTGACTGATATTGTCTGTATAGAGTGGATCAAAAAGCTGTTTTGATAATAGCTCTGCATAAACCAACCCTTTTTGCTTAACGTAAGATTCGGTTTTTTCTTGAGAGTTGTTCGTGATTTGTTGAGTTAAGCTATTTGAATACGCATCGTAACCGTGCATGTATAACGCAAGATTTATCACCACAACAAACAAGACAACGAACATTGTCGAGCAAATGTATTTGGTTTCGAGTGAGAGCTTTTGAAACATCAATCCACCTTCGGTAACAAGTGAACTGACTTGCGCACTGTACTTAAGGAGGCTCGCATTTCTGGAGTAAGTGCGCTGAATTTTTTGGTGTTCTGAAACTTTTTAAGTGCGAGAGAGCCTTCGTGAGTTGTATCCATATCAAGCAGTATGGACGTGATTTTACGCTGTTGCTCTAGGCTCATGCTTGGAGAAGCGAGAATCAAATCCCTGGGTATTTCAACAGAACGAGAAAAAATCGCTAGTTTGTCTTTCATGTTCTCTGGCAAATCTTTGGGATTGTTCCAGTTGAAGTTACTGAATGCTCCTGCCGCAACTCTCTGTTTATATACCCATACAGATAGGTTGATTTCATTTGACTGAGCGAGTTGCTCATCAAGGAATAAATAACCAATACTGTCTTTGGCCGGTTTGTCATCAGGAGAGGGAAGGTATTGCAGTTTTTCTCCGTGATTCAGCAATGTAATCGCAGGTAGGTAATAGCTGCTGGTAGACGTGCGCTTTTCAAAAACAAGCGTTTTTCCGCGCAGGTCAGAAAGTGACTCAATCCCACTCTCTTTATTAGTAAAGAACACAGTATGATATTTTTGCAGGCCTTTTTTCCATCGTATAGCAAGAACTTGGCTATTAGACTCCTTTTCTAAGGTCATCGCATTAAAGGGGGTCGCCGTTGCAATTTGAACGGTGCCATTTTCAAGCGCAACCGCGAGCTGACGATAATTTTTAAATACCTTTACTGCCCCTTTTGCGTAACCATATTCAGCCATATTTTCAGTTACATACTGAGTAAGGGGCGTCGCTTTTTTGATTTTGCTTTGGGCTTTATTGGACACAATGCCAAACGTGAATGTTTTCTCAATATTTTCTTGTGCACTGACAACAAAAGGTGAACTCAGCAAAGTGAGTAATAACAGAGTGCAGGCAGGTTTCATCCGGCTTCAACTTCCTTCTGGTGCATGTCAGTAATATTTAGTATTTATCAATGTGCCGAAATCAATCTTAAAAACAGTATGATGTACAAATTTCGTTGTGTGCGCACTTTTTATAATGTGACTTGGTCACTTATTCCGTTCAAATAGTACCGAATTTGACGTTTATGTACAGGATGAATGTATCACCGTGAGTCTGAATTCACTGGATTCTTGGTCAAGCGCTGTATTGGCTGTGAGCTAATGCGCCTTATGTATCGCTATTTTGTACTAAGAAAATTTTTCCAATTGTTTTTGATACTTTTTCTCGAGAGCTTCATTGCCTGCTGCACGTTCAAGTTGAATCATGAGTTGCAAAGAGGGCTTCTTCACGCCATACATTTGATTGAATCTCATTAATCGAATTCTAGCTTCAGTATAATCACCGCTATCAATTTCTATTTTAGCGAGTTGCAAAATCGATTTTGGTCTATGAGGGTCATGATCGATAGCTCTAGTAAAGTAGTATCTCGCTTTGTCTTTATCTTGTGATTTTAGCGCACAAAAAGCTGCATTCTCATAGCTTGCTGGAATAAGGTAGTAATAAGGCTGCTCAATGGCTCGATTAAACATCTGATCGGCTTTTTCGAAGTCACCTCGCTTGCAAAGAAAAGTACCGTAGTTATTGAGCACATTTCCGTTTTTAGTGTGTTGGCGTAGAGAGCGTTTATACATCTGTTCGGCTTTAATATCTTCACCAACCGTTTCGTAGTAGTGAGCCATAGATAATTGCGCGCGATAGTATTGAGGTGCGTGGTTTAAGGCTTGTTGTAAGTTATCATGCGCGCGAATCATGTTACCGCCGTTTAAATAACCTAAGCCAAGTGCGATACGTGATTCTGCCATTGCCACAGGATCGGCTTTAACGACAGGGCTTCCATCTTCTTTCACCGTCACGCAACCCACGAGTGCAAACTGAGACAATAATATTAGTGCACCGAGCTTTGCTGTTTTCATTCTTTATCCCTACATCCCTGAATCTTTCTGCATGATATGAATTACTTAGCAAAAGCCTATTGAGGAAAAAACACTATGCGATCAGGTTTGCAAACTGTTATGAAAAAGCCGCCATATGGCGGCTTGGTTCACATATTACATTTCGGTAATGATGAGTGCTTTGTTTGCTTATTTTGAAGCTAATCGTCTTTAGTGAAAGCATCTTCACTGAAGTGATCGAGATCGTACGGTGTTTGCTGATAAACACAGTAGTTCAGCCAGTTTAAAAAGAGGAGGTGTCCATGGCTTCTCCAGCTTGCAATTGGTGGGTTATCTGGGTTGTTGTTTGGGTAATAGTTGACAGGAATAGCGGGCTCCATACCTTCGCTTAAATCTCGGATATATTCATTATGTAAGGTGTGAGAATCATACTCAGGGTGTCCTGTGACAAAGACATTGCGTTTGTCTTTTGTGGTGGCCAAGTACACACCTGCGACATCCGATGTCGCTAAAATGTCTAAGTCAGTATGCTCTTCTAGAAAGTGAGGCGAAAAATCTGCGTAACGCGAGTGAGGAGCCAAAAACGTGTCATCAAATCCGCGTAAGATAGGGTGAAACTGATGATGGATTTGATGATGATACACGCCTGAAAGTTTTTCTTTACGCGTTTTTTTAGGTAGATCGTAGAGTAGCTTTAACCCTGCTTGCGCAGCCCAGCAAACATAAAGAGTGGATGTCACATGATCTTTTGCCCACTCCATGATGGTTTTGAGATGATCCCAATAAATGACATCTTCAAATTGCACCAAACCTAATGGAGCCCCAGTAATGATCATGCCATCGAAGTTTTTATCTCGCACCATTTCAAATTGGCGATAAAACGTGTCTAAATGTTCAGTTGGCGTATTTTTACTCGGGCGGTTATCAATGCGCAGTAATTCGACGTTAACCTGTAGTGGGCTGTTTGAGAGTAGACGCAGAAACTGAGTTTCAGTCTCTATTTTTTTTGGCATCAGATTAAGGATCAGCACTCTTAAAGGACGTATTTCCTGACTCGCTGCACGCGTTTCACTCATCACGAAGATGTTTTCTGTCCTTAATACATCGGTAGCTGGTAATTGATCTGGAATTCTAATTGGCACGACTTTCTCTCCCTAAGTATAGTCAATCTAGACGTCTATACTTCTAAAGCTAACTTAATTAAGTTTAGATGTCGATACGAAATCCGACTTTTCAATCTACTCTTTACATTATGGTAAACCGTACTCGGGGTTGTCACACAATTGTGACTAAAGCAGAGTTTCTGATGAGATAGGTTTGAAACGCAGTGTGTACTATTTGCTGGTAATTATGCGATCACGTTAATATGTGAAGGTGACTTCGTATTAAGGAAGTCTCAAATTAATGAGCCATACTAAAAACAATCAGCTCACCATTTTGCATTAATGTGCATATTTGGAAACATCGTCAGTGGAGGACATTATGTTCGGTATTTTCAAGAGAAAGACAAAGATTCAGAGCATAGCTCAAGAAGTTCCTTGCGTGCTACTGCATTCGTTTGGTGATAAAGACATTTATACGCCGGAAGAGATTGATCAAGCTCTTCAAAAGCTGGGTTATGATAAGAGCAAGGATATCAGTCATTATCAGTATGCGTATGGAATGTTTGCCGATGAAGCCTCTTACGAGCTCCTAGAACTAACGAATGAGCTAGGTAATTATGGTCATTTCCAACGTGAAGTAGGTAAGATGCTACTCAATACACCTGAGCCGATTGATATGCATATCTACTTTGAAATTTCTCGTCAGCACCAAAACGTCAGCCTTTCACCTGGTCATCAAAAAGTAAGCGAAAGTGATGGTGTGTAAACATCGTTAGTGGTATTCCATCGTGAGATGAGTTGGGTATAATGCGCGGCCTAATTATCCGGACATGTTGTCGGTTACATTTCTGTTGAGCGTTAATGCCTTATGTTCAAAATGCTTGTCTCTATGCCACCAATGTTGGCGCTGTCGATAGCGATTGTATGTGAAGTGATTGCCACTTCTTATATTCCCAAAACAGAGCAATTTACGAAAGTAATGCCGAGCACAGTCGTTTTGATTGGTTACGGCATCGCTTTCTTCTTGCTTTCCGTCACAGTGCAAACAATGCCTGTCGGGGTTGTTTATGCCATATGGAGTGGTGCTGGGATCGTTTTGGTTGCGACGGTTGGTTACTTTGTTTACGGACAGCGTCTAGACTTACCAGCCCTAGTTGGTATTGGGTTTATCATCGCTGGTGTGTTGATCGTAAATTTATTATCCAAAACAGTAGGGCACGAATAACGCCACTCTACTTGTTAAGTGAATAAGAAGCCGCAGCGAGAAATTGCTGCGGCTTTTTAGTACAAATTCAATCGCTAATGGCGAGTATTGATATGACGTCTTATTGTTGTATTCATCACGGTCGCATTATGTGATTGAAAAACAGGCATTATTTAGCGCATTGAAAATACAAAGTTATGTTTCTTCAAACTTTAGGAAAGGGCAGTAGATAAATCACTCCGATAGATGTTAACGTGGCGACTCATCTTTACTGCTTTTTCATTCCCTACATATTTCTGCAAAGTTCTTATTGTGTAGTGTGTCGAAGAACCATAGAATCCGCGCGCTTTAATTTATGTTATTAGCGTTATCAATGATAAAAGTGCAGTCCATTATCATTGTTTTTATCACTTATAGATGGGCACATCTGACAATACTTACATGAACAAATACAAAAAGCCTGCATTCAAGGCCGAATTTCTTTTGCCTCGTTACTGGGGAACGTTAATTATCATTAGCGTGATGTACTTACTTAGCCTCCTTCCTTTTAAAGTTCAACTAGCTTTGGGACGCAACATTGGTCGTTTAGCTATGCGAATCATGAGAAAACGTCAAGTTACTATCAGACGCAATCTTGAGCTTTGCTTCCCTCATATGGAAGAATGCCAACGCGAAGCAATTCTAAAAGACAACATCGACAATACTGGCATCGCACTTTTTGAGACCGCAATGGCATGGTTTTGGTCAGATAAACGGGTAAACAAACACGTCACGATAAAAGGCATGGAGCATCTAGAGGCTTTAGAGAAGTCAGGCAAAGGTGCATTAATGTTGGCCGTACACTCAATGAATCTAGAGTTAGGTGCTCGAGCTTTTGGCATTAAAAAGTCTGGAACCGGTGTTTATCGCCCAAACAATAATCCGTGCTTTGATTATTTTCAGTATAAGGGACGCTCTCGCTCTAATCGTACACTGATTGATCGTAAAAACGTCAAAGCCATGCTTGAAGCACTTAAAACGGGTGAGCGGGTTTGGTATGCACCGGACCATGATTATGGTAACCGACGCTCGACATTTGCACCGTTATTTGCCGTTAAAAATGCTTGTACTACGACAGGTACAAGTTTGTTGGTTGATTCTACAGATTGCGCCATTGTGCCTTTTACGATGGTAAGAGGAAAAGACGGACACTATACCCTAACCATTAGTGCGCCCGTCGAAGGTTTCCCGAAAGAGGATCATCAACGTGCCGCCGCATTCGTGAATCAAATAGTTGAAACATCAATCATGGCAAGTCCGAGCCAGTATATGTGGCTTCATCGTCGGTTTAAAACTAGACCAGAGGGTGAGGACTGTTTGTACAAGCCTAGGCTCATCCCTAGCTTGGCATAACACATAGAGAGCCTACAAAAAGCCCAAGGAACATACGAACCTTGGGCTTTTACTTTCTATTCTTTTCGCTTTATAAGTAGCGATCTTTTAGGTGAGCTTGAAAGTGTTTAGCATTCAGTGTTTCACCCGTGGCTTGTTTTACCAACTCATCAGTGGTGAATAAGCTACCTTTACTCCAGATGTTTTCCGAGAGCCAATTGAATATCGGAGCTAAGTCGCCAGAACGAATAACCGCATCTACATCGACGGTTTGTTTCATTGCTGCCATAAATTGTGCAGCGTACATCGCACCGAGCGTGTAGGACGGGAAATAGCCAAAACTTCCGTCTGTCCAATGGATATCTTGCATACAGCCATTTTTGAAGTTTCCTTCGGTTGATAGCCCCAAGTACGCTTTCATCTTTTCGTTCCAGAGTTCTGGTACATCTGTATGTTTGATGACGCCGTTCATGAGATCTCGCTCAATTTCATATCGAAGGATAACGTGAGCAGGATATGTTAGTTCGTCAGCATCTACGCGAATAAAGCCTTTTTCTACGCGAGTGTAAATTTTGGCTAAATTGTCTTTTTCGAATTCACTACCAGAAAAATGGTTAGAAGCCAGTCGAGCGAGGTGATCGATAAACGCGCTGCTTCGTCCTATTTGCATTTCAAAGAAGAGTGATTGTGATTCATGAATACCCATAGAGCGAGCTTCTCCCGCGGGTGTTCCTGATAAATCTTTTGGTAGCCCTTGCTCGTATCGAGCATGGCCAGTTTCGTGGACAATCCCCATCAATGATTGGACAAACTCGTTTTCATTATAACGTGTCGTAATACGCACATCTGTCGGTACACCGCCACAAAATGGGTGGGTACTCTCATCAAGTCGACCGTGTTCAAAATCGAATTGAAGTAGCTTCATGACTTCCAAACCGAGCGCTTTTTGCTTTTCCGCAGGGTAGTGTGCAGTTGGCAATAAGATGTTGTCTGATTGTTGTTTTTCAAGCGCTTCATCGATCAAAGTAGGAAGCCAGGTTTTCACGTCAGCAAAAAGAATGTCTAACGACGCAGACGTTGTGCCAGGTTCATAAACATCGAGCATGGCATCATAAGGAGTCGTGCCATTTGCTTCGGCTCTAATTTGCGCTTCTTCCTGCGATAGCTTTACGACTTCAGCCCAGTTCTTTTCAAAACCAGCCCAGTCATTTTCTCCACGTTGCGTACGCCATGCATGTTCACATTTGGAGCCAGCAAGAGATTGAGCTTGAACTAATGATTCTGGTAGTAAGTTAGCTTGCTGCCACCCACGCTTCATTTCTCTTAGGATAGATTTTTCTTTTGTAGACAGCGTCTCTTCTTCTGCCTGAGCGAAAAGCTCTCCCAAGTGCGGTTGAGTCATTAAAGAATGGATATGTACATCGAGCTCTGCCGTGGCATTCGAGCGTGCTTCAGCGCCACCAGGTGGCATGACCGCCGCTTGATCCCAATCTATGATGGCTGATAGATGCTCAAAATTTGCCACTTTTTTGGAATGTTCAACGAGTTTTGTAAATGCGTTCATGTGACTACTCTTATTCTTTTGTTCTTTCCCTAAACACCCGATAACGGGTCCTTCATATGGTGTTGCACTAAGCAACCTGCGTTAATTTACTAATAATTAACAATTAACTCCAACCCATTGTCCATAAACTCACCCAGTTGTATAGCTCTCTTAAAAAAGAAGCTTGCGAATCTTGTGGATTGGCGGTATTGATGAAGGATTGACAATTAATTATCACGATAATATGGATATTTTGAATTTCGAGGCATTTATTATTGCCATTACGATTTTAACGTTAACGCCAGGTTTAGATACTGCACTTGTTATCCGTAACACTAGCCGATCGGGCCTAAAAGATGGATGTACAACCAGTCTAGGGATTTGCTTTGGCTTATTCGTACATGCTTTTTTTTCTGCGGTTGGTATCTCGGCGATTCTTGCGCAATCAGCAGAGTTGTTCCAAATCGTAAAAATGATTGGCGCAGCTTATCTTATCTGGCTTGGTTTGAGCAGTTTAAAAGCGCTAATGTCGTCGAAAGATGGATTGACCGTGACCGAGCAGATTCACGAAGTGTTTAATGGTAAGCGCTCTTTTAGAGAGGGCTTTCTTTCTAACGTCTTGAACCCGAAAACGGCGGTCTTCTATTTGGCTTTCTTGCCACAGTTTGTGAATCCAGAAGGTTCACCCTTGCTTCAATCAATGATGATGGCATCTGTACACTTTGCTATTGCGATGGTTTGGCAGTGTGGTTTAGCTGGCGCGCTTAACTCGGCTAAAAATCTACTAAAGAATGCAAGCTTTATGAAGTGGATGGAAGGCGCGACGGGCGCAGTATTAGTCGCACTTGGTGTGAAGTTATTAATTGAAAAACCCGTTTAATGCGTAATATTTATCGATTGTTGATACTACTCGCTGTATTTATTGTGGGGATAGGTGCCGCTGTTGCTTGGCATACGTGGCCACAAGTACAGTTTGCGCAACGCGGCATGATCTGGTCTTGGCACTGGGGCTACTTCGAGCCTTTTGCTAATGGAATACAACAAACGCGAACTCAAGACACTAAACAGTTATTGCTCAGGCGTGTGTATTTGCATGACGCTATTGTCGTTTTTGTTTCGACAACTATGGACAATAAATTTGAGGTTGACGTTGTAAAAGAGCAAACCTGTGAACCTAAAACGACAACTTGGGCTTCGGTCTCTGTCAATCATCAACGTGTTAGGCATGTACCTATGGTGTGCGATGCGTTTGGGCAAGGCTACTTTTATCGCTACATCGGGAAACATCTGGAATCGATTGAGGTTGGTGTCGGCGACTCGTTTGTAACAGAAGCATTTTTAGACTGGCCGCTATCAGAGTTGAAAGCGGATCAATTCAAGCAAAAAAATGCGAAGTTTTTTGAAGAACGTGGAGAAAACGTTGAGCATCAATGGTTGAGAGATTAACCATTTAACCGAAGATAAATAAAGCCCGCTAAATAATAGCGGGCTATGTGTTTTTACCATTTCTAATGTGTTTTGCTCTCTGTGACTGGTAGTTTGTGACCGCAAACCTGCCGTTTCACTAAGCTTTCACTGCTTCAACTTCACCTGATTGCGATGTTGAGCTAAAGAACAGTTTGGTTTCTGCCAGTACGACGTGACGCAGTGCGATCAAACCAATTAGGTTAGGAATTGCCATCAGACCGTTTACGATATCAGCCAGTAGCCAAATCATATCGAGGTGAAGGAATGCACCAGATGCCACCAAGCCGACGAAAATCAGTTTGTATGGAAGCACAGCTTTAGTTCCGAACAGGAACACAACGCAACGCTCACCGTAGTAGTTCCAACCAAGAATGGTGGTAAAAGCGAAGAACATCAAACCGATTGAGACGAGCATAGGGCCAAATGTATCTGCATTTAAACCCACCGCAAAAGCATGAGTCGTCATCGCGGCACCTGCAAGGTCACTTTGCCATGCACCGGTCAGGATTAGAGCAAGGCCTGTCATGGTACAAATAATGATGGTATCGAAAAAGGTACCCGTCATTGAAATTAGGCCTTGTTTAACACAAGAGTCTGTCTTCGCTGCTGCTGCTGCCATAGGCGCGCTACCCAAACCAGATTCATTTGAGAACACACCGCGAGCGATACCTGATTGGATTGCCAACATGATGCTTGCACCTAGAAAACCACCAGTCGCTGCTGTTGATGTAAAGGCTGAAACCAGCACTAATTCAACGGCATTGAACAATTGGTCTGCATTCATGATGATCACGCTTAAACACGCCAACACATAAAATACAGCCATGGTAGGAACCACTTTTCCTGCAACGTTAGCAATGGATTTGATGCCACCCAAAGTTACGAAAGCAACCAAAAGAGTTAGTACAAAGGCAGATAGCTCACGGTTAACACCAAGAGATATCTCACTTGCATCCAGAATCGCGTTTACTTGTGGAAACGTACCGATACCAAAACAAGCAACACCCAAAGCAAACACTGCAAACATGATCGCGAGAGCTTTTGAGCCAACACCGTATTGCAAGTAATACATTGGGCCACCAATCATTTGGCCTTTATCATCGACTCTTCGGTACTTAACCGCCAACAAACATTCGGCGTATTTAGTCGCCATTCCGAAAAGGGCAGCGAGCCACATCCAGAATAGAGCGCCTGGTCCACCGAGTTTGATTGCTGTGGCAACACCAACAATGTTACCAGTACCAATTGTTGCTGAGAGCGCAGTACAAAGAGCTGCAAAGCTAGAAACGTCACCTTGAGTATTAGATGACTTATCTTTACTGAATACCATCGCTAGCGCTGTTGGGAGGTGTTTAAACTGGATCAAGCCAAGGCTAAAAGTGAAGTAAACCCCTGTACCTACTAGCAAAATAAGCAGCGGTGGACCCCAGACAAAATTATCGATGGTTTGTAGTAAAGATTGTAGGTTGTTCATGATTTCCCCTTAATAAAACAACTAATAAGGAGAAGAGGGAAAGGACGAGATCAACGATCTCTAAAAGAACTAAGCTATTGGTTGTAGGCGGGAAGGCCAAGCAAAATAGTTAGGTTGTAACTTTCCACTCCTCTGTCCTTTTGCCTGAGAGTTTCACCTTGCGTGAGTGCAAGACTTGCTCCTTCGGCGACCGATTTAACGGTTCTCTCCAGAGGTTCCTCCAACTACAGTCCCCGCTACCTAGGTAGCACCTGAAATAGTTAATTCTTCGGCGAGTTATGCTAATCAAATGTTAAAATTTGATTAATAACCACTCTCCTGCAGTCTTCATCGGAACAATTACTCAATTAAATGAGTAAAGGTTAGTTAATGATGCTGGTCATCATTAACGTGTGAACTCTATCATGTTTTTGGTCCATTTCAACACCCTATGTCAATTTATTTTCAATGAAATAACCTCATCAATTTTCATGAAGGTATGTTTGCCAATCTTTTTGTGCGAGTCACGGCATAAATAAAATTTATTGGGTTAGGGAATGGAACCCAAAAACACTTCAGAACGATAAATGTGTTTCGACCGTTACGACATAAGTTATTCAATTAAGGACACAAAATTGATTAAAATCGGAGCACTTATTTTAAAATCTACGCTAAGTTGACCTTATGGTACGTATAAATGGGTTACAATGAATCTTTGTGAAACAGTCTACGGACCTAGGCAGTTTTTCATGAGTGGACAAGGAGGCGGTATGACCAGATTATTAGCCATTGCGGTGTTGATTGCAGTAGCATTTGTGCTGTTTCGTTATCGAACCAATGAAAAAGTCCAAAAAGCGACCGTTATAACATTAATTGGCGCATTTCTGATTTATACAGCATCAATTATGTTTGCGGAATTGATCCGCTAGCAAAGTAAAAGAGTCCTTGGAGTAGTATACGGTGAGTTCTCAGAACAAAATGGAAGAGCAAGACGACGTAGTTGTCATTGAAGAGCGTGACAAACGTACGCATATCTATATCGCAATCGCTGCGGTGTTAGGCTTGGCATTTGGTGGCCTTGTTGGATCGGTTGTCACTGCGAACAAGTGGGAATCGACTTACCACGTATTAGAAGAAAAGTATCAAGCACTAACGCAAGATAAAACCCAGTTGGCATCTCAAGTAAAAGTGCGTGAAGAGGCGCTTGACCAAGAGATACAAAACCAAGTTAGTGAGTTACTCGCCGCGAAAGATGAAGCTCATCAGAAAGCACTTAAGAAGTTGCAAAAGCAATTGACTGAGGTCGAGAAGGTTAACTTGTCACTAGAGTCTCAATTGAAGCAGCAGGCAGATAAGATCAACACGACGAAGTCAGAAAATGAGAAGTTGAGTCGTCAAGCGGATATGCAAGCGACTATGTTTGAGCGGTCCCGCGAAGTATTCCAGAAAGAGCTAAAAATTTCGCAAGAATTAGAGTCTCTCGAGAAAGAACGGTCGAAATTATTACCTAAGATTGAGAAACTCAAGAAAGAGTGTGACGTATTTTTAGAAGGCAAATCTTGGGACGTGAAGTCGGACGCGTGTGATAAACATGACGAAGCTAATTCACGACTAAGTCAGGTCGATCAAATGATTGAAGTCTATAAAATGGACCTCAAACAAATCAAAGCAATAACGGAAGATATCGGCCTTTAAGTCTTTTGTATCCGATTTTTGAAAAGCAAAAGGAGCTCTTTAAGAGCTCCTTTTTCGTTGTTAGCTATGACTTTAAGGCTGCTCGTATATTAGATTCGTGAGGCGTCATAGCCTGAGGCGAGCAGGAGCTCTCGTTCGTGTTTAATCAGCTGAGCTCGATCTTCAATTAGTTCATTGAGTGCTTGAGATGGCTTACCTGCTAATGCTTTGAACGAATCAAAAGATTCCGCGGTGTCGATTTTATCAATCATCTGACTGATGACATTACGAGCCTCACACGGGTTACTCGTCGTTGTAAAGTATTCTACTTGCTTTGCTGCCGATTTCATCTCAGTTAATAGCTCAAGCGGGCTACTTTCTTTGGCTACTGCCATGTAGTTATCCAGCACGCGCTTTGCATAAAGCAGTTCTTTGAGGGGGATATCTCTTCCGCTCTCGATTAGGGATTCGCTAAGGATCATACTTGAGCTCATGGGCATTCCTTCTTATTACTACGCCGCTTTTGATGTTTCCTTGAGTCTAATTTATTGAAGTCACATTGGGAATGGGTAAAAAGCATTTTTAACGCATTTTTATTCATTTATGAAAACACGAATGCGATGCTTATCTGGATCGATAGCCATAAAATTTAACCCATACACTGATGTCGCTGGTGGTTGAACAAACTCAACACCTAGGTCTTTCCAGCGCTTGTAAATGCGCTCTAGCATATGACTATTGGGCACCGATAAAGACAACTCGGTGCCACCACCTCTAATTCCGCTGTAGGGTGAAAGATTATCTCTTTGCTTGAGTGTCAACGTTAAGCCTTCGGTCAGTGGAATAGCGGCGAAGGTTGGAGACAACTGCGTGACTTTGCGTTCGAACAGTTTCGAATAAAAAACTTGGCTTATGTGGATGTCCTCAACGTAGAGAACGAATGAATTGATAGTCAGCATGGTTTGTTCCTTAATCAATTAGAAATAGTAGGGGCAATCTAACGGAAAGGAACGACAGGAGTTGTCAGTAGAACATTCTCGAAGGTAAGTGACAGAATAAGAAAAAGGAGCCGTTTAGCTCCTTTTTATCAGCGGAATCATTGGTATTAATGAGTGTGTTTGGAAGAATACCAGTTGTTTTGATACGCTTTAGATGCAAATAATGCGTTTGCTTTTGCACGCTCGATAATAGATTCGTCCACCTCTAGCGGCTTCATGGTTTGGTCTTTAAAGTCGTACGCCAGGGTCGATATCTTTTCACCAGGGGAAAGCACAACGAGATTGTCGCGCGTTAAATAACCAAAGTTTTTGTCGTATTGCATCATTGCGCGTTCATCTTCGCGAGCCAGTGGCTTCGTTAAATCACGACCAATCATCGGTGTTTTAGCATCTACCCCAATCAGAGATAACAGTGTAGGCGGCATGTCTATGTTGTTTGCTATGCGGTCATCTTTACGTGGTTGAATGCCTTTACCAAGGATCAATGCTGGAATGTGAAAGTGCTTAACTGGAACAAGGTTAGCGCCAGAAACACGTGCATCATGATCTGCAATTACAATGAAAATGGTATCATCCCAATAAGATGACTTTTTCGCCTTTTCAAAGAAAGTGCCCAAAGCGTAATCGGAATATTTAACGGCGTTGTTACGCGTCATATATTCTGAATCGTATGGCTCAATTTTGCCTTTTGGATACTCATAAGGGCTATGATTACTTGACGTAAAAACTAAGCTAAAAAAAGGTTTGTCGCTTTTTGAAAGGCGTTCAAACTCTTCGTTTGCTTTGTTATATAGATCTTCATCACTAACACCCCAAGAGCCAACAAAGCTTGGGTTGTTATAATCGTCTTCTTCTACTATTTGATCAAAACCGTTACCAAAGAAGAAAGTTTTCATGTTGTCAAAGTTGGCTTCACCGCCGTAAATAAATTGCGTGTGATAGCCTTGAGCTTTCAGTAAGTCCGCGATAGTAAAGAAACCCGTTTGGCTTTTACTCAGCTTCACTACAGCGCGAGAGGGAGATGGAGGAAAGCCCGTGGTTACGGCTTCAATTCCACGAACAGAACGAGTACCAGTGGCGTACATTTGTGTGAACTGCCAACCTTCCTTCATGAGTTCATCAAGGTTTGGTGTTAGAGGCAAACCGCCCAAAGCACCGACAAATTGGGCGCCTAAGCTTTCTTGTAGCAAAATCACTAAGTTTTTATGTTTACCCTGGTAAGTCGCGGGGTTACTGTTCATGGTTGGGAGTAATGAAGGGGTGAAGTCGGACTTTGTTGATGAAGTGCGAACTAATTCCAACATCTTTTGAGTGTCCATTTTTCCGTAGAACTGCTCAGCACTCTTTTCTGACTTCATGCTATTAACCGCAAACAACAATGAGTAAGATGAGTTCAGTGCTAAGTCGTTAAGCAGTGGATCGTTAGAAAAGGCGACCATAGCAGGATTTAGCGGGCGGTGACCTAAAGATGAGCGAGCACCTGCAACCCCAAAAAGAACAACGAAAAGTGCCAATAGTGGTCGCCATTTCCAGTTGACCTGCTGCGCCTTATCGGTCAGTTTCTTACTCCACTTCCAACCTAAAGTGATGGTTAAAACTGTACCTAACGCACCAATAAACAGTTCTAATTTGTAGCCAGTCCAGAGCATACTCAAGACTTCTTTTGGGTAGATTAAGTATTCCACAAACAGGCGGTTTGGACGTAGGTCGTATTCCTGAATGAATGGCGCTGTTGCGAGCTCCATGTATACAAGCACCCAAAGCCCTAAAACCATCCATATGCGTAATATTCGCTTCCAACACTCTCCCATCTTACCGGTTAATGGCATGAAGGTTGAAAACAGTGCTGGAAGAATAAATAACCAGCAAAGCGTTGCAATATCTACGCGCAAACCTTGACCTAGGATGTAAATTAAGTCGTTTAGAGAGTCAATACGGTCAATCTGCCAAAAAGCTAGCAAAACTCTTGAGATAGACAGAAATAGAAGCGAAAACAAAGAAAAGGCAGCAATTGGCTGCAAAGGCCCCCACACAGAGCTCCTTGATAAGTTTTTCATATTTATTCGAATAGTTTAATTGTTATGTTGTGTTGTTTTTAGCAAAGCAAGCGTGAAATAAACGTGAATTATAATGTGGGTTTATGGTCGAGTAGTGTAAGTGTTGGTATGTCTATGTAAGGGGGAGGGGCGTTTGTGTAAAAAAAGAGCCAGTTGATAACACCAACTGGCTCTAGAGGTTGATAAAGGCATGATTACATTGCGGCTTTCTTCGCTTCTTCGACCCATGCGTCGAACTTTTTCTGGTTCGCTTTGATCCAGCCATTTACATGAGACTCGATGTCCGCTGAGCTGTTCTTACCTTGGCTCATCATCATATTCTGAGCACTAACATCATTGATATTTAGTTTGATGATTTCAAACAGCTTTGCAGCAGCAGGGTTGTTTTCTGTAAACTCTTTATTAGCAACGATGCGCATAGAGTTCATCTCGAAGCCGTAGTTCTTACCGTTCTCTAGTGTCGTATCAATGTCCTTACGCTCACCAGGAAGTGAAGAGAATGGCACTTCTAACCACACAACATCTTTCCCTGGAACTAAAACGCCACTTACCCAGTACGGTGTCCAAGTGTAGTAAAGAATCGGATCGCCTTTTTTGTAACGTGAGATTGTATCAGCGATAATCGCCGCGTAGTTACCTTGGTTGTGTGTTACTGTGTCACGAAGTTTGAAAGCATCCAACTGATGTTCAACAACCATTTCACAACCCCAACCTGGGTTGCAGCCAGTTAAGTCCGCTTTGCCATCGCCGTTTGCATCGAATAGCTTCGCCAATTTTGGATCTTTTAACTGACCAATGTTCGTGATGTTATATTTTTCCGCGGTTTTCTTATCGATCAAATAACCTTGCGCAGCACCACTTACGTATTGGCCTTTACGGAAGAACTTATCATCACCGCCAGACATCGTGTACTTATCGGCGTGAAGAGGGAACCAACCAACCGCTAAGAAAGTAGCATCACCTTTAGCAATAGAGGTGTAGCCTACGTTGTAGTCCACTTCTTTGGTCGGTTTAACATCGTAACCAAGCTCTTCAAGTGCGCGGTTTACGATCAACGTTTGAAATGTTTCTTCTGCAACGGTTGATTGAACAGGCTGAACAGTGACACCTTCACCCGGTAGTTCACTTGCCACACCATAAGTTGAAAATGCGATAGTACTTAGAGCTCCAACAGAGAGCGCTTTCTTCCATGAATTATTCATTGATGTTTCTCCTAAGTTTTAGATCGTCTTGGTTCGTCTTTGTTTTCAGTTTTAATAGGTATGAAACAGGACCTGTGTGATACCAGCGAAGTTTAGTGTTGCCCGCATTAACCCCTAACACCTGGGTGATACGGTCTAACAAAATCGCAAGAATAACGATGCCTAAGCCACCAACGGCAGCAAGACCCATATCAAGTCGGCCAATACCACGAAGTACCATTTGGCCTAAGCCGCCAACAGCAATCATTGAAGCAATCACTACCATAGAAAGTGACAGCATTAAGGTTTGGTTTACACCTGCCATGATAGTTGGTAACGCCAACGGTAACTGGATGCGATAAAGCATCTGTTTTTTGTTTGCCCCGAAAGAGTGGCCAGCTTCGATAAGCTCTTCAGGTACTTGTTGAATACCCAAAATAGTCAGGCGCACAACGGGAGGCAGGGCGAAAATGATCGTTACTACTACGCCGGGAACGTTACCAATACCAAACAACATAACAATTGGCACAAGGTAAACGAACGCAGGAGTCGTTTGCATTGCATCTAATATTGGCCTAACAAATTTGGCAGCGGTTTGGCTCCTTGCCAACCATATCCCCATTGGTAGCCCTATAAGCAAACAGAAGAAAACGGCGGTTAACACCAGTGCTAGCGTTGTCATCGCTTGTGACCACGCACCAATTAGGCCGATGAAAACAAGGGATACAAGAGTAGAAAAACCAAGTTTTACATTGGAAAACTGCCACGCTAGCAAAAATAAAATGAGTACCATTATAGGCGCAGGTGTAGACACCAAAGCAGTTTCAAACGACGTTAGAATAAAGTCGATTGGAACTCGTATTGCTTGGAAAACAGGTCGACCATGTTCCACCAGCCAGTTCAAACCGGATTCTACCCAGCTATCGAGGGGTAAAACCGCATCTTGGAATGGGTTCATAATATCGAATGGCGCTTGCTCTACAGTTTCTGAGTTGAGCCAATCATTACTTGGCGCGGCCTCTGTACCTTGCGACCAAGGATCATCTTGCGCAGGAGCAGTATTTGACCAGGGATCATTGTTAGTTTGCTCTGAAGACATCGTGTTAATCCTTATCTAGTGTTTGTAGAAGACGTGATTTAGTCACGACACCAAAGTAAGTTCCTTGCTCATCTACGACAGGCACGGCATAAGGAACACCAGCAACCAGACCCAAAATGTCATTAATTGACTGATCAGGCTGAAGAGTAACTTCATCCGGTAATTGAGCACTGGCTAACGAACGGTTTTCTTTATGAGCCAAACGTAGTGAATCAAGAGATACGATGCCGGAATATCGACTAGTTTTATCGACGACAATGCCGTAATCACGGTCGTGATCCATCAGAATCTGCATCGCAGAGCCTGGACCGTCATTTTCCGATTTCTTAAAAACAGCCGCTGGCTTCTTGCGCGCGATATCTTTTGCTGTCAAGACACTTGCGATGTTTACGCCGCGGAAAAACGCTTCGACATAATCATTTGCTGGACTGTGTAATATTTCATCAGGTGTACCAACCTGAACAACCTCACCGTTTTGCATGATGGCGATACGGTCGCCAATGCGCATTGCTTCATCCAAATCATGAGAAATGAAGACAATTGTGCGTTTGTCATCGTTCTGTAGACGAATAAGCTCATCTTGCATCTCAGAACGGATCAATGGGTCTAAAGCGGAAAACGCCTCGTCCATTAATAGGATGTCTGGATCACAAGCTAACGCTCTCGCTAAACCAACGCGCTGTTTCATACCACCGGATAATTCGTCAGGGAAAGATTCTGCATAAGGGTCTAAACCCACTCTTTCTAAGGCGGAAAGGGCACTTTTCTGACGCTCATTAACGTCGATGCCGGCAAGTTCTAAACCAAAGGCGGCATTTTCAATCACCGTCATGTGTGGCATGAGTGCGAAACTTTGAAACACCATTGAGATATTATTACGACGAACTTCTCGAAGTTCATTTTCGAAGATGTGGGCGATATCTCTTCCTTTGAGATAAACACTGCCTTTAGTCGGCTCAATGAGCCGGTTAAGAAGTCGAACAAGGGTGGATTTCCCGGAGCCAGAAAGGCCCATGATTACGAAAATTTCCCCTTCATTTATGGTGAGAGATACATCGTTTACGCCGACTGTTAAACCTGTCTGTTCAAAAATACCGTCTTTATCGACGCCTTTGTCGATAAGCGAGAAGGCTCTCTCTGGGTCTTCTCCAAACACTTTATACAGTCCCTTAACTTCCAGTATGGGATCCATGTTATCTGTCCTTTTCGTGTGTTTATAACTGTTTAACGATTTGTACTCTAATTAATTTTAGTTCAACTTTCAACGAAAGGGGGTTGGTTAACTAGTTCTGCCGTGCATAGAGAATTTGTTGAGCAAGGTATGTTCAATTCTTATTTTTTATATTTAAAACAATTGCTTGAGATGTGTTTTTATTCGACATAACGTTGCCCTGACGTAGGGTTGAATTTATTTTGAATTTTTTTGTACATTTCAACTCAACTCGCTTGCATAGATATAAGCTGTGATAGCTTAGAACTCTACATATAAAAAGGTTAGAGCTCTAATTTTTGGTTAAGGCTTGGTCCTGTGAAATCGGTTAGGTACTGTTATCCTTAGATTTATTTATTGCTTGATTTCACTCAGGGTGATATTTATCGCTGTAGTTTAGGCAACGTATGGAATAAAAAATGGAAGCCGAACAGTTAGAAGTGCTCAATTTCATTAGCCAGTACCCACCTTTTGATGACCTACCTGAAGAGCAGCTTAGAAAAATTGCTCTCAATGCCGAGGTTGCATACTTTCGGCAAGGAACAAAAATCCTTAACTTCGGAGATACGATCCGCGACTTGTATATGGTGAGAAGTGGGGCGGTAGAGATTTATCGACGTAAAGGTGAACTCTATAACAGGATTGATGCTGGTGGACTGTTTGGTCAGATGGGGTTGTTGATGAACAACCGCGTACGGATGCCAGCCAAAGCGATAGAAGACACTCTCGTTTACTGTATTCCGGAAAACATCTTCAATGAACTTTGTGATGAGTTTGAAAACTTTGCGGACTACATGGAACTGGAAGATAGCGCGCGTTTGCGAAGCGCAATATCTAGCCGCTCCGAAAGCAATGACTTTACCACCGCTAAGGCACGTAAAATCTTAGCAAGAGATCCAGTAACTCTGGAGGCAACGGCTTCAATTCAGGAAGCTGCGATACTAATGGCAGAGGAAAATGTCACCTCTCTGCTCATTATTCGCCCGACAGAGGAGCTCACAGAAGAAGATGACGAACAGCTGCTTGGAATATTGACTGATCGCGATCTTTGCATTCGCGTACTAGCTCAGGGTATTGATACCAATATTCCAGTGAGTGAGGTCATGAGTTATGACGTGGTTTCATTGGATTATAACGCCTATGTGTTTGAGGCCATGTTAACCATGTTGCGTTACAACGTGCATCATTTACCAATTTTAAAAGATAAAAAGCCGATAGGAATTATTGGCATGACGGACATCGTTCGTTATGAATCTCAGAACAGCCTATTGCTAGTGAGCTCTATTTTTCAGCAAACCAGTGTCGAGGATCTCAAGCAGGTTTCTGAACAAGTAAAAGACTGTTTCGTAAGAATGGTCAATGAAGATGCCAACGCGCACATGATTGGTCGAGCCATGTCGGTTATAGGCAGTAGTTTCAAACAACGCCTCGCTGAATTAGCTGAGCAAGAGTTCGGCCCAGCGCCCATTCCTTATTGTTTAGTCGCAATGGGTTCAATGGCGAGGGATGAGCAGCTAATTGTAACGGATCAAGATAACGCGCTTATTCTCGATAACAGTTATGACGTTGAGATTCACGGAGAGTACTTTGAAAAGTTTGCTAAATTTGTTTGTGATGGTTTAGCGGCATGCGGCTATGCTTATTGTACTGGAGACATTATGGCTACCAACCCAGAATGGCGAAAAACTCGTGCAGAATGGGAAGAATGCTTTGGAAACTGGATAGACAATCCAACCCCTGAGAGATTGTTAAATAGTAATATCTTTTTTGATCTCCTCGGTGTGCATGGGCGAGTGAAATGGGCGGAGCAATTAAGCAGCTTTATTGTGAGACGAGCGAAAAGAAATAACCGCTTTCTTGCTTGTATGGCGTATAACGCAATACGTAGGACGCCTCCACTGGGCTTTTTCAAAGACTTTGTGATGGAGAAAGATGGTCGTCATCGCAACTCGATTAACTTGAAGCGAAGGGGGACGGCTCCGTTGGCCGATTTAATACGGGTGCATTCTCTGGCAATCGGTTCCCGATCGCAAAACTCTTTCGACCGTTTAGATGACATTAATGATGCTGGCATTTTACCGAAAGGTCGAGGTTTGGATTTAAGGGATGCGATGGAGCTAATCTACATGGTTCGAATTCGTCACCAAGCCCTTGATATAGAAAATGGAGAAGAGCCAGACAACAATATTGAGCCGGAGAACATGTCTGAATTTGAACGTCGAAACTTAAAAGCAGCATTTCAAATTCTAAGTAACGCTCAGAACTTCATTAAGTTTCGATACCAGAGAAGTAGCAAATAATGTGGTTCTCAAAAAATGTAGAAAAAGAACAACCGTTGTTGGATACATCCCAGACGCCAGAGTGGTCAATGTTGTTCAAACAACTCGCTAAAGAAGCGAAAGACGAGAGGCTCAAACGCTATTATTCGACACCGATGGTTAATGGGGAAACACCAATTGAACAAGTGCCATTTGTCTCGGTAGACTTTGAGACAACAGGATTGAACTCGGAAGAGGATGTCATTCTCACGATCGGACTTGTGCCGTTTACTATTGATCGTGTTCAATGTAATGGCTCTGCTCATTGGGTCGTTAACCCAAACAGAGAGTTAAACCACGAGTCTGTCATTATTCACGGTATCACTGACTCAGAGGTAAAAAACGCGCCGCAGCTGTCTCAGATCTTGGGTGAAATATTGGATGCGTTGTCAGGCAAAGTGGTACTTGTTCACTATAAGAACATTGAAAGGCAGTTCTTTAATAACGCCTTGCTAAATAGCATCGGAGAGGGGATACAGTTTCCTGTCGTTGATACGTTAGATATTGAGTATGCGATACAACGCCGTGAATGCAGAGGTTTTATCAATAAGTTGAAAGGCAAGAAACCCGGTTCTGTACGATTAGGGCACGCTCGTGAAAGATATGGCCTCCCTGCTTATCAACCTCACCATGCCCTGACGGATGCGTTAGCAACTGCGGAGCTGTTTCAAGCACAACTGCAGTATCACTTTAATCGAAACATGCCAATATCTTCGGTTTGGCAATAGGCGTTATTTATGGTGAAAACAATAAAATGCAATGAGAGATAGGGGGCTTTAAGATTATGATGGCGGATTGAGTAACCGCTTATAAGAACAATGTTTTATGAACATGTGCTTGGTAGTGATGAAGACGTTTCATTACTCGAACTCCGACGAAAGTAATTTAAACTTGGTCACGTATTTTTAAGGAGATTATCCGTGAGCACCGATAATAACGGTGGCATTCAACGCCCCGATGGAAAAGTAAACGCAATAGATACTGACTATCAAATTGGTCAGGATAACGTTGCGCTAAAGGTAGGCCCATTTGGCCTTGATATTCACAACCGTGTTTTTGCAATTTCTGGCTTAGCAATCGTCATGTTTGTTGTGATAACACTATTATTCCGAGAACAGGTAGAGCCGTTTTTTGCAGACCTACGAGCGGGTTTGTTGCACAATTTAGACTGGTTTTTTCTCGCTTCAGGTAATATTTTTGTCATTGTCTGTGTCGGATTGATCTTCACACCATTGGGCCGTGTGCGAATCGGTGGTACTGAAGCAACACCGGATTACTCCTATGCCGGATGGTTGGCAATGCTATTTGCTGCAGGTATGGGCATTGGTCTCGTGTTCTTCGGTGTATCAGAACCGATGTCCCATTTTAGTTCTGCGATTGGTGGCGTGAGCGTTGAGAATGGTGTACGTACTGACTGGGCACCGCTAGGTGGTGCAGAGGGCGATGCAACTGCAGCTTCGGCATTAGGGATGGCTGCGACGATTTACCACTGGGCACTTCATCCGTGGTCAATATACGCGCTCTTGGCTCTTGGGCTGGCTATCTTTTCATTTAACAAAGGTTTGCCACTCACCATGCGCTCAATTTTTTACCCTTTGTTTGGTGAGCGTGTATGGGGTTGGACTGGTCATATTATCGATATTCTTGCAGTGGTAGCGACGGTTTTTGGTTTAGCAACATCGCTAGGCTACGGTGCATCTCAAGCCGCAACGGGTTTGAACTTCCTGTTTGATGTCCCAATGACCAATACGACGCAGGTTATATTGATTATTGGTATTACTGCGCTCGCTTTAATCTCTGTTGTGGCTGGACTCGATAAGGGCGTGAAGATCTTATCTGAAATCAATATGGGTCTTGCAGCACTGCTATTGCTATTTGTTATTGTTGTTGGCCCGACGATTGCGATTTTAACTGGTTTCTTCGAGAACATCGTTTCCTATGTGGCTAATATCCCTGCCTTATCTATGCCATTTGGACGAGAGGATGTGAATTACTCTCAAGGCTGGACGGCGTTTTACTGGGCGTGGTGGATTTCTTGGTCACCATTTGTGGGTATGTTCATCGCACGTGTGTCTCGCGGTCGTTCGGTTCGTGAGTTTATTATTTGCGTTATTCTTATCCCATCTTCAGTTTGTGTGTTATGGATGACGGCTTTTGGCGGTAACGCAATTAGCCAATACGTTAATGATGGCTATGAGGCGGTGTTTAACGCAGAACTGCCTTTAAAACTTTTTGCCATGTTAGATGTTATGCCATTGGCTGAGATAACATCTTTTGTCGGCATTATCTTAGTCGTGGTGTTCTTCATTACCTCTTCTGACTCAGGATCACTGGTTATTGATACTATTGCTGCGGGCGGTAAGGTCGATGCACCAACGCCACAACGCGTGTTCTGGTGTACGTTTGAAGGTTTGGTTGCGATTGCATTGATGTTGGGTGGTGGTCTAGCTGCTGCTCAAGCAATGGCGGTGACGACTGGTTTACCATTTACTATTGTTTTGCTTGTTGCAACGGTATCTTTGATAAAAGGTTTGATGGATGAACCTCGTCCAAAGGCGGTTTCTAAGAAATCAAAATAACTAGTATCAGCAGTTAAATTATTGATAAAAGCGGTATGCGAAAGCATGCCGCTTTTTTTTGGATTTCTATTTTTCTCTGAGAAATGAACAGCATGGAAAATGGTCTTATTCTGGTTGTTTTTTGTACTGTGCATTTAGGTGACTATTTAATAAATTAGACCTCGAACTATTTTAACTTTTGGTTAATAGGTTTATTTTTGTGATCCATGTCACAAAAATACCGATAAAAAGGCGGATTATTTGATTTTTAGTCGCGAGGGATGCCCATAATAAAAAGGAAATTTAATTAGACCTCAAAGGATATGTATTTTCACATGATCACATCAGCACCTTGGGTCCTTTATCCAGAGATTGGAGAAGACTCAAGTAAAAAATGGATTTTTCGTGAGCCTAAAATCTCTGATGGTGACGACATTTACAGCTTGATTGCAGACTGTCCTCCATTGGACATGAACTCATCTTATTGCAATTTCCTACAGTCTACGCATTTCAGCAAAACCAGTATTTTGGTTGAGCAAAAAGGCGAAATCGCAGGTTTCATTTCCGGTTATCAGAAACCAGACGAGCAAGACGTTTTATTTGTCTGGCAAGTTGCAGTCTCACCTCGCTTTAGAGGTCATGGTTTAGCATTCCGCATGTTGAAAGAACTTCTCACCCGAGAGGAATTAGGCGGTGTTAAATCGGTAGAAACTACCATCACGGAAGATAATAAAGCCTCTTGGGCACTGTTCAAAAAGTTAGATGCGATTAACGGCAATTCTGGCCAAGTAAGCACATTTTTGGATGAAGAAGCCCACTTTAAAGGCAAACACGATACAGAATATTTGTATCGCATTCCTCTCAAATAATCCTCAAACAATAGGAATTAAAAACGGTCTCATCATGGATATTTTCAAAAAGCAGGAATCCAACGTACGCTCATATTCAAACAATTTCCCGGTCGTTTTTCGTAAAGCGAAAGGCTGCTGGCTAGAAACAGAACAAGGTGAACGATACTTAGACTTCCTTGCTGGAGCGGGATCTCTAAATTACGGCCATAACAATCCAGTACTAAAACAAGCGTTGCTTGAGTACATTGAAATGGACGGTATTACTCACGGTTTGGATATGCACTCAGAAGCGAAAGCATCGTTTCTGGAAGCGTTGGATACTTACATCCTTAAACCAAGAAACTTGGATTACAAGGTTCAGTTTACGGGCCCAACAGGCACTAATGCTGTTGAGGCGGCATTGAAGCTGGCTAAAAAAGTAAAAGGCCGCGACAGCATCGTTGCGTTTACTAACGGTTTCCATGGTTGTACTGCTGGCGCACTGGCTGCAACGGGTAACCAGCATCACAGACAAGGTAACGGCTCTAGCCTAAGTAACGTCACTCGTATTCCATTTGAAGGTTACGCTGGCGTAGATGGTCTCGCGCTGTTCGAAACCATGCTAAATGATAACTCTGCAGGTATGGATAAACCAGCCGCTGTACTTCTTGAAACTGTGCAGGGTGAAGGTGGTTTAAATGCTGCTTCAAACGAGTGGTTACAACGTTTGAGCAAAATCTGTAAAGCCAATGACATTCTTGTGATTGTCGATGACATTCAAGCAGGTTGTGGACGTACCGGTACTTTCTTTAGTTTTGAGCCGTCAGGTATCCAACCGGATATCGTGACGCTATCGAAGTCGATCGGTGGTTACGGTTTGCCGATGGCTGTCGTATTACTTAAGCCTGAGCTTGACCAGTGGAAGCCTGGCGAGCATAACGGTACGTTCCGTGGCAATAATCACGCCTTTATTACTGCTGCAAAAGCACTAGAAATTTACTGGGCAAACGATGATTTTGAAACACACATCAAGCAGTGTTCAGACAAGGTAAGTGCAGTTATTGACCGTTGTGTTCGTCGCTTTCCACAAATGTTTGTGCAGAAAAAAGGCCGCGGCATGATGGTTGGTATTGAATGTATCAATGGTGACATGGCATCTGAAATTGCGAAAAACTGTTTCGAGAATGGAATGGTGATAGAGACAGCGGGTCCAGAAGATGAAGTTGTGAAGTTCTTCTGTCCACTAACCATCAGCGAATCAGAGCTAGATCAAGGACTAAGCATCTTTGAAAATGCAGTAGAGACTATCGCTGCGAAACATTTCAAACAAGCATCTTAATAAGGATTTTAATTATGATCGTCAGAACTCTAGATGAATGCCGCAACAGCGAACGACGTGTTGTTTCAGATAACTGGGAAAGTGTCCGAATGTTGTTGAAAGACGACAACATGGGTTTCTCTTTCCACATCACAACGATTTATGAAGATACAGAAACTCATATTCACTATCAAAACCACCTTGAATCGGTGTTTTGTATGAGTGGTGAAGGTGAGATTGAAGTTGTAGGTGGAGAAACGTACCCAATCAAACCAGGTACATTATACATCCTTGATAAACACGATGAGCACTACTTGAGAGCTTATAAGAATAAAGAAATGGTAATGGCGTGTGTGTTTAACCCACCGATTACTGGCGCTGAAGTGCACGATGAAAACGGTGTTTATCCTCTCGTTGACTAAAAGATGATGGTGGGGTGCTTTGCCACCCCACACTTTACTATCTCTTCTTTTTTCTTTTTAAAGTTACCAATCAAAAAAGGCTTATCATGACATTTACCGTAGAAAAAATCGGCGGTACATCAATGACAGCATTTGATGCTGTTCTCGACAATATTATTCTTCGTCCCAAAACACCATACAATCGTATTTTTGTCGTATCTGCATACGGTGGTATGACCGATGCGCTGCTCGAGTGTAAAAAAACCAGTAAACCAGGCGTTTATCAGCTTATCGCGAAACGCGACGACAAATGGGAAGAAGCGTTAGCGTACGTTGAAAGCCGTATGTTGCTGACCAATGAAAATATTTTTGCGGACCCAATGAATCGTATCCGTGCGGATAAATTCATTCGCTCCCGCATTGCTGAAGCGAAAAACTGTATCGCGAATATTTTAGAAACCTGTCAGTACGGTCAATTTTCGTTGCGCCAGTACTTGCCTCAAATTCGAGAGTTTCTCTCGTCTATCGGTGAGGCACATAGTGCTTACAACACAGCACTAAAACTAAAAAATATGGGTATTAACGCTAAGTTCGTTGACCTGTCTGGTTGGGATAATCAAGCGCCAAGAAGCCTTGATGAGTCGATCAGTGACGCGTTTGCTGATATCGATGTATCAAAAGAACTGCCAATCGTGACAGGTTATGCTTACTGTAAAGAGGGCCTAATGCACACTTATGACCGAGGTTATAGTGAGATGACATTTAGCCGAATTGCAGCAATAACAAAAGCGGATTTAGCAGTAATTCACAAAGAGTACCACTTGAGCTCAGCAGATCCACGCGTTGTTGGCCCTGAAAAAGTATTACCAATTGGTAGTACAAACTATGACGTAGCAGACCAACTTGCCAACCTTGGCATGGAAGCGATTCACCCCAATGCCGCTGCGGGTTTACGTGAAAGTGGTATTGAGCTACAGATTAAAAATACATTCGAACCTGAACACGAAGGTACTTTGATCTCTTCAAGCTACCGCCCAGAAGAAGACAAAGTCGAGATCATCGCAGGTAAAGAAAAAGTATTTGCACTGCATTTGTTTGACCAAGCAATGGTGGGAAAAGCCGATAACGTTAGTTACGAATTGATGGAAATCATCTCAGATGCTCGTGTAAGTTTGGTTGGTAAAGAGATGAACGCTAACTCTATTACTTACTATCTAGGTGGCAGTTCTGATAGCTTAAACAAAGTATTGTATAAAGCCGAGAAACGTTATCCGAATGCCTCGATTAAAGGCCGTATGGTCGCGCTTATCTCAGCCATTGGTTCTCAAATTGATACCAACAAGACGTTGGCAAAAGGTGTACTTGCATTGATGAATAATGGCGTTACGCCAGTTGCACTGCACTCATCGTTGAGAAATGTAAATGTTCAATTTGTTGTCGGTGATAAGGAATACCAGCACGCGATTTGCGCATTGCATGATGAGTTTTTCCAAAGTAGCAGTTTAGCTAAATCGGTTAATGTGGCTTAGTTTATCCACGGTTAAAATACAAAGGAGAGCAGGTTAGCTCTCCTTTTTTGTTTTTCAGTTTGTACTCACAATGCCCGCTTTTTATAGGCTAAACAGACGATTTAAGTAAGTTCCTATGTGGCGATACACATAAGCCAGCAGAATGGTCTGCTGGCTTAATGTTACTGATTAACTAACGTTAACTTAGTTTACTTAAACTTGCTGATTTCTTGTTCAACTTTGTCTAGTTGCTGCAGCTTCTCTTGCATTTTTAGAGAGTCGTAGTTTAGTGAAGCAGGGTTCATCGCTGTGCCACGTTGCATTGGGTATTCTGGAAGTGTTTTAAAGAACTCTCCCACAACGTCTTGTACAGGTACAAATAGCCACATGTTGTCAGCCATCCAACGCAAGTACATTTGTGATTCGCTTGGGCCTTTTTCGAATGGGTCAGCGCGTAGGTGGATGATTTTAGGCCAGTTCGGAGCAAAACGAACTGCGTTACTTAGGTTCCCTTCAAGCGTTGCAAAGTGAAGTTTCCAGTCATTCCAGCGGACAGCGTTTAATTCACCATTAGACGTAAAGTAAAGCAGCGACTCACGAGGGCCTTTTTCTTCCTTACCTTCAAAGTATGGCATGAAGTTATAACCATCTAAATGTACACGCCATTCTTTGCCATTTGCTTTGTAGCCTTCTGCCAGTTTTTCTTTTACATCAGGTACGCCAGCAGCTGCCAATAATGTAGGCAACCAGTCTTGGTGCGCCATCATTTCATTGATCTTGGTTCCTGGTTTAATGACGCCTGGCCAACGAACCAGTTGAGGAACACGCATACCGCCTTCCCAAGTTGTACCTTTTTCACCATGGAATGGTGTTGCCCCACCATCTGGCCAAGTCATGGTTTCTGCGCCGTTGTCCGTTGAGTAGATAACGATAGTGTTGTCTGCAACACCTAGCTCATCCAGCTTGTCGAGTAAAACACCTACATGATCATCATGTTCCAGCATACCATCGGCATAAATGCTTACACCTGATTTACCTTGGTATTTTTCCTGCAAGCGAGTCCAAACGTGCATACGAGTGGCGTTATGCCAAATAAAGAAGGGTTTATCCGCCTTAACTGCTTTTTCCATAAATGCCAAAGAGCTCTCTAGGAACTCTTCATCTGCGTGCTCCATACGTTTTCGTGTCATCGGGCCAGTGTCTTCAATCTTACCGTCGGCATAAGACTTAATGACACCACGAGGGCCATAGTTTTTACGAAACTCTGGGTCTTTAGGGTAGTAATAAGTTTCAGGCTCTTCTTCTGCGTTTAGGTGATATAAGTTACCGAAGAATTCGTCAAAGCCGTGTTTGGTCGGTAAGTGCTTATCTTGGTCACCTAAGTGGTTTTTACCAAATTGACCCGTCATGTAACCTTGTTCTTTTAACAGGTCTGCAATGGTTGGCGCCCAATCAGGTATGCCGTGGTCAGATCCTGGCATACCAATTGTTAACAAACCCGTACGAAATGGCTCTTCACCCGTAATAAAGGCAGCGCGACCAGCAGTACAAGACTGTTGTCCGTAGTGATCTGTGAACAACGCACCTTCATTCGCGATACGGTCGATGTTTGGCGTTTTGTAACTCATCATACCTTGGTTGTATGCGCTGATATTCCAGTAGCCGATATCGTCCCCAAAAATTGCCAGAATATTCGGTTTGTCGGCTGCCATAGCAGCACTGGACGCCGCTAACAGTCCTGCGCCTACAGCGATTTTGCTCAATTGATTTGCCATAAAAACTCCAGATTGTTGAGAGTAAAGATAAGCACAAGTGAGCCTTATGCTTAGTTGCTGCATAAGTTAATGATGTATATAGAAAAAATCCTCTTATACTCGATATAACCATAAGTTATTGCTAGGTAGTAACCATTTGTTAATTAAGAAGAAATAGGGTTGTCCTGTTAGTTTGTAGAGATTCGTAAAGTAGATTTAGATCACTGAAGAGCCTTATTTTTATTGCGTAGTAGAAGAGGGGATGGAAATGAAAAACAATAGGATGCTCGCTTGTTTTACGGTCCTAAAGCAATACTAAAGTCGTTATGTATTGCTTGTAATTATTTGTATAACCAGTGATTTAGTGTCTATATTGATTTAGGTTGTACATTATAAATATAAGGATATCTATGAGTCAGTGGGCAGGCCGGTTTCGCATTTTATTGCTGGTCAACGTTGTTGTCAGTTTTATGGCTTTTTCTCAAGAGTTATTAATAGAGAAACCAAATATTCCTTCAGGCTTAAATCCGGAATATGCTGGCACACAAGCTTGTATAGATTGCCACCAAAACGAGGTAGCGGCCTGGAAAGGGTCACATCACGATATGGCCATGAAGCATGCAAGTACAACCTCTGTACGTGGTGATTTTGATAACCATGTTGTAACGCACAAAGGAATGCCTAATCGTTTCTTTAAAAAAGGCGGCGAATATTGGGTCAACATTCAAGGCTCTGACGGGCAATGGCATGACTATAAGATCAGCTATACATTTGGCTGGGAGCCACTACAGCAGTACATGGTCGAGTTTGAAGATGGCCGCGTGCAGCTTATTCCTTTTGCTTGGGACACAAGAGCTAAAGTTGAAGGGGGACAGCGTTGGTTTCATCTTTATCCAGAAACGACAACAACGGATGAATTCTATTGGACCAATACCGGGCAAAATTGGAACTTCATGTGTGCTGATTGCCATTCAACGAACCTAAAGAAGAATTACGACGCTGACAAAAACACTTACAACAGCTCATGGTCAGAGATTAATGTGGGATGCGAAGCATGCCATGGTCCCGCTAGTCAGCACATAGAACTGGCCAAGAAATACAAAAATGCTGGCACTTCTTTTGAGCATGACAGCCATTATGGCTTTGATCGAAATTTGTCTAAAGCAGTGTCGGATTGGGTGTTTGAGGAAGGCCATAGTACGTTACAGCCGAAATCAATTGAAGCAACCAATCAAGTGCAAACATGCGCTCAATGCCATAGTCGCCGAACCCAGTTAAATGAAACAGGTGATCATGTTAAAGGTTCTTTTTTTGATAAATATCGCTTAAGTCTTATAACACCTGAACTCTACTATCATGATGGACAGATTTACGACGAAGATTATGTTTATGGTTCGTTTCTTCAATCTGAAATGGCGGAGAAGGGGGTCACGTGCACTAATTGCCATGATCCACACACGGCAGAGTTAACGATCCCAGAAGAGGTAGTATGTTCGCAATGCCATATTGCATCGGAATATACACCTGAAAAGCATACCTTTCATAAGGCTGGATCTGAAGCATCGCAATGTACGACTTGTCACATGCCAGAAACGACTTACATGCAAGTCGATCCTCGTAGAGACCACAGTTGGCATATTCCACGACCGGATTTGAGCAAACATATTGGAACGCCCAATGTTTGCATGTCATGCCATGAAGATAAAAGCAATCAATGGGCCGATGAACAGATAGCAAAATGGTACCCGAATTCGAAGTATCGTAATCAGCAACATTTTGCTGTCGCATTTTATGCGGATTCAATTGGTCATCAAGGAGCAGCAAATGCGTTGGCATACTCTGCTCAGGATTCGTCGTTAAAAGACATTATTCGCGCCTCAGCCCTGGAGAGAATGGGGGGCAACACTGACCAAAATACAACAGTATCTTTGGCTAGGGCCGTTAAGAATGAGAATGAAATGGTTCGATTAGGGGCAATTTCAGGCTCGTCTGGTTATGAATTTCATGATCGGTGGCGGATTCTAGAGCCATTGCTTGGTGACCCGGTGCTTTCAGTGAGAGCGGAAGCTGCCTCGGTGCTGGTAGCGAACTACGCACAAATGACCCCTTTACAAAAAGATATCATTAAATCGCCTTTAGAAGAGTACATGGAAATTCAAGAGTTTAATGCCGATCGTGGTTTCGGAAGAACCAATTTGGCGAATGTGTACCGCAGCTTAGGTGAAATCGACAAAGCGGCCGAGCTGTATAAACAAGCGATCAGCATCGAACCCTATTTCGAAAATAGCTACGTTAACCTAGCAGATTTGTATCGTCACCTAGGTAAAGAAGAAGCTGCGCTCACGGTGCTACAACAAGGGATGAAAGCTCAACCTAAATCCAGCACGTTACCATACAGCGCAGGTCTTTCTTTGTTACGTCAAGGCAAAGCCGATGATGCGAAAAAGCTACTTAGACGCGCCGCAGAAATTGGTGAAACTAATGCTCATTATTGGTACGTGTACGGTCTAGCTCTAGAAAAAAGCGATGTTCTAGAAGCCAGTAAAGCGTTGCAAACAGCATTTGAAGTCGGTGGCAATCCACAGCACTTGTATGCTCAATGCGAGGTTCTAGCGAGAAATCATAAAAAAGGTGCTGTCGCTTTTGCTTTCGATAGGTGCATACAAGAGCTTAGTCACTATGCACCTAAACAAGCTATTGATCAGCTTAAAGCCTCTATTGTTGGGGTCAATAGGAGCTAATTACCAAAAGTGGAGCTTTTATCGCTCCACTTTTTTCTTACTTAGTTTAATCAGCGTCTTTCGCTAATCTCAGCCCCATATCGGACATGATGACTGACTGGCTAGCAAAATCGCGACGATAGTTTTCGGATTCGTCAGCATCATAGGCAAAGCTACCACCTCGTACAGACTTGTGTGCAAGGCTTTCTTTTTCATCTTTTGCGTTTACCGGATTATCACTTGGTGCCGATTTGTAATAGCCTTCATCAAAGGCATCAATAACAAACTCACCAACATTACCCGTCATATCGTATAAGCCAAGCTCATTCGGTTTTTTCTGACCTACCTTGTGTGCTTTATTGTTTGAGTTACTGGCATACCAGGCAACGTCGTTAATATCATCAGACCCCGCGTAAGTGAATCCTTGACTTAGATTCCCCCCTTTCGCAGCAAACTCCCATTCTGCTTCGGTGGGTAAACGATAGTGCTCTCCCGTTTTTTCATTCAATTTCTTTATAAAATAATTGGCTTGTTGCCAGCTAATGTTATTCACGGGCGTATTTGGGTTTCTAAAATAACTCAGAGAAGAGCCTGTAACCGATTCGAATAACTCTTGGGTTACCTCAAATTTTGCCAAATAGAAATCATCCACGCGAACGGTGCGAGCCGGGCGCTCGGATTTATTTGCTGATGGATTATCCGAGCCCATCGTAAATGGTCCACCTTCAATAAGAACCATATCTTGATCGATTTTTTGAGCAAGAGGGCTAGGTTGTGTTGTTGCACATCCAGTCATAATTAGCGAAATCGAAATAGTGGCACCAAGGTAAAGAGTATTACTTTTGGAATGCTTCATAGGGGAGCTCCATCAACATTTATGATCAAAAAATTTTATCAGGCAAGTCTATGAAAAACAGTTATACACACTATAACAAGCGCCACGAATAATTGAACATTATCATCACACTAGGCGATTAACTTAATGATTAGTCTTAACGCCGTTGGGCGCAGGCTAGCAACTAAGAAGGTGATGAATGCACATAACTCAAGGTCCGCAGTTCAATGGAAAAGCATCCAAGCGATTACATGTCATGGCGAAACCTATCGGTGCAGTGTGCAATATCGATTGCACCTATTGTTACTACCTAAGCAAACAAGATTTACTTGAGTACAAGCCAGGCTGCTCACCAGTCATGGATGAGGAAACGCTCGAGACCTATATCCGTCAATATATAGCGGGACAGAATACACCTGAAATCATTTTCTCTTGGCAGGGTGGTGAGCCGACAATGCTAGGTTTGGATTATTTCAAGACAATTGTTGAGCTACAGAATAAATACCGTCCCGATGGCATTACGATCTCCAATGATCTCCAGACTAATGGCACACTGCTTAACGATGAATGGTGTGAGTTTTTAAAGGCGAACAACTTTCTCGTCGGTTTAAGCATTGATGGCCCAGAAATGATGCATAACGCTTATCGAACAAACCGAGCTGGTAGAGGCACATTCCGGCAAGTCATGAATGCGGTTGAACTATTACATAAGCACGAAGTAAAGTTTGCTACGCTCACTTGTGTTAACAACTTGACCAGCCGTAACCCACTTGAAGTGTACCGATTCTTGCGAGATGAAGTACGCTCCCCTCAAATGCAGTTTATTCCAATAGTTGAGCAGAAAACATTCAGAACAACCGCCCCTCAAACTTGGGAGCCAAACGAGCAACTAAAGCAAGGAGATAAACGGTTGATCCCAGGTCATAAAGATGCCGTTGTTGAGCCTTTTTGCGTTGCGGATGAAGCATGGGGAAATTTTCTGATCGCGATTTTCAATGAATGGGTTTTACACGATATCGGCAACGTGTTTGTGCAGTACTTTGAAGCCAGTATCGAAACCTGGATGGGCAGAAAAAACCCACTGTGTACGTTAGGTGAAATCTGCGGGAAGGGCTTAGCAATGGAGCCTAATGGTGATGTGTTTGCGTGTGATCATTACGTGTACCCAGAATATAAGGTTGGAAACATTCATCACGAAAAGCTCGATACGCTCGCTTATAGCTCTAAGCAGCAGAAATTTGGGTTTGCTAAAAGTCGTACGCTGCCCCAACAGTGCCTTCAATGTGATTATCAATTTGCATGTTTTGGAGAATGTCCGAAAAACCGTTTTATCCGTACTAGGCAAGGTGAGCCTGGTCTTAATTATCTCTGCGCGGGTTGGAAGAAGTTTTTTACCCATGTTGATCAGTCGATGGCGTACATCTTACGAGCGACAGGTAACCCAGTGGTTCACGGTAAATACAGTGACCAGATTCTACGCCAGCAAGCTACTCAAACACAGACTGTGTTTGAAACGAAGTTTTAAGATAGTCACTACGCCTGCTACAGGCCCGGAAATGAAAGAATATAGGTTATTGAATGCAAAAAATTAAGCTGCTCTCTAAATCATTACTCGTGATCTCGATCGGCATTGCTACGAGTCAAGCCGTGGTGGCACAAGAAACAACATTGCTAGACCCAGATCAAGTATCGCCGACAACGGTTGTCACTCCACAAGAAGCTCAAATGACACCGGCGCAACGAGTCGAAAAGCTGTCTTATGATGCGCAAAATAAAAAGTTGTCTTCAGAAAAACGTATTGATGCTTTACGTGAGTTAGCCAACTATCCAAGCCAAAATGCATTGGTTGCAGTTGCGCGTGGGTTGCAGGATGAAGATGCAGGTATTCGCGAAGCTGCGATTGTGGGAGCACAGCCATATATGATTGAGCACCGTTGGCGTTTGATTTCACCATTATTGAGTGATGACGCCGCCATGGTGCGAATTACAGCAGCGATTAACCTCGTTCGAGATTACGCCAATTTGAGTTCAGAGCAACAGCAGTCACTTGAAGGGCCTGTTTCAGAGCTGACAGCACACTTGTCCAGTAAGAACGATAATGTTTCCAAGTTATTACTTGCAGACGTTTACCGTTGGCATCGTGATTGGGATAAAGCGGCGCTGATATACCCAGAGTTAACTAAGCTTGAGCCAAACAACCCTCAAGTTTGGTTAAGCTATGCAGACAACTTCCGAGCGCAACAGCTAGACCAAAAAGCTATCAACGTGCTTGACGAGGGTATCAAGCTAAATTCAGAAGATGCCTCGCTGCATTATTCTAAATCTCTCGCTTTGGTTAGATTAGACAAAAAGAAAGAAGCGGCGTTTGAAATAGACAAAGCTGCGACGATGGCAAAGACGAACAGTTACTTTTGGTATTTAAATGGTGTTCTGCAAGAAGAGTTAGACTTGAAGAAGTCTGTCAACGCTTTTGAGCAAGCGTATTTGATATCCGGTGCTCCAGAACAATTGTATGCCGTGTGTGACATCTATGTCAGATACGGCAACCCTAAAACGGATGACTGTTTAACAGAGCTAACGAAGGTCGCTCCCGACTATGTTATTGAAGAGCTCAATCAGAAAAAGGGACGTAAAAGTGCCTCTACATCAGTTGAAGCCAATGAATTTAAACTCTAATCGGTAAATTCCATGTTCCTATTTTAATAAAATAGTGGACTAGATTGGTGACATTGTCACTTTTTGGTGGCCGTTGCATATTTCAGTTCAATATGCGCCTGTTTCAATTGAACTATACTTTTGATTGGATTCGCACCTAGCACCTCAATATAAGGAATTAAGATGGCTATAAAGTTAAAGGCGATTGTCTTAGCAACAGGTTTTGCTCTGTCTAGTTACGCTGTTGCTGCTGATATGCAAGATCCACTTCCGTCATGGAACAACACTGACGCTAAGCAAGCTATTATGGCGTTTGTTACGAAAACAACGACCCAAGGTTCGGATTCCTATGTGCCTGAAGGCCAACGAATCGCGACGTTTGATAATGATGGAACACTTTGGGCAGAAAAGCCTGTTTATCTACAGTTGTTTTTTGCGATCGATAGAGTAAAAGAAATGGCCTCTGAGCATCCTGATTGGAAGACAACCGAACCCTTTGCTTCCGCATTAAAAGGTGACATGGAGGGGATTGGTAAACAAGGACTCGAAGGTGTAATGAAGCTTGTTATGGCAACCCATTCTGGAATGTCTACTGAACAGTTTCATCAAGAAGTTAAGGAATGGTTGAAAACGGCTGTCCATCCAACAACGGGTAGACCATACACTGAAATGGTATATCAACCTATGCTCGAACTGCTCGACTATTTAAGAGCGAACGACTATCAGACCTACATCGTTTCTGGAGGCGGAATTGAATTTATGCGCGTTTGGGCGCCGGAAGTATACGGCATTCCAACGCAAAACATCGTGGGAACGACGTTAAAGGCGGAATATCAAAGTGTTGATGGAAAACCTACCATCCAACGCATGCCGGAAATAGACTTTGTCAATGACAAAGCAGTAAAGCCTGTGACGATTCAAAACTTCATTGGCAAACGTCCGGTAATGGCGTTCGGTAATTCTGATGGTGATTTACAGATGTTAGAGTGGACGAAAGCAGGTTCAGGTCCAAGATTTTCTGCGATTATCCATCACACGGATGACAAGCGTGAATGGGCGTATGATAAAGATTCTCATGTTGGTAAGTTAGATAAATCGTTTAAAGTAGGTGAAGAGCAAGGTTGGCTATTTGTCGATATGAAACAAGATTGGAATCAAGTGTTTAAAGAGAGCACTAAATGATAATCTTTGTTTGACCATAACTTGCTGCAACCAAACAATTGCAACGAAATAAAAGGCCTCACAATTGAGGCCTTAGTTAATTCCACAATAGTTTCGATACCTAGGGTCTAGTTTCTAGGTTGCTGTGTCATTGTTTCTACCACTTTTTCAATACTTAACGAGCTACCTTTCGTTGCAGGGAACTCCTTAAATGTCTCTAGGAACTTACGCACGATAGCTTGAGCAGGAACGAACATCCACATTTGATCAGCGTAAAAATGTCTGACGTAAAGTGCTGCATCTGGACCGACCTCAAATGGATCCATACGAAGGTTTACAATCAAAGGCCAACTAGGTGTTTTGCGGTATGCCTCATTAATGGCACCCTCCATAATACTGAAGTGGATCTTCCAGTCTTTATAACGAACGGCGTTTAAATTACCACCAGCATCGAAGTAAAAGATTTCTTTGCGTGCGCCTTCATCAGCTTTACCAGTCAGCAGATCAAGTTGGTTGTAGCCATCTAAATGTGCTTTAAAGGTTTTGCCCGCTGCTTTATGACCCTTCAATAGTTTTTCTTTCACATCAGGTTCGCCCACAGCTGCGAGTAGAGTTGGCATCCAGTCTTCTTGTGAAAAGATATCGTTGATAACCGTTCCTGGTTTAATGTTTCCAGGCCAGCGTACCATCATCGGAACGCGGAATCCGCCTTCCCAAGTCGTACCTTTTTCGCCCTTGAACGGTGTAGTACCACCATCTGGCCAGGTAAATTTCTCAGCGCCATTATCAGTACTAAAAACAACAATGGTGTTATCTGCTACGCCTAGCTCTTCAAGTTTATCAAGCATGACACCTACTTGATCATCTAGGTCCATCATGCCATCGGCGTATAAGCCGTAACCTGACTTCCCTTGATATTCTTCACTCAAATGTGTCCAGACGTGCATACGGGTTGAGTTATGCCAAATAAAGAATGGTTTGTCTTCTTTTACTGCTTTTTCCATAAAGGCCAAGCTAGCATCCATGAACTCTCGGTCTACGTTTTCCATACGCTTACGAGTAAGGGGACCTGTGTCCTCGATTTTGCCATCCGCAGTCGCCTTCAACACGCCTCGAGGTCCGAATTTTTTACGAAACTCTGGATCTTTTGGATAAAACTCAGACTCAGGCTCTTCTTCCGCGTTTAAATGGTATAGGTTACCAAAGAACTCATCAAACCCATGGTTAGTTGGTAGGTGCTCATCTTGATCACCAAGGTGGTTTTTACCAAACTGACCAGACACATAGCCGTGATTTTTAAGTAACTCTGCGATAGTAGGATCTTTCGATTGAATACCCTCTTTTGCGCCGGGCATACCAATAGTCAATAGACCGGTACGAAACGGATGTTGACCCAGAATAAATGAGGCTCGTCCGGCAGTACAACTCTGTTGTGCGTAAGCGTCTGTGAAAATGGCACCTTCATTGGCGATTTTATCAATGTTAGGAGTCTTCCCTCCCATCATACCATTGTGATATGCACTAATGTTGTATACACCTACATCGTCACCCCAGAACACAAGGATGTTGGGCTTATCGGCAGCAAAGGCTGTGGACGCAGCTAATGTACCGACCAATGCCATTACCTTTTTAATCGAGTTTCGCATGAAAATCCTCCGCGATAAATGAATCCATTATCGTTATATAACGTTACTAATTGTGTTCATCATGGCGAAGTCGAGTGAGATGACACCAAATGAGACAATGTAGTCAGTTGAATATAGTAGAGGTTTTTTGTTGCTTCCAAGTAATCCCTGTTTTTCAAAAATGTTAACTAACATGGACTAGACTTTAGTGTGTTTTAAGTGTGATAAGACGCACTTACAGGATTGAATTTCAATGAAAGGCGACACTATGAAAAATAAACTAGCAACTATCCTGTTTCTATGTATCCCGTTAGAAGTGGTTGCGGAAGAGACACCAAATGTCGTGGTAATGTTGGTTGATAACCTTGGGTGGGGGGAACTAAGTTCCTATGGGAGTACCAGAGGTGTTGAAACTAAAAACTTAGATCAACTTGCTAGAGAAGGTGTACGCCTTACTAATTTTAATGTGGAACCGCAATGCACGCCAACTCGCTCCTCATTCATGACGGGGAGGCGAGCGCTTAGATCTGGGACAGATAAGGTTGTTTGGGGAGTGCCTTACGGTATGGTGAACTGGGAGATAACCATTGCAGAGAAGTTTAAGGAACAAGGATATAACACGAGCCTTTACGGGAAATGGCATTTGGGAGACCAAAAAGGGCGCTTTCCAACGGATCAAGGCTTTGATGAATGGTATGGCATTGCAAATACGACGGATGAGTCAGAATATAGCTCTCAACCCGGTTATAAAGCTATATTACCTAAACCTCAAATCCTTTCAGCTAGAGTAGGGCAGGATCCTAAAGGGGTCAAAGAATATAATTTGGACTCACGTAGAACGATTGACAGTGAGCTAGTTGAACATGCCACAGATTTTATAAATCGAAATGTGAAAGAGAATAAGCCATTTTTCTCTGTAATTACTTTTACTCAACCACATTTACCGACGCTACCTCATCCTGATTTTATTGGTAAAACAGGCAAAGGAAATTACTCAGATGTGTTAGCTGAGATAGATTTTCGAGCTGGGCAAGTTATTGGTGCAATAGAAAAAGCAGGAATTAAAGACAATACACTAGTGATTTGGTTTTCTGACAACGGTCCAGAGTGGCATATGCCATACCAAGGCTCTAGCGGACCATGGCGTGGTGCGTACTTTACGGCTCTTGAAGGCTCTCTCCGAACACCATTTATTGCCTCTTGGCCTAACCACATCAAACCGGGCAGAGTGAGTGATGAAATTATCCATGTTGTGGATCTATTTGCCTCACTTTCTCATGTCGGTGGATACAAATTACCAAGCGATAGAACAATAGATAGTATTGATCAGTGGGCCTTTTTAAAGGGAGATAGTGAAAAGTCTAATCGAGATGGTTTCATCGTTAACAATGGATCTGAAACCTACGCTTATAAGTGGGAAAATTACAAGATGCACTTTATTGATCAAGATATCATGCCGGAGAAAGGGCGCCCATTACAGATCCCTGAAATATACAATTTGATTGATGACCCTAAAGAGGAGTTTGATTTAAGAAATAATGCCACATGGTTATTTCCTATCATGATAGGAAAGAGAGTAAAGTTTGAATCTTCCGTTTCAACAAGCTGCGATACGATTCCTTTCCCTGCTCCATTTGGATATGAGCCCGATTGTAGCAAGGGGAATTTCAATCAATTTCCAGTGGATGGATTACGCCAGAAGTAGTTTACCCCAATGGCTCTTTCTCGCATACATGAGGTATGTTTTTGGTTCAATATCTCATTAGAGCCATTTAGGGCCATGTTTTTTCTAGTTTCATTTGAACAGTCATATTCGTCGACCATACTTAAAGTTCGTTGTTTCATATGGGGCGAATTATGCAGCCAATACTCTACATTCAAATCGGTAATGTTCTTTGGGCGGTTTTAAGTGACGGTTCTTGGATCCAAATGTTGCCCAACGAACAATTAGTTCCAGAAGTAGAGGTGGTTGTTCTTAATACTGACATTCTCGATATTGCATTTAATGAAGATACAACAAGTGAGGATGAATCGAGTTCGAATGATCTTTTAATTGCATCTCAAAACGGTATTGAATCCACTTTTAATCAGAGCGTTCGAGATTTTAGTGAGTCTTCTGGTGGGTTAAGTTTTGTTGCCTATATTCGCGCTGTTTTACCTGAGCAACTCGTTTCTAATGGCTATGTTACTAGGCCAGCAGTGCAAGAAAGAGAGAACCCAACTTCTGAGACTCAGGCTCCTGAGCGGTTGAATCCCGATGCTATATTAACGGTGGATATTCTTGATGGCGGCGATGGATACGAAAACCAGTTTGAAGTTCCTAGTGTCACGATTCAAGGTGACGCACTCAAGATAAGCGATGAGTGGCTTGTTATTATCACCATTACCGACAGCCTCAATAATTCTATTACTGTTACAACGACCGTAGAGAACGAGGCTTATACCCTATCAGGCGTTGATCTGTCTTCTCTTGCCGAAGGGCCGCTTACGGTGACTTCTGTGGTTTCTGACATTTATGGCAATAACCTGAACGCCGTCGATACGACCATTAAAGATACGCTTGCAACGGTGAACGTCAATTTTGATGGTGGAGGGGATGAGTATTTAAATCAGTACGAAATCGCGACTACTCGCCTCGAAGGGACGATTGAAAACATTGAAGATGGCCAGCGTATCCAAGTTACGGTAACCGACTCGTTAGGAGCGGTCATAAACTTAGAAACGGTGGTGACTGGTGGAAGTTGGTCTCTGGACGACGTTGACCTTTCTGGATTGTCTGAAGGTACGCTGACAGTTGTTGCTGAGAGTATTGATATAGCGGGCAACCCTACAACCAGTGAAAACACCATCATCAAAGATACGCTCGCAAGTGTGACGGTGGACGTTGACGATGGCGGAGACGGCTATTTAAACACTGAAGAGCGCCAATCTGTCACTTTGTCAGGGCAAGTCAGTGATGTTGAAAATGGTCAGACGGTTTCTGTCACGGTTCAAGACAGCTTGGGGGTGATGCTCTCGTTCAATGCCGTTGTCGTTGATGGTATGTGGCAAGTCGAAGGGGCGAACTTATCCACGTTAGCCGATGGGGCGTTAACCGTATCTGCCTCCGTGAATGATGTGGCGGGCAACCAAGCGAAAGCGATGGATGAGGCTACGACCATAGATGCCACTGCTCCCACCATTGATATCGATACGGATTTTTATATTAGCGGTGGTCTTGCCATTGATGATTTCCGTGAGGGTATAGTCACGGAAATGAGAGGGACAACCAGTGGTGTAGAGCAAGGTTTGGCAGTGACGATTCGGGTAAGTGACGGAGACAGCACGCTGAATTTTACTGGCCTCGTTGATGCATCAGGTTCGTGGACAGTAACCGGAATTGACGTAAACACTCTCAATCTAAACAACACGTGGACCATTGAAGCAGAAGTGTTGGATGCCGCCGGCAACCACGTGGTCGATACCATGCCGACAATAGTGCTACCCGGTTCAACGGTATTTTCTGAAAACATCGTTGGATTTTTTGGTGAGCAAAGCAGCTCGGCAGCCATCAACATAGAAAATGGTGTGCCAGCACTGCATGCAGAGCAACCAAGTTTGAGCGCGCTTACATCGGTCGGTCAATCTATAAATGTTGTTGTTGCAGAAGATGGGTTGAGCTTACAAGGAACATCGACTGACGACCGATTAGTTTTCTCTGCAGAGGTCAATGATGATGGTACGGTTCAAATTACTTTTTATGAAGCGATTGATCATGGTGTAGGTCAAGATGAGCTGGTGACTAACGTATTGGTTGAAAGCATTCAAAGTGATGCTGACGGCACACAAGAGGCTGTTGTGGCTCCCCTAGAAATCGCCATCCTTGATGCCGATCCAGTGATCGAAAATGAGTCATATAGTGTAACCGAAGGCCAAGTCATTTCTGGCAATGTACTGGAGAATGACATTGATATTGATGGTGACTTGTACATTCGATATGTCAGAGCCGGAGGAGAGATCCAGTCTGTCCCTGATGGTGGCTCAGTAAGTTTTAGTCTAGAGAAGGGTGAATTAACCGTATTTTCAGATGGCTCTTGGCAGTTGAATGCCAGTCGCAACTTAGATCACACGGTTGAGCAAAGTCTCGTTTTTGATTATCTCGCAGCCGATGATTCAAAAGATTACGGTGTAGCAACCGCAACTATCGACATTATAGATGGCCAAGCGGGTTATGTAGGCAGCGCTACTATAAACGCAGCAGAAGTACCTCTGGGAGAGGCATTATTAACCACCGAAGGCAGTGTTAATGTGATTGCTGGCTCTGATAACCCTGATCCGACTAGTTTGTATTTTGGTGGGGCATCCATTACTAAGTTAGAGGCATTAGGGCTTACAAGCTCAGTCTCTGATAATGAGCTTAGCTACACGTTAAGTTCCAGTGGAAAGCAAATCACAGCATTTGCCAATGGTGTCACTGTATTTACGTTAACATTGAGTGGCATTGAGTCGGGTAACGATGTACTAGCTTCAATCTCGCTTACTCTTGATCATCCTATCGATCAATTCAATAGTAGTGATACGGTCACTTTCCCGCTGACCATTGGAGGGACAGATCTAGACTCCACACCGCTTGTAGAGAACGAAATTGATTTCGTGTTGAAAGATGGTGTTGATCCTACGTTGAGCAACTTGACTGTTGTTGCAATGGAGGAGATTAATCTAGAAAGTGGGGCAATCTTTAAAACTGGGAGCCTTCAACTCGATATCGGGAGTGATTATGTTGACTCTCTTCGATTTAGCGAATTTAACCAGCCCACATTAGTGAGTAGTGAAAGTGAGTTGCTTTACCGTCTGTCTGATGACGGTACGACAATTACTGGCTATATCTTAGAAGGTGGGGTGGAAGTAAATATTTTTCAATCGAAACTATTATCCACATTACCTTTAGAGTCAAGTAGTGAAATAGAGTATTCCTTTGAATTATATCGCTCTTTCGATCTGTCAAAAGATCAAATCCTGGATATACCATTGTTAGTTAATGCAACAGATTCAGACGGTGACACCACCTCGGTAACATTGGATATTACCTTAGAGGCAATAGAAGGTTTGAACGATGATGCCTCTTTAACAGTAGATATTCTTGATGGCGGTGATGGATACGAAAACCAGTTTGAAGTTCCTAGTGTCACGATTCAAGGTGACGCACTCAAGATAAGCGATGAGTGGCTTGTTATTATCACCATTACCGACAGCCTCAATAATTCTATTACTGTTACAACGACCGTAGAGAACGAGGCTTATACCCTATCAGGCGTTGATCTGTCTTCTCTTGCCGAAGGGCCGCTTACGGTGACTTCTGTGGTTTCTGACATTTATGGCAATAACCTGAACGCCGTCGATACGACCATTAAAGATACGCTTGCAACGGTGAACGTCAATTTTGATGGTGGAGGGGATGAGTATTTAAATCAGTACGAAATCGCGACTACTCGCCTCGAAGGGACGATTGAAAACATTGAAGATGGCCAGCGTATCCAAGTTACGGTAACCGACTCGTTAGGAGCGGTCATAAACTTAGAAACGGTGGTGACTGGTGGAAGTTGGTCTCTGGACGACGTTGACCTTTCTGGATTGTCTGAAGGTACGCTGACAGTTGTTGCTGAGAGTATTGATATAGCGGGCAACCCTACAACCAGTGAAAACACCATCATCAAAGATACGCTCGCAAGTGTGACGGTGGACGTTGACGATGGCGGAGACGGCTATTTAAACACTGAAGAGCGCCAATCTGTCACTTTGTCAGGGCAAGTCAGTGATGTTGAAAATGGTCAGACGGTTTCTGTCACGGTTCAAGACAGCTTGGGGGTGATGCTCTCGTTCAATGCCGTTGTCGTTGATGGTATGTGGCAAGTCGAAGGGGCGAACTTATCCACGTTAGCCGATGGGGCGTTAACCGTATCTGCCTCCGTGAATGATGTGGCGGGCAACCAAGCGAAAGCGATGGATGAGGCTACGACCATAGATGCCACTGCTCCCACCATTGATATCGATACGGATTTTTATATTAGCGGTGGTCTTGCCATTGATGATTTCCGTGAGGGTATAGTCACGGAAATGAGAGGGACAACCAGTGGTGTAGAGCAAGGTTTGGCAGTGACGATTCGGGTAAGTGACGGAGACAGCACGCTGAATTTTACTGGCCTCGTTGATGCATCAGGTTCGTGGACAGTAACCGGAATTGACGTAAACACTCTCAATCTAAACAACACGTGGACCATTGAAGCAGAAGTGTTGGATGCCGCCGGCAACCACGTGGTCGATACCATGCCGACAATAGTGCTACCCGGTTCAACGGTATTTTCTGAAAACATCGTTGGATTTTTTGGTGAGCAAAGCAGCTCGGCAGCCATCAACATAGAAAATGGTGTGCCAGCACTGCATGCAGAGCAACCAAGTTTGAGCGCGCTTACATCGGTCGGTCAATCTATAAATGTTGTTGTTGCAGAAGATGGGTTGAGCTTACAAGGAACATCGACTGACGACCGATTAGTTTTCTCTGCAGAGGTCAATGATGATGGTACGGTTCAAATTACTTTTTATGAAGCGATTGATCATGGTGTAGGTCAAGATGAGCTGGTGACTAACGTATTGGTTGAAAGCATTCAAAGTGATGCTGACGGTACACAAGAGACGGTTGTGGCACCGTTAACGATTACTATTTATGACTCTGATCCGGTGATTAGAGATGACACATACTCAGTCGCAGAAGATCAAACAATTACGGGCAATCTACTTGAAAATGATATTGATCTTGATGGAACACTTTATGTGAAATTTGTAGAGGCTGGCGGGGAGCAGAAGTCAATTCTAGAGGGGGGATCCGTAAGTTTTAGTTTAGAAAAAGGCGAATTAACCGTATTTTCTGATGGCTCTTGGCAGTTTGATGCAGGTCGAAACCTAGATCATTCGGTCGAGCAAAGTGTTTCTTTCAGCTATTTAGCTGCAGATGACTCCCAAGACTATGGCTTGGCTAACGCGACGATTGATATTAGTGATGGACAAGCAGGTTACGTAGGCAATGCGACTATAGACGTAACAGAAGTCCCTTTGGATGGCCCGATATTGAACTCTGAAGGAACTGTTAATATTGTCGCGGGATCTGACAATCCGGATCCGAGTAGTTTGCATTTCGGTGGGTCATCTATTACTAAGTTAGAAGCATTAGGGCTTACAAGCTCAGTCTCTGATAATGAGCTTAGCTACACGTTAAGTTCCAGTGGAAAGCAAATTACAGCATTTGCGAATGGTGTCACTGTATTTACGTTAACGTTGAGTGGCGTTGAGTCGGGTAACGATGTATTAGCTTCAATTTCGCTTACTCTTGAGCACCCTATCGATCAATTCAATAGCAGTGATACGGTCACTTTCCCGTTGACCATTGGTGGCGTAGATTTAGATGCCACACCGCTTGTAGAGAATGAAATTGACTATGTTCTAAAGGATGGCGCAGACCCAACTTTAAATAATTTGAATGGGGTAGAAGTAAAAGAATCTGATCTCGCAAATGGAGGTGTGTTGAGCTCAGGGAATTTTCAAGTTGAGGTTGGCAGTGATTACCTCGAATCTTTGTCGTTCATCGTCTCTGAACAACCCTTGTTGACGAGTGGTGAACAAGTTGTGCTTTATCAAGTCTCTGCGGATGGCAAAACACTTGATGGTTATATTCTTGACGAAGATGGGCAAACTCAGATTCCCATCTTTCAAGCTATCCTCAATGCTTCTTTACCTATTGATGCAAATGGCGACATTACCTACTCCTTTGAGCTTTTTCAGGCTCTCGACCAACAAGAAAATACTGATCCAAACGTACCTCTCGTTGTTACTGCAATGGACTCAGACCAAGATAACACGTCGGTCGTTTTAGACATTAATGTGATAGATAACGACAATGGACAAGCGCTAATCAATAGTGGCAATGTCGAGTTAACCGAAACACCTGTCGATACAAACATTGCTCCTGATGGGGTTTCAGCCATAGCGAATACGGATGTGATAGTTACGTCATCATTCGATCCGATTGTGTATCTGGGTGTTGACATAAATGATGGAGATACTGTCAAAACTACGCTTGGTGATGCTGTTACTTATAACGGAGAGGCTGTCACTTGGTACGATAACAATGATGGAAGCTTTGACGCAATTTCAGACACTGGAGACGTTGTATTTAGGGTCACGTTACCTAGTGACTTCTCTTTGCCATCAAATGATACGTCTACCGTTAATGTAACTGTAGAGCTTTATCACTCGCTTGACCATGTTTTAGGTGATGGGACGCAATTGTCGATCTCTATGCCCATCGTGGCGAGAGATTCTGATGGAAGCGAGATCTCTACGGAGTCCAACATACAGGTCTATGATGGCTTGTTTCCGGAACTAGTAATTACAGAGGGAATCACAGTCAATGAAAGCGGGTTGAATGATGATTCGCTTGATTCTGGCATCGAGGGCTCGTCACCATCCATTACGCTAGTACAAGGTTCAGACTCTATCGCCAGTGTGAGCGTGAATATCGATATGTTCAATGCGCTCGGCTATAAAACAAGTAGTGGCAGCCTGGTTGCGCTTGATTCACCGGACTCGAATGGTTGGTTATATGCAAGAGATGAAAGCGAGCAAGACGTCTTTAGAATTAGATTTAATACCGATGGGACTGTCGAGTTTGATCTATACCGTGCACTTGAACACGATGAACCTGACGGTGTTCCAGCGGACGAGAACACATTAGAACTCAGTTTTTCAATTTATGCCGTTGATAAGGATGGCGACCAGTCTGAAGCTGGGATATATACCGTTAGTGTAGTGGATGATATCCCCGAAGACACAAGCTCACCAATAGAAATTGAACTTACCGAGGGGGATGAGTTTTCGGGAAACTGGTTTAGCAATAATGCCGACTTAATCAGTTCAGATGGCACGTTGATTTCAAGTTTGACCTATGCAGGTGAAACATACGATACGGCGAGTTCGGTATTTAGCAATGATGCTTGGACCATCGATTTAATCAATAGTAGTGATGGTAACTTAAAATATGGAACGCTGACTATTGCTCAAGATGGGACATTTACGCTAACTACCGAGCTTATTGTTAATACGCCTGTAGGTGGTTTGCTTGATGATCTAACGATAACTGTGACGGATGCAGACGGTGACCAAGCAAGCAGTGAAGCTCAATTAATTCTTGATGATGCTAGGGGCTTTATTCGAACCGTTAATGTAGATACGTTAGAAGATAATGGCGCGAATAATAGTGGAGACCCTACGCCAGTCGCGTTACCGATTAGAGTTTCTCCTGGGGATACGGAGAATAATGAGCGTGTTGAAGCGATAAGGATCTCTGTTGAATCTCTACAAGGAGGGGCTCTGTTTTTAGACGGAGCGCGCCTTGAAGATGATGATAATGACGGATTTATTAGTCTTTCTGGTACAGAGCTAATGGGGGTGGGTATATTCACTGTTCCAAATGGTGATCTCACTTATCAACCAGCACTAAACCTGTCGGGCAACACTATCAAAGTTTCGTTAGCAGTGTCTGCATTAATCGTATCTGATGTCGAACCAGATGGTTTTGTATTACAAGGCAATAATACGTTAAATGTTAACGTTTTACCGGTTGCAGATTTGCCAGAGTGGTCTAATGATTCGGACTTTTCTTATCAAAGTGTTGAAGATTCCGCTGAATCACTTTCACTCAATATTGTCGCTGAAAAGTTTGACCAAGACGGTTCTGAAACGCTCCACTACCAAATTTCGAATATTCCAGATGGACTTATATTAACACTTAACGGAAGTGCTATTGAGGAAGGGAAAGCGTATAGCCAATCCGAGTTAGATCAAATTGAAATCACATCTAACGAAAACTTAGCCGGAAGATTTACTTTTGATGTAACGGCAGTAACGACTGAGTCGGGTAGTGTGTTTGCCGATGAGCAAGATAAAACAGCGGAGATCACTGAGCAAGTTGTTATCGATATATCTCCAGATGCCGATGTGCCTACGCTGACCGTTAAAAACATTCAGGGGCTTGAAGACCAAGCGATTGACTTAAAAGAGTACATCTTAGGGCGGCTCACTGACACAGATGGCTCGGAGTCTCTGTCTTATCGCATAGAAGTTCAAGATGGTTGGACATTGCCTGTCGGAGCTGGGATTACGCTTATCGGTATTAATACCTACCTAGTGACCTCCAATGCTCTAGCCAATTCGGAGGCGTTACTTCAACCAAAATCGGATATCAGCTCATTTACTGAATCTCTATCCCTTCAAGTAACCGCCATTTCAACAGAGTCGACTATTGATGGCTTAGCACCTATTAATGAAACCGCCGAGAGCCAATCTGCAACCATTGACATTAAGCTAAAAGGCGTGGTCGATGAACCAATTGTTCTAGATGGTGGACAGGGGAATTGGCAATATGATCAAGCGACTAAAGTAATTAGTAATCTCTCTACGTTAGACGAAGATAACCTGATACAACTGGATTTTATCATCCAGACATCAGACGACGATCTATCAGAAGAAATTAATATCTTGCTTCAGAACATCCCTGTGGGAACACAACTGACAGATGTAAATGGTGACCCTATTGTTCTTCCAATTGCTTACGTGGACCCAATAACGGGGCCAGTTTATCAGGTCTCAAACGCTGTTCTTGAAAACACTTACCTCAAAACAGAGCAAGATTTTAGTGGAACACTGAGCATGGATGTTATCGTCGTTTCAACAGAGCCGGATGGTGATTCTGCTGAAACCCCTCTTAAAGTGGAAATGGAAATCTCACCTATTGTTGATCAAACTGACGGTCAAGAATTACAAAGCAATGGTATTGAGGACAATTTCATCACACTAAATCTTGAGCCTGTCGTTAATCAAGATATAGATTCTAGTGAGTCCTTGACAGGATACACCATTGTATCCATTCCAGATGGCTTAACACTTTACTTTGATGGTAATGCAGTAGAGGAAAGTAATTTACCGTTAGAACTCAATGAACTACTCGATGGTAGCTCGGCAACATTATCTGAGTTGTTAAACAGTGGACGAATCACTGTAAAAGCTAATGAAGACCTAAGTGGGACGTTTAGCCTGGAAGTTCAGTACGAAGTGACAGACACGTCTCCTACGCTGGAGACTGATGTAAAGGCAATCAACGGTTCTTTGAGCGTCGTGGTTTCTGGAAAAGTGGATATTGGTAATGAAGATATTGACAAAACACGTTTAGAAGGCGCGACTGAAGTATTCACAAGTACGGATGGGTCTGCTGTTGACGTGAGTGGAGGCATTACATTTACAGAAGCGGATATTGATGGTTCAGAGTATCTCGATTACATCGTTTTACAGATACCGCAGGGCCAAGACCTCATTGTTATTCATCCGAATGGTGCTTCTCAAGATGCCGATGGGAACTGGCTGATTCCAATGGAAGGAATCACAAGTGATAGCGTGTTGGAAACCGCTCAAGATTTGCTTGCTGGCGCATCGATTTATAGCCCATCTAATACAGAGATACTTGATGTGAATGTGTTAGCGTATGTTCGAGATGGAACGGATGCTCAATACATCACAGGTCAGTTCCAAATTCAAATTACTGGCCATGAAGGAGATGGAGACCAGTGTGCTGATCCTGGTGAACCGGGAAGCGTTCAAAGTGGGGATATTGTAGGTAAAGAAGGTGAAGATGTCTCAATTGGGGCGTTTTTAAACCCTGATGTGGCGAGTAGTGATGGTAACTTAGTTTCCTTCTTTGTCGCCGCAGATTCTTTACCTGAAGGAGTCGAGCTTACTGGCGAAGGTGTGATACCTGCTTATGATAATGCGGGCAATCTGTTGGGTTATTCAATTTCTAGCGCTGGATTGTCTTCCTTGACGCTTACTGGCGTGGATGAGGACTTTGCTGGTTGCATTACTTTCAATTTAGAAGTGACAGAAACGGCCCCATGCGATGGTGACTCGAAAACAACCGCTCAGACCATTACGGTACAAATCTCTCCTGTTGTCGATGATATCGCGATAGCACCAAGCCAAGTTACGGTTCAAGAAGATACTATAACCAACCTGAATCTTGCTCTTGTATTGGGCGATAGTGAAGGACCAATGCAGTCCATTACTGGAGAAGGTGACGCAGCGACTGGCCTTGAAAGTGTCAATTGGGTTTCTTTATCGGTGTCTGACGAGAATGCGCGGTTTACTGCCGTGGACCCGAGCCTACTCATTGACAACGGTGATGGAACATGGGTAGTGACAGATGTTACGCGTCTAAACGAAATTCAGTTAATCCCACCTGAAAACTACAGTGGAGAGCTTGTTATTTCCGTTGACGCAAACATTACTGATGAAGTCACGGGAAGTTGTTTAAGTACTGACAGTGCGAAAGATACTCAAACTAAATCAACAGAAGTTACCGTTACCATTGCCCCAGTGGTTGATAAAGCGGTTCTGGAAACAGAAGACGTAGTTGGTGATGAAGATAATTATATTTATTTAGGAAACTTATCTGCATCATTAGTCGATCAAGATGGTTCTGAGTCGATGTCTTTGGTCATGACAGGAGTGCCAAACGGAGCCGTGTTGGTTTGGGACAATAATGGGACGTTCGAATTACTCCCTGATAACGGTTCAACGGATGGTGAGAGCAAGGAGTGGCAGCTAACTCAAGCACAACTTGATAAGGTTTACTTTCTACCGCCACTAGATTTTAGTGGGGATATTTCATTAACACTGCAAGCTATTACCCAAGAGTCTGGATCAAACGACTATAACTATACCACTTCTCAGTTCAACGTCGGCGTAAAACCGATTGGCGATGATGTATCGTTGAATACAACCTCTAACACGTTCACTGGAGATGAAGGTGATTCCATTTCGATTGACTTTTTAGCGAGCGGTTTTGAAACAAATAGCAACGAATATATAGAAGTGTCGATGTTGATCAAAGCAAGCTCTGAACCCTCTGCATTGGAAGGCTTAGGTAGGATTCGTATCGGGACTCAATTCTCATCCTTTACCTTCGATGACGCGGGCAATGCCGTGGCGACGGTATTAGTGCGAGCAAATGAAGTGTCAGGTTTGGAGTTCGTTCCGAAGGATGCATTTGGAACGATGGATGTTGCTCTCAATGTTAGAACGTTTGATCAAGCGATAGTGTCAGAGACACTCGAAACCGATTTTGGAGATGTGCAAAGCACCGATCTAACCATTGTTGTTACCCCTGAAGCTGATGAGCCAACACTAACGGCCGATTATCAATCTATTGTGTCTGAAGCGTCTGGGAGTATTCCTTTAGGGTTGAGCATGAATTTAGTCAACCCTGCACCCGAAGAGTTTGGAAGTGTGGAGATTCGCGGATTACCAACAGATCTAGAGTTGAGTCATGGTGAAAGATTGAACGGCATTTATACTGTTGATCAAGAGGATGTCGCTGATCTTTCCATCGTTGGCGGGTTTAGCGGTGCAAGTGATTTTACGTTGTCGATAAAACCGATTGCAACACTGGGTGCTACAGTCGCAGAAGGTGCTGCTCAGACAGTCAATGTTACCTTAGTGGAAGAAGGGGGCCAAACATTACTTGCGACAGATGCTAATGATTTGCTTATTGGAGGAAGTGGCAGCGATGTATTCCAGTTTGACAGTTCAGGGCTCGGTAACGAGTTAAAGCCCTCGTACGATGTGATCAACGATTTCCAAATATCCGTTATTGGTGATGATAATGACACAATTGACATCGCCTCGATAATCACCGCTACCTCGATAACAGAAGTCGATAATAAGCTCGATTTAACAGAGAATGATGATGGCGTAACGCTTCACATAAAACCAGAAGAGACGGGGACAAAACAACAGATTCTTATGCAGGGCGTCACTCTTGATCAGCTTTACAAAGGTGACTCGACTGGCGTAGCCGAAGAAAATGTCTTACAGAAGATGATTGATGACAACAACTTGCTAGTAGGTGGTATGTCATGAAGCATCACTCATCCTCATCAAGTGAGCTGACTAACGATCCTTGGGGGCAATCGTTAACTTGGTTGATGCGTTATTTTGAGGTTAGACACCATACAAAAAAGGTGCTTTCTGGATTACCTCTTGTTGAGGGTAGATTGGATAGTGACTTATTCATCAGAGCCGCTGAGCGAGCCGATCTTGAACTCACATTAATCGATTTAAAATCCACCGCAATGTTGAGCTTTCCATTGGTGGTAATCAATAGGAAGACGTTACAACCCGCTATTATATCTGAGCGACATAACAGCGATTATCAAGTCACGTTATTTAGTGAAGATCAAGGTGAAACGCAATACGTCACGAGCGAGGAGCTGCATAATCAATTCCAGCCTCAAGCATGGCAAGTTTCTATGCGTCCAGAGTTGGACAAACGGATAAGTTCTATTCAAGCGGATTATAATGAACATTGGCTTTTCGCCGTAGTGAAAGAAATGTCTCCGTGGTATCGAGATCTTTTGATTGCCTCTTTCCTTATCAATACGCTAGCGCTAGTTATTCCGCTTTTCACTATGAACGTTTACGATCGTGTAGTGCCTAATCAAGCTTTCAGTACATTATGGGTTTTGGTCGCTGGTGTCTCCGTCATCATTATTTTTGATTGGCTATTGCGTAAAGCAAGGGGAGTTGTCACTGATACCGCGGGTAAGTACATCGATAACAAGCTTTCTTCGATACTTTTTTCTAAAGTTATGGGGATGAAACTTGAACACCGTCCTGCATCAGTCGGTGCATTCGCTCGACAACTACAAGATTTTGATAGTGTTCGCGATTTTTTTACTTCTGCATCTCTTGTGACCTTAGTTGATCTCCCATTTACGTTGTTATTTTTAGTCTTAATAGGTTGGCTAGGTGGGGCAATGATGTTCATACCTATTGCCGTCATGTTTATCCTGCTGATCCTTGGCTTTGCGGTAAAAGCAAAAATAGAACAATCACATACGGAAAGTGCTGCACTATCCATGAAGCGACAAGCTCACTTGTTTGATTCATTGTCCTCTTTAAAAGAGATTAAGCAAAATAACGCTACGGGAGAAGCACAAAAGCGTTGGGAGCAGACGGTATCCATGCTTTCTGATTGGCAAAATCAATCGCGAAACTATTCGAATATCGTTGCTTACTCCATTCAATCTAGCCAGCAGATAATTACCGTAATGTTACTTGTAACAGGCGTGTACAGAATTTCTGAGGGATTGCTCAGCATGGGGGGGCTCATTGCTATTGTCATGCTTAGCGGTCGTGCTGCAGGGGCGATTAACCAGTTAGCTATGCTGTTACTTCGCTATCAACAGACAAAAACAGCGGTTGAAGGCTTAAATTCTATCATGTCTTTACCTCAGGAGGTGCAACGCAGTCAGGTCATTACGTCTGCCGAATTTACAGGGAATATACGTTTAGAAAACGTGAGCTTCCAATACCCAGATGTTGATATGCCATGTTTGAGAGATATTAATCTTACTATCAAGCAAGGCGAACGCGTTGGCGTTATTGGTAGTGCAGGAGCAGGAAAGTCTACACTCCTTTCTATTATTACCAATCAACTCAGTGCCTTACAGGGTAGCGTTTATTTTGATGACATTGACAGTCAGCTTTGGCCCGCCGAATTGATAAGAGAGAAAACGGGTTGGGTTGGCCAAGATTCGCATCTTATATACGGCAGCATTATGGAAAACATAGTATTAGGACATCATGTTATTGATCAAGAACGTTTACGCCGTGCGATAGAATTATCGGGTTTGAACCAGTACATGAGCCGCCTTCCTCATGGTCTAGAAACGCAAGTCGGAGAAGGAGGGCGTTATTTGTCGGGGGGGCAAAGGCAAGCTGTAGCGATTTCAAGAGCGTTTTATCGAAACCCTGCAGCATTAATTTTAGACGAGCCAACCAGTTCCTTAGACCAGCCAGCTGAGAATGCGTTGTTTAATGCTCTTAAATCGTTGCCGCACTCGACGACGATGATTATTAGCTCTCATAAACATTCCTTATTATCGCTTTGTGATCGAATTGTTGTGCTTGATATAGGCACAATTTTGAGGGAAGGAGCGCCCCAAGAAATTTTTGCTAAACAACAGTCTAACGCGAAAACGAACAGAGTACGCGCAGTATCAATTGTACGCGAAGGAGGTCAATGATGAGCACAGTTCGTTGGAGTAATGCTCATTTAGCAAACCGTTCGAGAACGTTGATTTGGTTGTCTGCCGCGTTAGTGCTAAGTGTGATTATTTGGGCCTCGTGGGCGAGGTTAGACGAAGTGGTTGTCGGCGAAGGAAAGGTTGTTCCTACTTTGTCTGTTCAGACGATTCAGAGCTTAGAGGGAGGCATTCTAAAGGAGTTACTTGTCATGCCTGGTGAAAGCGTCACTAAGGGGCAAACCATCGCTATTCTGGATGATACAAGGTTTAAGTCGACCTATTCGGAGACCTCTGAACAAGTTGAATCTTTGCTCGCCAGAAAGCAGAGGCTTCAAATTGAATTAGAAACGGTAAAAGTGAATAGCCTCCAACTGGATTGGAAACAACAAGTGAGTATCGAGCCTCAGCCATTTGATATTTCGATGACCGGCCACTCTGCCTATCTAAATGCCAAAGCAAACTATCTTGAGCGGTTGAGCCAACTGGAGTCTGAGCTGGAGGAGGCTAAATTGCGAATTGAGCAACAATCGCAAGCTTATCTAGATACCTTGAATACCATTCAAACACTAAAAAGCAGTCTGGTTATTGTCTCGAAAGAGCGAGATATGTTGAGAGAGGTGGTTTCTAGTGGCGCGGTGGCTGAAGTGGAATTATTAAAACTGAATAGAGACGTTATAAAGCTCAAAGGAGACATCGCGAGTTCACAAGCTGCTGCCCAAAAGCAAAGGGCTGTGTATTCTGAATCCATCGCAGATTATCGTGGTACTGCGCTTGCTTTTAGGGCAGAGGCACAAGGGCAGCTCAATGAAGTTGTGACGCAACTAGCGCAGCTCAATGAAAGTCGTCAGGCGATTGCGGATCAGTTGAATCGAACGCAGTTACTTTCTCCGGTCGATGGAACCATCAAAGATGTTTTTGTCAGAACCATCGGAGGTGTGGTTAAGCCGGGTGAGCCTATTTTAGAAATAGTCCCTCGTAATAGCACGTTAATCGTTGAAGCGAGAATTTCTCCTCAGAATATCGCCTTCATAAGGCCTGGCCTGCCGGCAACGGTAAAGTTGTCTGCCTATGACTTTGTCATTTACGGAGGCCTAGAAGGAGAAGTGACCTACGTAAGCGCCGATGCACTTCAAAATGAAGAGGGCAATGCCTACTACCGTGCCAACGTTACTTTCAAGGTTGATGATAAGTTTACGATCATCCCGGGAATGCAGGTTGTGGTAGACATTCTTACAGGAGAAAAAACAGTACTGAATTATTGGTTAAAACCTATATTACGTGCGAAAGAGAATTCGCTCAGAGAAAGATAGACATAAGGATATAAGATGCGGCTTAAATCAACGTTATTGGTCTTGTTTGCAGTATCATCGTCGCCAAACGCTTTGACTTTAGAAGAGTCAGTTACGTTATCTCTCGATAGCTCCCCCAGTTTGCTTGCTCGCTATTCTCGCTATGAGTCGATGGTACGAGACCGAAATGCCATAAATGGTTCATTTCTTCCTCAGGTTAATTTGTATGCAGCAGCAGGGTACGAAGGTACTCGATATAACAACGGAAACTACATCGACAGTGAAGATAGAACATTAGAAAGAACGGAGATGGGCGTAAGAATCTCCCAACTGTTATTTGATGGATTTAAAACAAGTGCTGATGTTGATCGCCTATCTTACGAGGCTGAAGCTGAACGCTTGGACTTATTGGCATCTGCGGAAAATGTTGCATTAGATACTGTCAGAGCGTATGTGGATGTTTTACATGCCCGAGAGTTGATGAAACTGACAGAAAGAAACCTAAATGAACACCAAGAGATCTACCGTTTCATTCTAGATAAAAAAGAAAAAGGTTTAACCAGCAACTCCGACTTAGCGCAGGTTTCTTCGCGTGTCGCGACAACACAGTCCTCATTGATTGCCGCCCAAAACAATCTTTCCGATGCTAGAACAAGATTTGTACGTTTGGTTGGTCGAGCGCCGCAAAACTTAGTTGAGCCTGTTTACCCGCAGGAATTGCTTCCGAATAAGCTTGACGAAGCACTCAAACAAGCGGTTAGGTTGCACCCATCCATACAGTCAGCGATGAAAGATTTAGAGGCGGCTCGACATGAAGTAAAAAGAGAAAAGGGGGATTACTACCCAGAGCTCAAGCTTGAGCTGTCAGCCAACAAAACAGACAACGTGGATAATATTGAAGGCATTAACGAAGATGCAAAGGTTATGCTGACGGTCAACTACGATCTTTTTAACGGCTTTTCTACAGACTCCCGAGTGGAGTCATCTGCCTGGCGAGTAGAGGAGGCGAGGGCTATTCGAGCAAATGCAGAACTAGATGCGAATGAAGGTGTAAGGCTGGCATGGGACGCACATACATTGCTTCAACAGCAAATGGAGTTTTTAAAAGTCAACGTTGATGCGGCGAAAGTAACTGAATTAGGGTACATCCAGCAGTTCAATGTAGGGCGACGCAGTTTGTTAGATGTATTAGATGCCAAAGTTGAAACGTTTGTTGCGAGACGGAACTACACCCGAACAAAGTACGATCATTTGGTTGCCACTTACCGTTTATTCAACTCGATGGGGATTCTGACTTATGCGTTGCGAGTTGAGTATCCAGAGAACTGGAAGGAGAACAATAATGGATAAATTCGCAGTGACGAGTCTTCTAGTTTTCATGTTAGCAGGCTGTGCTGAATCACCGAATACGACGTTGACCACTTACCAGTACAACGACCTTAAAGACAATGATAGTGATGGCGTGATAAACCAACGAGATAACTGCGCAGATACGCCAAAAGGTGTGGTTGTTGACAGTGAAGGCTGTGCGAATTGGGTCAACGACTCGCAGACACACCTGATCAGCTTTTTCTTTGCGATGGATGAGCATCAGGTAACGCCATCTCATGATATGCCGCTAAGCGAGTTGAAAGCACTGCTTCAGAGTAACCCAAATGCGCAAGTCATACTGATAGGAGACACAAGCCCTGAAGCGTCACTCGAATACAACAAAGCGTTGGCAAAGAAAAGGACGGCAGCTATACGAGAATTGCTAGTGAGAAACGGCATTCAAGATAATCGAATTGAAGAGCAAGAGTTTTATCAGAATACGGCATTGACGGTACAACTAAAAAAACGGGAAAGGCGCACAATTGCTGTTGTAAACACGAAAGCTGAAAGTACTGAACAAGCGTGGACTATATTTAGTTCGGACAGCGAGTTGACACCTAATTCGAAGTTGGAGCTGAATTATGAAAATTAAAGTCTTGCCTTTCCTTGCTCTAACTTCATGTTTGATTTCACCGCTGGCATTTGCTGACTCTGAGGCTCGAACATCGATTTTTGTCGAACCAGAGATACTAGAAACGATAGAAACATTGATAGATGAGCCAAGTGTAAATGTAGCGCTTGCATCTCAGTCTGGTGGTTTTAACGACATGCTAAATGACGGAGCCTCTATTGCGATCACATCTAAGAAATGGTCAGATGAAAACATCTCCCGATTTCAACGAGAAAGAGGCCACAGGCCTACACGTTTGTTTTTAATGGCAAACGCTATTGTCGTAATCAATAGTCAAAAGAGTACGGTAGATAGTGTTTCCGTTAGTGAATTGAAACGCTGTGATGCAAATACGTATGCTTTCGGGGAGATGCGTTTAAGTAACCCAGATGTGAGCTCTAATGGTTGTCAATCATCGATTCAAATGCTTGATGAAGACCGATTGAAACGGGCTTTAAGCGACGACTTGTCAGCCAAAGCTTATATGCGATACTCCGATTTTAAATACTCAGAACAGTGGTCGAGCTACAAGGCTCTCTCTGTTCATCATAACGATGACTCATGCTCTTTGAGCACAGATTGCATCTATTCTCTTCGCTATCCATTTTCCGTGGTCTATTACGTTTATATAAATAAACAATTCGACACTAATCAGAAGATCAAAAAATCAAAGCTATTTGAACTCCTTACAACCGACAACAATACACAACAGGTACGAAATGCTGGGTTTATTCCACTACCAAAAGCGCTTATTAAAATAAATAGGGTGAAGTTAGGGCTAGATGAGCCAGTTGTTTTAAACGGGTATAAATAAACTTCATACGCCTAACTATGTGGGCTTGAGTGAACGTACCGCTCTAGGAAGTTTGCCTTGCTGCTCATTTATCTTTGGTTAACCTTTGGTCAATTGAGTTGGTTGTAAGTGGTTTTGTTGGTAATTTTTCTATCATTGTGGCAAGTTTACTTAAAACTACTTAAGTGAATTTAAGTTATGACACAAGAAGAAAGACTCGTAGCGCTCAGAGCGAAGCTGGAGCAGCAAAACAAAGTAACGTTGTCTGAAGTTTGTGAGTACTTTGGTATCTCGCGAGATTCAGCTCGCCGAGACTTAGTTAAGTTGAGTCAGCAACCTGGGTTACAAAGAATACGAGGTGGTGTCATGCTTGCGCCGATCTCTTCCCATACCGAGGCATACGCGAGTCGACCCGTGAGTGACGTTAAACATCGACTGGCTCAATCTGCCGCAGCGTTGTTGGATGAGCGCGACCATCTTGTTATTGATACCAGCACCATTTTATCTCTGCTCCCACTCTATGCAGGAAAAGCGCGTTGTGGAGAAAACAAGCTCAACGTCGTTACTAACAGCATTGATGTGCTGACCGCTGCTGAGACAAACGACACAATGGACGTTTATTTCTTAGGCGGACACTTTGACCCTTATGCCAGAGCAGTTTTAGGGGCGCAAGCAGAGCAGCAAATGCAGCATTATCACGTGAACAAAGCGTTCATTGGCGTGTGTGCGTTGTCATCCCGAGGGCTGACAACAAATAGTTTGTTAGAAGCAACAATGAAACAAGCGATGATTGCTCAAGCTCAGCAGGTCATCGTCGTTTGTGAATCCCGAAAAATTGGTAGCGACAATTTCCACCACGTATGTGATTTGTCAAAGATCGACATCATTATTACAGACCATCCCCCTCAATCAGATTTTCAACAACTCCTCGATCACAATGATATTGAATGTATTGTTGTATCACCGAAATAAGGAATCTTACAATGGCTTACGATCCCGTAAAAACCGCTGTGATTGGTTACGGATATTCAGCAAAAACGTTTCATTTACCCTTCATTAAATCGCTACCAAATTTAACGCTGAGCGCGATAAGCTCTCGTCAACAGGAGGCGGTTCAAAATGATTGGCCAGATGCTAAGTGGTTTTCTGATGCGAATACTTTACTCGATGATAGTGATGCAGAGCTCGTAATCATTACTGCGCCAAATGACGTACATTACGAACTTTCAAAGCGTGCGTTGAACAATGGGAAACACGTCATCGTCGAGAAACCGTTTGTTACTCGGATAGAAGACGGTAATGAACTTATCGCATTAGCCGAAGAGAAAGGTCTGGTGCTGAGCGTTTTTCACAATAGACGTTGGGATGGAGACTTTCTCACGGTTAAATCTCTTATCGAACAAGGTAAGTTAGGTGATATAAAGCTGTTTGAGTCACACTTTGACCGTTACCGTCCTGAAGTTCGTCAACGCTGGCGAGAGCAGGCTCAAGATGGCGGTGGTATTTTATTCGACCTTGCTCCTCATCTTCTCGATCAAGCATTGGTGTTGTTTGGCTTGCCAGATGCGATAGACGCACAATGTCGAATGATGCGCCCGGGTGCGACGACGATTGATTATTACAACTTGATACTTCATTACCCTGAGCATATTGTGCACTTGCATTCAAACTTGTATAGCCCAGAGCCGAATCTCCGCTACAAAGTATTGGGTACGGAAGCTAAATATGAAAAGTTTGGATTAGATCCTCAAGAGGGCTACTTAAAAGAAGGCCGTTTGCCGGAAAACGATGCTTGGTCGGAAGAAGATGAGGCGTTATACGGCGTCCGTTACGACGAAGACGGTGCGCAAACTATCAAAACGGAGAGAGGCGCGTACCAAGCTTACTTTGTTGGTGTGGCAGACGCCATTCGCTTGGGCACTGATAACCCGGTCCCTGCCGCTCAAGCAGTACAGAATATCGCTCTGATTGAGATGGCATTGGAAAGCAGTAAAACGGGTAAAACGATTCAGGTGAAACCATGAGTTTGACGCTTGAACTCGTGGCCCGGCAAGAGCATGAACTTCAGTCGGCGGAATTTAATCACCATATTGCGTGGTCTATCGGCCTCGCTCTAAAAGAAGAGGCTGAAGCTCGCGGCGCGGCTATTGCTATTGAGGTTTACGGCTTTGGACAAACGCTATTTCAATACGCGATGGCAGGAACCTGTGCTGATCATTTAGATTGGGTCCGTAGGAAGCGAAACTCAGTATTGAGGTATGGCCACAGCTCTTACTATCTTTCTCTGTACAACAAGCAAAAGCAACGTGATTTCGAAAATCAGCCTCATCTCGATGCTCGTGAGTACTGTGCTCATGGTGGCGCGTTCCCAATTCGGCTTTCTGGGTCTGGTTTGGTTGGGGTTGTGACGGTATCGGGTTTACCGCAGTTAGATGATCATCAGCTAGTTGTGGATATATTAAAAACGATGACAGAGACAAAACCCTCTTAAACGCCAAATATGAAAGTAGCACGGTTTCTTTATCGTGCTACTGAATTCTCTTTTTAGCTCATAAAGTGTTCTTTAATGTGAGCAAATATTAACATTGATCCCAACTTACTACCTGAAAATCAAATCAATTTCATATAACCTATACGCTCATTCATATAGAAAGCCTTCAAAGTTGGCCATTGGCAATGTCTTTTAGAAGAAAAGAAAAACTCAATCTTAGAAATCTTATTGTCACCCTATGTGTGTTCAGTGTGCTTGTCACTTTGATCAACGCATTCTACTCGATTTATCGTGTTCAAAGGGATCTCATCATCAATAACACGTTAGAATCAAACCGTGTTTACGCCCAAAAAATGTCTGAAATGACAGACTCTTTCATAGAAAGCTCAATGTCGCAGCTAAAATACAGTGCGAACGTGCTAAAAGACAAGATGCATGACGCTCAGCTTCTTGATAAAGAGGCTGAGAGATTAAGAACGCAAACCAAATCATTTAACTCTGTGGTTGTCGTTAATGCAAAAGGGGTTATTATTTCTGTATCCCCTGAAACACTTCAGGTGAAAGGTGTAAGGTTAGTGGGTGAAAGAAAACGCCAGTCTTTAAACGCTCAAGCACCGGTTGTTACTGAACCATTTATATCGCCAGCTGGAAATTACTTGTTAACCATCTCATACCCTATATTTTCTCAATCTAATGAATATTTAGGTTATATCGGCGGCACTATTTATCTAGAAAAAGAAAATATTCTTGCAGAGTTACTCAGCCAGCACGCATACAAAGATGGTTCTTTCCTTTACGTTGTCGATGAGAGTAACACTCTGATTTATCACCCAGATCAGTCGAGAGTTGGTGAAGTAATCGACGATAATGAGGCAATCAAAGCGGTGACGATGGGGCAGAGCGGTAACAAAGAAATTGTTAACTCTCGCGGCGTCGAAATGCTTGCTGGTTATGCACCAGTAAAGTCATCAGGATGGGGAATTGTTGCTCAGCGCCCGAAATCGATGACGTTATCTGTGCTAGATGAACAGATGTGGAATGTTTTCCTTAAGTCGATTCCAATTGGTTTATTAACTTTGTTACTAATTTGGTTCTTGTCCCTTCTTATTTCTAGACCACTTTGGCAGTTAGCTGGTGCTGTGCGAGGTGTCGAAGAACATTCATCATCTATCGATGACCTCAAACTGGTTAAGTCTTGGTATTTTGAGGTCTCACATTTGAAGCTTAGTTTTCTTAAAGCATTTGGTATCGTGTCAAAAACCATTGATAAGCTGCAACTGGATACATTAACAGATTCGATGACTGGATTATTGAATCGACGTGGATTAGATAAAGTTCTTGGTTTGTTTAAGCAGGAAAATACCGCGTTCTCTGTTTTGGCGCTAGATATTGACCACTTTAAGAGCGTAAACGATAACTATGGCCATGACGTGGGTGACAACTTACTTAGAGAGTTTGCGCAGTTAATGAAAGACCAAGCTCGCTCTAATGATCACCTGTGTCGTTCTGGCGGTGAAGAGTTTATGATGTTTTTGGAAAAAACAGACGTAAACCACGCTATGGATGTTGCAGAGCGTATTAGACACAACGTGGAACAACATGACTTTCAGGTGGTTGGTAAGGTCACGGTTTCGTTGGGCGTTTCTCACTGGAAAGGCAATGACACACCAATTGAAGCGGTAATGAAAGACGCCGATAATGCACTGTATAAAGCGAAACATAATGGAAGAAATAGAACGGAGTTGGGTGACGACGCACAATAGATATTGCGCTTTATGCTGAACATAAAACTAGCCAGTGACTAACCTTTGCTGTTAATCGCTGGCGTAACCGCTACCAATTGCGCGAAACGGCAAGTTTAGCTCTAACTCTGGAATTTGTTTACCCACCCAAGCCGGAAATGTATTGCTATTTGGCCCTGGAAACAGCGTATATTCTTCAGCCCAAGGGTATTGGTTAATAACACTTTGTATTTTAGGTATAAGCTGGCGGGCCTTTTCACCTTGTATGGAGAGGATCTTTTCTGGTTTTGCACCATACCAATATCGATCTGGCGTCCCAGTTTGGTACTGATATAGAGCGGGTTGTCCGCGATTCACTCTCCAGCCGACTACTTCATACACTGTATATTCGTTCGCATTTTCAGGCTTTATTGCAAACCATGTATGAACAGCAAACCAGCCTCGCCAACCAAACGCGTCTGCGGCGTAAAACTCAATCACAGCATGCTTAACATTAGAAGGGTCGGGTGCGATACCCGCAGGTTCTCTGCTAGCAGTACGCCAATCTCCTTGAGTGCATCCACCCAGCATAACCGCGATTGACATGAACCCAATTTTTACAAGGTGAGTAAAGTTGAGAAGGTCTTTCATTTATTGCTCCTAGACCAACCGATGTTGGTAACGCTCTACTGATTTTAGCTATAAAAACGTGGCAAGTCTGATTGTTGAAATCCTCTCCTTATTAAAAGAGAGAGGGAAGTTAGTGCCATAATTCCAGTTCATACGTAATAATAAGGTAAGCCGATTTGTAACATGTGGCATAGACGATGCCGTATTTCTCGAACTATTCGTCTAGTTGCGTATGAAAAAGTAAGAGGTTGTATGTATTCCTTACACGGTCTCATGAATTAAAAGCATAAAAAAACAGAGGTTTACAGTGGCCTTTGACTGGTTGAGTGAGTTTGGGACCCTCACATTGTCTCACATTTGCTTGTTTTGGACGGAATTTTCATCGCTCATCTTTTTGCGCGTTTAGAGTCAGCGTTCAGCTATGGCACAATAGGCGCTCACAGAACAAGTGCTGTTTGGTCATGCAAATAGCAGAAAAATAACTAGAAATAGAATAATTAATGTTTAAATCAAAAAGTATACTCGCATTAAGCATGTTCGCATTTAGCTGTTTTGCCAATCAAGATAGCGAACCAACGTCCGTTGTGCTGAACTATGGTGACTCCTCCATCAGTACTGATATTCAAGCCAATCGAAAATTTCATGTTGTCCGAGACAATGAAAGTGAGCACGTAGAATTTTCCGGCGGAATCACAAAGGAGTATTCCGATTACATTGTGAATATTCATATCATAAGAAAAAGCAATATACGCAGATCAAGCCGAGAGCTGAATACAACCGTATTGATGAACAGTGATCAGATTGGGAAGCCTTTAGTGATTGGCATTGAAAATAATGAGTTCACTAGTATCACTTTGCGTTAATGCTTAGTATTTATTGAATAGGAATGAGGAAATTGATGCTCTCAATACGCTGCTATCGCACCGAGGATGCCCCAACACTGTGGGCACTCTTTTACCATACTGTGCGAATCATTAATCGTCGCGATTACACGGAATCACAAGTTTCCGCTTGGGCACCATCAGATTTTGACCTCGATGTGTGGCAACGCAAAATGGACGATATTCAACCCTATGTCGCGGAGATAGAAGGGCAGGTCGTTGGCTATTGTGATTTGCAAGGTGACGGCTTGATTGATCATTTCTTTTGCCATCATGAATACCAAGGACAAGGTGTTGGTCGTGATTTGATGTCTTTTCTTTTTTCACAGGCGAAAGTACAGGGGATAAAACGACTGTATTCTGAAGTGAGTATTACCGCCCGACCTTTTTACGAGAAAATGGGTTTCACAGTTAAGTCTCGACAACGTGTTGAGGTTAGGGGAGAAACCTTAACTAACTTTATGATGGAAAAGTATATTTAACTTAAATAGTGAGCATTTAGTGAGCTTGAACACAGATATAAAATGTTTTCCAATGTGAAAGCGAGTTCATTGATCTCGCACCAATGTTTTGTTTGAAAACAGTGTACATAATCTTCTCTGGAACGCCATTACCGCATTTCGTCTCTGAAGGCTTAAAAACAGTCTGAAAGTTTTGGTTTTGCGGCGGGTAATAGCGTTCCAAACGCCAAATGTGTCTGGCTAACCATCTCAGGAAGAGAAGTAGTACTATGCGCCCTTATCTCAAATACGTTGTTCCAACATTGATACCATTGCTTGTTTGGTTAATGCCTCTCTCTGCGTTCCCATTTGATGGCATTACTATCATCCAGCAAAGAGTGATTGCAATCTTCTTGCTTGCCGCACTTTGCTGGGTATTCGAGCCAATTCCAATCTACGCCACGTCGGTTGTGATCATTGTCCTAGAGCTATTGCTTGTATCAAATAAAGGTATTGTGCTCTTTCGTTTGCAAGAAGGGCAGCCACATTTTGGTGAGCTATTACAATACAACGAGATAATGGCGACCTTCGCTAGTCCGATTATCATGCTCTTCCTCGGCGGTTTCTTTTTGGCTATGGCGGCGACAAAGTACAGGTTAGATGTCAACTTAGCCCGAGTGTTACTCAAACCATTTGGACAAAAACCAAAGTTCGTTATGCTGGGGTTGATGCTGATCACCGCTGTTTTTTCCATGTTTATGTCAAACACCGCAACAACAGCGATGATGTTGTCCATTTTAACCCCTGTGATAGCGGTTTTCGGGCCTAAAGACCCAGGTCGAATTGCATTCGCTTTGTGTATTCCTGTTGCGGCCAACATTGGTGGCATTGGTACTCCAATCGGCACGCCACCGAATGCCATCGCCCTAAAATATTTGGTTGGTGACAACTTAATTACGTTTGGTGAATGGATGGTATTTGGTGTGCCATTCGTTATCGTGATGATGGCGTTAGCCTGGTTTCTGATTGGCTTTTTGTATAAAGCCGAACAAACCACCATCGATCTGAACATTAAAAGCAAGTTTTTGAAAACACCCAAAGCAATAATGGTTTACGTCACCTTTGCCGGCACGATTATTCTTTGGTTGATGGGTTCTGCACATGGAATGAATTCTTACACAGTAGCATTAATTCCGGTCGCAGTGTTCTCATTGACGGGCATCATCAACAAAGAAGACTTGAAGAAAATCTCTTGGGATGTGCTTTGGTTGGTGTCAGGCGGTATTGCTCTGGGTCTTGCTCTAGATAAAACCGGGCTTGCGAAGCTGGTGGTACACAGCATTCCGTTTGATCAGTTCTCGCCATATGTTGTCTTGTTTGGTGCGGCTTTCTTGTGCTTGTTAATGGCAAACTTTATGTCGCATACAGCCACCGCAAACTTGCTGATGCCGATTATGGCTGCGCTGGGTACTTCTATGGCTTCGCTAACGCCTCTCGGCGGTGAAGTTACTCTGATCTTGGTCGTGACATTTGCCGCTTCACTCGGTATGTCGTTACCAATCAGTACGCCACCAAACGCGTTAGCTCATGCAACAGGGCATGTCGAGAGCGGCCAAATGGCTCGTATCGGTGCCGTGCTAGGCGTGATTGGCGTATTACTCAGCTTTGTGATGGTGTGGATTTTACATACTGTTGGGCATATTGGATAACCCACCATGTACGAAACGAAGTTAGACGCGTTAGTACAACGCTATTTTAATCACCTTGAACGCCGATTAACAGTTTTATCCGGGTCGGTGCTTATTGAGCAAGCTGGCTACAACGATCGCTTGTACTATGTGCTGTCGGGAGAACTGGCGGGCTATTACGCGGAAGATGACAAGAAACCGATTCAGGTATTTTCTGCATCTCAAGGTGCGTTTATTGGCGTACATAGTTTCTTTTCTGGTACGTGGACTGCCTCTTCGACAGTGATTGCTCAAACCGATGTTGAATTGGCTTGGATACAGCGCGATACGCCCGCCGTGGAAGAAGCGACATACGGACCATTGACGACACAATTTATGCCTGTGATGGTTAACGAATTATCTCGTCGTCAACGGCGCGCAATGCAAGAGGCATTGGCTAAAGAAAAAGCACTACAAAAGCTTCATACCGCAGAGCAAATGACAACGTTGGGGCAGCTTGCAGCGGGTATTGCTCATGAGTTGAACAATGCGATAGGCGTTGTAAGCAGTAAATCAGAACGACTAGAGACAGTTATCATGGAACTGCTTGAAGAAGTTCATCCGGAAGCGAGTCAATTTTTTGATTTTGGTTTAATGCAAGGGCAGAAAGTCTCTTCTAGCGAAGCGAGAAAGCGGGGGCGCCACTTCGAAAAATACTACGGTTTAACCAAGGAGGTTGCTCGTGATCTTGCACGTGCCGTTCCAAATAATTTCCTTTCGGAACATTGGCTAAAAAGACCAGAAGAAGCGATACGTTTCTGGCAAATGGGACGAGATCTCCATGACTTACGCATCGCCTCTAAACATACCGTTGGCATTGTACGATCCGTAAAACAATTGGGGCGCACGGATATCGACTTGGATGAAGCGATTAACATCAATGATTCAATCAATCGCGCCTTGGCTCTATTGCAAAGTGACTTAAGACGAGTGAGTGTTCGTTTTAGCCCTGCGGATTTACCTGCTTTTATTGGTTCTCAAACCGAACTCGTCCAAGTTTGGGTAAATATATTAAAGAATGCGTGCGATGCACTTGGTGAAACGGAGAAACCCGGTATCGAAATACATACTCGGGAGAGTAAGGGTAAAATTTTGGTCACGTTTGCTAACAACGGACCAGAAATTGATGAAGCGACACGTAGAAAAATTTTCCGGCCAAACTTCACCACTAAAAAGGGGGGCTTGTCGTTTGGTTTAGGGTTAGGTCTGTCGATTGTAAAGCGCATTATCGCCGGATATAACGGCTCTATTGTGGTAAAGAGCGACAGTGAAAAAACGATTTTTAGAATCAAGTTACCAGTAGAGGGTGAACATGGAGAAGCTTAATGTAATTTGCGTTGATGACCAACGAGAGGTACTAAGCGCGGTTCTACAAGATTTAGAGCCGTTAAATCAATGGTTGAATGTCGAAGACTGCGAATCAGCAGGTGAGGCTCTAGAACTGATGGATGAATTTGATGCAGAAGGCGAGATGATCGCATTGATTATTTCCGATCATGTGATGCCAGGTAAAACGGGAGTAGAACTGCTGACCGATGTATCAAAAGACGGTCGTTTTGGCTTTACGAGGAAAGTGCTTCTTACCGGGCAAGCGACGCACACCGATACGATTAATGCGATCAACTCCGCAGGCATTGACCGCTACTTTGAAAAACCATGGCAAGCAAGCCAATTAATAGAGTGCGTTAGAAACTTGGTGACCCAATATATCTTTGATGTGGGCTTAGATTACACTCAGTATCACGAGCATTTAGATCAGAGTGTGGTGTTTGAACGTCTACGTTAATCGGGGGACATTAAGCTTGTTTTCGTCACGGCCAGTTAGTGTCTGAAATCTATAGTGAATAGTTCAACATGTTTAACGTGGCCGTGCGGAATATTGCTATAGTATGCTTAACTCAACGAATAGCGGCTTGCACTGGCAACAGAAAGTGGCTTAGAGAACCAATAACCTTGCAGATAATCGACGCCCATTTCGGTAAAAAATTCACACATTTTGGCGTCTTCAATTCCCTCAATCACTACTTCAATATTATTTTCCTGGCACATAGTGATAAGAAACTTCAGATATTCTTGTGAAGAGCGGTTGGTTAGTGTTTTCCACGCCATCGACCTATCAATTTTGATTTGTGTCATCGGGAGGTCGAAGAAGCTATTTAATGAACTGTAACCCGATCCAAAGTCATCCAGAGAGAGTGCAAATCCTAGTTCCCTGAGGGTATTCAGAGGGGCAATGGCTGTCTGATTATTATCCAAAATAAACGTTTCTGTTAGTTCCAAAACAATAGACTCAGGATCGACACCAACCTCATCCGCCATGGCTTTAATTCGCGCAGGGAATTCACTGTTCATTAACTGAAGTACTGAAACATTCACGTTGACACGAACTTGGTTTTGGTAACGCTCACGGTAGTTTTTGATAAATTCACACGCTTTGGCAAAGACTTGATATCCGAGTTCGACAATCAAACCTTTGTTCTCTGCCACGGGGATGAATTCGTCTGGATAAATTTCGCCAAACTCTTTGCTACGCCAGCGAACCAGAGATTCGAAGCTCACCACTTTTGAGCTTTTGGCGTCAATAATTGGCTGAAACTTAACGCTTAATGTCTGTTTTTCTAGTGCACTTTTTAGACCTTGCTCAATAAAGAAATAACGGTCTACGGCATGCTGAGTTTTCTCACTGTAAACCGCAACACGGTCTTTATTCTGCTCGCTTGCGTACTGACAAGTTCGTGCTGCTTTACGTAATATTTCCTCTGCTGAGTGACTTGGATCTATGCAAGGATACAAACCAATACTAATGTTACTTCCTAAGTATTGGCCCTCTTCAATCACTGCCTCGTGGTAGGTTTCCTTTAAACTTTCGGCATAACTTTGCAGCGTTTCTACCGAGCATTCATCGTGAATCAAAATCGCAAAGTCATCATCATGTACGCGATATACAGAACTATTTGGAGAAGGTAGGTGACTGAGAGTTTGTAGCAATTTTTCCACTAACCCATCGACCAACTCGCTGCCATATTGATTTAAGTAAGATTTAATCTCTTCTATCTGAATGTAACAGATAGATGCACAAGAATCAGTGGCTCGCACACTATCTTCAATATCCAGCAAGAGATGGGCGCGATTAGCCATACCTGACGCATTGTCATGAAATGCGACTTGATGAATATAGCTTTCCATCAGCTTGCGTTCAGAAATATCACGGTGGCTACCAACCATATAATGACCATGTTCTGTTTCTTTGGTCATGGCTACGCCTTCAATCCAGACGTACTGTCCATTGGGTTTACGCACGCGGTAGGTCGTTGTGACCCTCGTGTTGTTGGTAATGATGTGAGCATCGACCCGAGTGGAGAGTCTTTCTCGATCGAGAGGGTGAACAAGGTCTAACCATTGCTCTAAGCTGATTCGACCAGCGTTGATACCAAGCTGCTCATAAAAGCCCTTGTTATAAAATACCATGGTGCCAAACTCATCCATGTAAAAGAGGCCTTCGTTAAATACATCGAAGATATGAATGAATCGTTCTTCGACGATTTTTAGGAACTCTCGGTCACTATCTGAGACTTGTTGGTCAAATATGGTGGTCAAGATATTTCCTCCTCGAGCCTTTTAGCATCAGAGATGAGTGTTGGGGTTGATAACATAGAGTTGATCTGCTGGCGTACATTACAATCACAAAAGTGTCAGTTCAAATTGTTTGGCTATCATTTTATGCGCTACTAGGTTAATAACATACTAAGATTAGGCGGCTAATCATCGACATTTATAAAAAATAGTCAACAGTAAAAATCATTTATAAAATACAGTTATTGATGCCGTCCGCAATCTATAAATATTTATGAATAATTATCCTAAAGTTATTTTCAGTTGTGTCGGTATCAATGTGTTGTTTTCTAACGTCATTTGTATATATGTTATCTTGGATAAAACCATAATAACAAAAAGGACTTAATGAGCGCGACCGATTATTAATTGACAGGATGCTCATTAATTGTAATCAATTCAAATTTATTATCACGCCAAGTAATCAAATCTCTTATAATGCGGACGTTAATATCGAGTAAGCCTTCTTTATATGCAGTACGATCCGAAAAATTCAATCAAAATTGCGCTCGCTGATATCGGCGTTGGTATGTTTGTTACCGCGATAGAGCACAACAAGCGCGTCAATTTAGCCAATGCAGGGCGGATATCTAGCCCTGAAGGCATTAAGAAGCTTGCTACAAGTGGCGTAAAGTATGTTTGGGTAGATCAAACATTATCTTCGCAGCAGTGTGTCTTCAAGCCTGTAGATGAATCAACTGATGCCACTAAAGAGACGAGAGAGCAGAAACACTCAGATTTTAAGAGGGGTCAACGAACTTATCGTTCGAGAGACATCCAACACAAGCGAGCCAAAAAGCTGATCGCCGAAGCAAAAGATTTGGCGCAGAAACTATTGAATCAAACTTTTGAAGGAAAAATCATTGAAGTTGATGAAGTAGAAGCTTGGGCTGACGATGTCATTGAAAGTGTTTTGATTGACTCAGATGCGTTGCAGTGTGTCTCTGCACTCCGAAAAAAAGACTCTTACTTATTGGAACACTCCGTCAATGTCGCTTGTCTTTTAGTGTCATTCGGTAAGTACTTGGGCTTGGATAAGCCAACGCTAAAACAGCTTGCTGTAGGTGGCATTATTCATGATGTAGGTAAAATTAAAGTCGATGATAAGATCTTGCACAAGCCAGCGAAGCTAACGCCTGAAGAATTTGAACATATGAAGCTACATCAAGTGTTCGCAGGTGAGATTATCCTTCACGTAAAAGGACTTAGTGACGTAAGCCGTGATGTTTGTTTGATGCACCACGAGAAGTTAGATGGCAATGGTTATCCTAGAGGCTTGAAGGGGGAGGAGATTCCAATTCACGGCCGTATGAGCTGTATTGTAGATATCTACGATGCGCTAACGGCTGATCGCTGTTACAAAAAAGGCATGAGTTCTGCCGAAGCGTTTAAAATCTTGTTGAGTCTAACGCCATTTCATTTAGACGCCGACTTAGTTTACAAATTCATTAATTGCATTGGGATGTACCCCGTAGGCTCTATTGTCGAGTTGAACGATGGGCGTGTTGGTATTGTTTGGTCTTCAAATGAATCTCAAGCATTAAAGCCAGAAGTGAAATGTTTCTACTCCCGCAAGTATAAACGATACATTGATGTCACGATGGTGGATTTAAAAACGAGTGCGTACAAAATTGAAAGAGCGATAGCGCCTTCATCGTTAGAGATCGATCCTAAGCCTTTTTATGATTAAGAGAAATAGATAAGCTTATACAACAGGCTTTACATCCTTGCATGTAGGTCGTATTTTATTTGCATAACTATCTATTAATTTTTTCTAAGTTATTTAGATGTAAGATGGTTATTAAGACCTCGGCTTCATGGATAGAAACCGGGCGATAAAATAGTTCTATACACAATGGGCTATAAACCTCATTTTTCTGGAAGGGATGCCAATGCAAATAGATACATGGATTTTTTACACTCTTGCCATTCTCGTGCTCACTGCTTCACCAGGACCAAGCTCACTGTTGTGTTTGAGTAAAGGAGTGAGTAGTGGGTTTCGTATTGCTTTCATGACTGCACTTGGCAGTTTGTCTGCGATTACGATCATCCTTACGCTCTCATTTACCGGGCTGGGAGTTGTCATTGCTTCATCTGAGTTAGTTTTTAATATTATCAAATGGTGTGGTGCCGCTTATTTAATCTGGTTAGGTATTCAAGCGTTGCGCTCATCTCAGACAGATTTTAATAAAACGGCAACGACTCAAAGTTCCGCGACAGCGTTCAGCGCGTTCACTAGTGGTTTCATTGTTGGCGCTAGTAACCCCAAAGCGATAGTCTTTTTCACCGCTTTGTTTCCTCAATTCATTGAACCTTCCGCACCGCTACTGGCTCAATACGCGATTTTCGCGTCTACATTTGTGGTTTTTGAGCTTAGCTGGCTAACATTTTATGCATTGTTAGGGGTAAAAGCCTCTGATTGGTTGTTTGTCGCTGGAAGAGCGAAGTTGTTCAATCGTTTGACTGGTGGAGTATTTATTGGTGCTGGCGTGATGTTGTCGACGGCAAACCGATAAATAAGACAGACTTCGGTACGCAGTTAGGTTTTCCCATATAGTAAGTTGGAATGCGCTAATTTAGCTTTGTCTTATTTCCAGAATGGAAATAGACGTTTTGTTTATTTTCATTAGTGGCAACAGCCAAGCAGGAGTAAAATCACGTTACTCTTTAGGGGTAGAGCTCGTATTTTGTCTTGTGGGCTTGTGGTTACTTTGTAGGAATATCTTAGATGACAAGCCTTTCTAAACTACAACAACGTTTTCTAGATATCGCGACCGACGTCCGTCTTTCTCCAAAACAGAAGTCGAGCTTTTTAGCTTTAGAGGCCGAAGCGTGCATTCCTTACATGACCGTATCTCCATCACTGAGACAAGCAATGGATGAAGGCATCATCTGCGATATGTTTGAAGGTCATGCACCGTTTAAACCTCGCTATGTGTTGCCTGATTACGCTAAATTTCTATCGCAAGGCTCGGACTATTTAGAGTTGTCTCCGGCTGATGATTTCGATGATGCGCTGAATATGCTTACCATCATTTACCATCATGTTCCTTCGGTAACGAACATTCCGGTTTACTTAGGTCAGTTAGATGATGTCTTGTTGCCTTACATAGGCGACCTAACAGAGAGCCAGATTTACAAAAAGTTAAAACATTTTTGGGTCATGCTGGATCGCACATTGCCAGATGCGTTTATGCATGTGAATGTCGGACCGACAGACAACATTATTTGTCGCACTGTTTTAAAAGTAGATGCGGAGCTCAAGCAGATCGCACCGAATCTCACCTTTATGTACGACGAGACAGTTACACCTGATGATTTACTTCGTCAAGCGACACAGAACATTTGTGAATGCAGTAAACCGCATATCGCCAATTACCCAATGCACGCGAAAGCCTACAACGGCTCACGCTTTGGTATTGTAAGTTGCTACAACTCGCTTCCATTAGCAGGTGGATCGAACACATTGGTGCGAATGAATTTAAAAGAAGTTGCAAAACGAGCATCAGACTGTAACGACTTCTTAAACAGTGCGTTGCCTTCTTACCATCGATTAATGGTCGAGCTCATAAACGCAAGAAGCACGCACTTGCATGAAAAATCGAACTTCTTTCAAGGCTTTTTGACGCAAGAAGGGTTGATAAAAGAGTCCTATTTCGCGCCAATGTATGGCGTGTACGGCATGGCCGAAGCGGTAAACCTTCTATTTGAAAAAGAAGGGCAAATAGGGCGATACGGAAAAAATGATCGAGCAAATACTTTTGCTCATGATGTTTCAGCAACACTGGCTAAACTGGTAGACTCAACCCCGGTGAAATATGGTTTAGATGGCAAAGCGCTCTTACATGCACAAGGCGGCATTAGCTTAGATCATGATGCTACGCCAGGTGTACGTCTGCCTTATGGTGCAGAGCCAGACCCTGTCACTTATGTACAAGCAACGGCGAAGCATCATCAGTATTATCGTGCGGGTATCAGCGATATTTTGACGATTGATGAAACGGTGAAATCTAACCCAGAAGCGATGTTCAATTTATGTAAAGGGGCACTAAATGCTGGTTATCGTGAGTTTACCGCGAATGTCACTTCAAATGACTTAATTCGCGTGACAGGCTACATGATCAAACTTTCAGATGTCGCGAAATATGATAAAGAAGGTTCGAGAACCAACACGACGTTTCTAGGTGCGGAAGCAGCAAAAAATACCAAAATTTTAGAACGCTCACCACGTGTGGTGAGTCATGAAGTAACACCGACTTACACGCAGGCATAAGTTCGGTTTAGGAAAGAACAAGATGTCTAGACGAAGTGGAAGCCTTTTGGCAAAAGTCACTCATATCCTTCCTTTCTCTTGTGTTGATGGGCCAGGAAATCGTCTAGTCATCTTTCTACAGGGTTGTAACTATCAGTGTTTGAACTGCCACAATCCTCACACGATAAACCATTGTAATCATTGTGGTGAGTGTGTGAGTGAATGTTCAGCAGGCGCATTGAAGTTCGACGAAAACAACAACGTTGTTTGGCTTAAAGAGGAGTGCACCCACTGCGATCATTGTATAGAGATATGTCAGAACCAATCTAATCCAAAAATTACTGACTACTCTGTAGTAACAATGCTCGATTTGATACGCAAACATCGCTTTTTCATCAGTGGTGTTACTGTATCCGGTGGGGAATCTACCTTACAACTTCCTTTCATTATTGAGCTGTTTAAAGGGATAAAACAAGATCCTGAATTACGGCACCTCTCTTGTTTCATCGACAGTAACGGTTCTTTAGCGGTTGCTGGTTGGCAGCGTATTCTCCCTTTTCTGGATGGCGCAATGATCGACTTGAAAGCGTGGCAGACGGAGACGCATCAGTGGCTAACTGGGCGTGATAATCATCGTGTATTTAAAACCCTTCATTACCTAGCTGAACACGAAAAATTGTACGAGGTCCGCTTACTGCATATTCCCCAAAAAAGTGATTTAGATATAGAAATCGTAGCAATTGGACGTTACTTGAGTACTCTTCCTGAATCGGTGCTTATCCGTTTAAATGCCTTTCAGCATCACGGAGTAATGGGGGAGGCGTTAACTTGGGATATGTGCTCTCATCATGATATCGAACGCTTAAAATCAGAGCTTCGATGCTACGTGAGTAACCCTATCACCGTGCCGACAGTACTCACGTAGTACCGTTGTTTATCTATGCTTACGCATCACAGGCATCTAAATCTAACATGGCGCAAGCGTCGAGTAATTGTTGCTGTAACCATTTTAAAGCGGGATCGTTTAAGCTCGCTTTGTTCCAAACGAGGCTGTAGGCTACTTGCCCGTAATCGAATGGAAGAGCTTGCTCAACCAAACCTTTTGCTTGCATTGCCGCTCTTGCCCAAAGCTTGGAGCATGTGAACAAGTAATCCGAGTGCTGACACATCACCGCAGCTGAACCAAAGTCGGCTACACGCATGGCCAAGTTTCGCTTTGAATGCCTTTGGGTGAGATTTTGCTCAAAATAAGGTTGTGACAGATCTTTATCATGAATACCGATGTGTCTTGCACAAAGGTAACTTTCAACAGATAAGGGTTGCTCAGCGAGTGGGTTCGATGCTCTCATTAAGCAAACCATTTCGTCTTTCAAAATGGTTTTCCATACCAAGTCTTTATTTTGTGTGGGTGGTTGGCTGAGATCGTGAGGAAGCAACAAAAAATCCACTTGACCTCTTGCTAATGCATCGAAACTCATTTCCTCTTTCGCATGGACATTCAAGTGCGCGTGATTGCTCAGTTGTTGGGACAAGTGCTGTAGAACTGGCGCAAAGAGCTCAAACGAACTTTCACGCATTGCTAATGAAAAACTACCTTGATAGTAAGCCGGATTAAAAGAGCCTTGATGTAATAACCCATTCATACTGGAGAGTATGCCATGGATTGATGGGCCTATATGCAGCGCAAATGCTGTCGGCACTAAGCGAGTGCCATCACGGTAAAAAAGGTCATCCTTTAGCGTTTCGCGCAACTGTCCGAGCGTTTTACTGACGCTCGATGGTGTTACACACAAGCGTTCTGCCGCAAGTGTGACGCTGTGAGTGGTTAACAACATATGTAAAACAGTTAGATGTTTAAGGCTTATACGCGAAAGAGCAATGTAGTCCATAAATAGCATGGTTTCTTATGATTTTTGGCAGTATATCAGCATGAAACAAATTTTTACTATTGTTTATCTCGGAAATACGCCTGTTTCTCTTTGAGCTCAATGCATTTGATGGGTTGCATAAGGATTGATGGTGCTTATAAGTCTAGAAATTTATCTTAGTTTTGTTGGACTTTAATGCTTTCATTTATTCAATTCTAAAGCTTCTATGTAATTTTAATCAATTTGGAGGAGTTGATTGATTTGTACACGAATTAAACTTGTTCCTTGTTAATTAAAATAGATATTGTTTTGTTGATTGTTTGGTGATTTACTCATGATCCCTCAGTAACAAAGGTATAAATAATTAATGGACGACCCCTTTAGTCGACAAAACCCTTCACCATATGTCTTCTTATTATTGGAGACATGCTCATGCTAGAACTTTTTATGCAACCAGAAGCTTGGGCTATTTTCGCCACTTTGTTTGCGCTTGAAGTTGTCTTAGGCGTTGATAACGTCGTTTTTATCTCTGTCTTATGTGAAAGACTGCCGCTGCACCAACGTAAGCTGGCAAGAAACCTTGGTATTGGTCTTGCTGTTATTGCTCGTATTGGTTTAGTGTTTTCAATCTCTTGGATCATGCAACTGACTCAACCACTATTTTCTTTGGCGAAACAATCGTTTACCGGAAGAGACATCATCATGATTGCGGGTGGTGCATTCCTCTTGGCTAAAAGCCTGAAAGAGTTGTGGAGTTGGTTAAATCACAACGAGTCTGCTCACTCAACTCACGCCCGTACTGGTTTAGCGGTAGTTCTGTTGCAGATTGTTGCCGTGGATGCTGTATTCTCGATGGACTCGGTGATAACCGCCGTTGGTTTGACAAGTGATGTCCCACTTATGGTCGCAGCGATTGTTTCGTCAGCTATCGTGATGGTCATGACAGCCGAAAAAATAAATAACCTGGTGTCGTGTTACCCTGGTTTTAAGACACTTGCTTTGTTATTCCTCGTTTTGTTAGGTGGTTTATTGATGGCAGAAGGCTTCGAAATTCATATCAACAAAGGTTATGTGTACTTTGCGATGGCATTCGGCTTAATTCTGGAACTTTGTCATATCCAGTTAAAAAACAAACAACGCCCGACTATTAAACGTCTTAGTCCGTTGCGAGTTCATCCAACGAGATTAGAAGCTCGTCAATAATAAAAGATATTGCCGCTCATATGAGCGGCATTTTTATATTCGTCATCACCTATTTTTGCTCTCTTTTTATTTTGTTGTCGTTTCGACAAAAAATCGCATTTGTTGTGAGGTTGAAGATTTTTTATATAGACCGCCCAACTAATATGAGTGAACGACAATAATGGATAAAATGATCGATGCGTTAGCAACCCATGGCTACTACATCTGGGATGATTTTCTTTCTGAACAAGAAGTGGCTCAATTACGAGACTGCATTCCAAGTAACTGGAAAAAAGCGCGTATTGGTCGTAATGACGATGTGACTCGTATTGAGTCAATTCGAAGTGACAAAATTCAATGGTTATCGCCCAATATGGGGCACGCGGTTACTTCTTACTTAGATAAGATGGAAGAAATACGCCAAGAAGTGAACCGTCACTTGTTTCTAGGACTTTTTGAGTATGAAGCTCACTTTGCCAAGTACGAGGAAGGGGATTTCTACCAAAAGCATCTAGATTGTTTTAAAGGTAATGAAAACCGTCGATTGACAACCGTTTTTTACATGAACGAATCTTGGACGGAAAAGGATGCAGGTGAATTGGTGGTTTACGATCTAAATGATAATAAGATAGCAACCATCCCTCCTCAATCAGGACGCTTACTTTTATTCTTATCTGAGCAATTCCCGCATGAGGTTTTACCGACCAATGCTGAGCGTTTCAGTATTGCAGGTTGGTTCAGAATCAATGGTGTGCGAGACAATGTACTTGATATTGCAAAATGATTGGTTTGCAACCTGCACAAAATCAGCAAAGGGCGTAGATACGCCCTTTATCGATTAAACATTAGTTGATAGCTCGTAACACTCGGTCATGTTTCGCTCTAGCACTGCATAGACGTCAGAACAAAGTTCTTGTTTAGCGACTTGCTCGCCCATAATCGCGGCGATTTGTGCTTGCGCCATTCGTCCTCGGTAGGGACGGTCCTGAGACAGAGCTTGAAAAACATCGGCAACCGCGACAATACGCGAAGGTACATCGAGTTCGTCTCCTGTTTTATGATAAGGATAGCCAGAACCGTCCAAACGCTCGTGATGATTAGAGGCCCACTCCGCTATTTTAGCGTTGGGAAACACTTTGTGTAATGCGAGCTGAGTATCAATTGTATGGCGTTTAATGCGCGTATACTCTTGTTTATTAAGAGAGCCTTCTTTATGAAGAATCTCATCTGGTGTTTTTAACTTTCCGATATCATGCACCAACCCAGTAATAAATAACATCTCTTGGTCGTGCTCACAGAACCCAAGCTTGATGGCTAGATACCGAGATAACTCCGCCACTTTTTGCGAATGTTGATAAGTAAATGGGCTTTTTGCGTCAACAATTCGAGCGATAAACATTCCCAAACTATTCATATCTTGGATGGTGAGCTGTTTTTGAAGCCAATCAATGCTTTTAAAGTTTAATCCGATGGTTTCTATATTTTCAGACTCCATCGCGAACCAAAATGCGTCGGTCATAACGAGCTTAACCATTGCCTTAGCCATGTCTGGATTAAACAAAGTTCCAGCGTTTGCCATGATGCATTCTGCAATTAGTTCTTCATGAAGTGTGACAATGTCACAGTGGCAGTTCATGACGTATTTGGAACGCATAAAATCGAGACGGTCGGCTAAATAGAGTAGGGCAGCGACCTCTTTTTCAAAAGGCGGTAAATCAAGATATTTTAGTTCACTCCAATGTGTATGGTGGTAAAGAACAGGTGTAGCAAACTGACGCAACAAACGACACTGCTTGAGGCTTCGGTATCCTCTTAAGCAATGTGTTTTTACATCTTGTGGCACCAACTCCTCAAGTAACATTTTATGTTCTTGTGTTTCGGAGACCCCACAATCGTGGATCATCCCTGCGAAGTAGCAAAACTCCGCTTTTTCTGGTTCCCAGTTCATGACCCGAGCACATTGGTAAGCGATGTAAGCGACACGATGGCTATGGTGCGTATCATCAACACCTACATAGTCGAGTGCTCGAGCAACCCAGATAAGTGCTTGTTTCAGATCGACTTCAAAGCCCATGTCCGTATGGGAATGGCAAGAATGATTCATGGTTTATACCGACATTGCTAATTAGCCCACGCTAAACCCAAATCAGAAGGTGATAGGAAAAATTGGGTACGACAGCGAATAGACCCCAAAAAGGTGGGCGTTTAGACATAGTTTTGATTATGGGCGGGATAATAATCCTAGTTGCATAATAATATCACCTGAAGCTCATGGTTAAGAGTCAGATATTTGAACTAAGTATAAGTTTTGAAAGATTATTGTTGCTCTTGTTGACTTATTTGAAAACGACAATAAATCATGATGTAACGCATTCTTATTTTTATTTTTGTAAATCGTGTTCGGGCTCAACCAGAGACACACGGTATTGATGTGTGATTAACAGAATTTATATTGTTGTTCTTGAAGGCAAAAAATAAGAAGACTTCTTCGAGGCTTGCTCTGTAACTAACAGAGTATTAGGTAAAGCAGCTTGTTAACAACATGACAATAGAGCGTCGTTGAAAATATTTTCTCTGTAGCTCATGTTGTTGAGGAAAGATAATAAAATGGTACGGCTTCCCAGCGATGTTAGCCTTTTTGGTGAGATAAGTTTATTGAAAATGTGTGATTGCAAAGTAAGCATAGGTGGTAAAAGTAGCTAGAATGATAGCTCTAAATGAAAAGGATTTCGTATGTTGAAGCATCGTTTATATCGGACTTACACCGCAGGGTTAAAAATAGCAGCCCTTATCCTTCCTATGCCGAGACCAACCTTGTTTTCCGGCCCTGGTTCGATGAATGAGCTATTAGAATCGATGGCCGAGCTGGGATTTAAACGCGTTTTGTTAGTTACCGACGAAGGGTTGGTCCAAGTCGGTATTGTAGATAAGGTGCTTGAGGCAGCAGCACAACTCGATTTACAGTTAGATGTTTTCTCGCAAGTTAAGCCCGATCCTACCTATGATCAGGTAGAGAGTGGTCTAGAGGCTTATCATCGTTTTCATTGTGAGGGCATATTAGCTTTGGGTGGCGGCTCTGCAATGGATTGTGCAAAAGTTATCGCTGCGAAAGTTACCAATAAACGGCCAATAAAAAAATTAGCTGGACTATTGAAAGTATGGCGAATGCCAGCGCCGCTTTTTGCTATTCCAACAACGGCTGGAACCGGAAGTGAAGTTACTATCGCTGCGGTCGTGTCAGATCCCTCCTCACACATTAAAACCCCTTTAATGGATCCAAAGTTGGTGCCACTAATGGCAGCTTTAGATGCGAATTTAATGATTGGTTTACCTCCTAAGATCACGGCTGATACTGGCGTTGATGCATTAACCCACGCTATTGAGGCCTATGTATCGAAAAACGCTACTCAAGAAACGATGGCTTATTCGGTTGCCGCTATTAAACTCATTTTTAAATATCTTCCTAGGGCTGTGATGCAAGGGGATGATGTCGAAGCTCGTCATAAAATGGCTATGGCATCCTATTACGCGGGTTTAGCATTTACCAAAGCGAGTTTGGGTTATGTTCATGCCTTTGCTCACACATTCGGTGCGAGATATGGAATACCTCATGGTATGGCAAACGGATTAGCCTTGTTGCCTGTGCTGCGCTTTTCATTATCAGAGATTGAGCCTCAACTAAGAAAGCTCGATGAGTTGACGGCCGAGGGGCAGTTAGGTAACGCAAGTGCTCAGCATTTTTTGGCGAATCTGGAGTCCTTGTTTTCAACTATTGATATTGAGCAAACCAGTGCGCTCATTCAACGTGAAGATGCTGATGCGCTTGTTGATTTAATTCTGAAAGAGGCGCACTGGAATTACCCTGTTCCCAAGTTCATGAACAGGGAAGAATGCACACAGTTATTGTTAAATATCAGCAGGGCGTAAATTATAGTTTACATGTGTGGTTTTTTATCCTTACACTTTGCTTGATCTTCTGCTAAAGATCCTACAATATCGACGGCAATACAAATATGGTGTTGGTTTCGGTCCGCCGTTGCCCGATCTAATACTGATAATTTCTAATAAAGTGTAAAGATTAATATACAATGAGTCGTTCTAAAGTATTCGGTAGTACGCTAATTATTGCGGGCACTACAATAGGCGCTGGTATGCTAGCGCTTCCACTTGCCTCTGCCGGCATTGGTTTTTCAACTTCAATTATCATCATGCTAGGTTTATGGGCTCTGATGGCTTTCACTGCCTTGCTTATGCTTGAGCTTCATCAACATGCGGAGAGTAGTGCTACACTTCATACTTTGGCGAAACAGATCCTAGGTCTAAAAGGCAAGTGGGTGGCAAGTTTTGCGATGTTGTTTCTTTTCTACTCATTATGTGCAGCGTATATCGCTGGCGGTGGTGCTCAGTTCGGAGACCGCCTTGCACAATGGTTTGACCTCGATATTTCAGGGCCTACATCAACGATAATCTTTACCTTGATTGTGACTTTAGTTGTGACAGTGGGTACCGGTACGGTCGATAAAGTAAACCGAGTTCTGTTCGCGATGAAGCTCATTGCGATGGTTGCGGTGCTTTCTTTTCTTGCTCCAAACGTTACGGAATCTTACTTGTTAAGTATGCCAATCGAACAAGGCCTTGTTGTAGCAGCGATTCCGGTGATCTTTACTTCGTTTGGTTTCCACGGAAGTATACCTGCAATTGTGAATTACTTAGACGGTGACACTTCTTCTTTACGCAAAGCCGTTATTATTGGTTCGACGATTCCACTCGTTATTTATATCTTTTGGCAAATCGTGACGTTGGGTGTGGTTAGCCAAAGTACGCTTGTTGAGAACGGAGGGTTGAGCGCACTGATTGGTCAACTATCTCAGACAGTACACCAATCAAATTTGGGTAGCATTGTTGGTGTGTTTGCTGACTTGGCATTGTTGACATCGTTCCTTGGCGTGAGTTTGGGTCTATTCGAATTTTTGGGTGATACCATCAAAGGAAGTAACGATAAGCCTAATCGTTTGATTGCGGCACTAGTGACGTTTACTCCACCGCTAGGCTTCGCACTTTTCTATCCTCAAGGCTTTATTATGGCTTTGGGCTATGCAGCGATTGCCTTAGCGATTTTAGCCATCTTTTTGCCTTTGGTTATGGTGATCAAGGTTCGTAAATCGGATGATTTTACTGGGGAGTACCGCGTCGCTGGTGGTCAAGGTGCGCTAGTGATAACGGGCATTGCTGGCACTGGTATCGTATTAGCTCAGGTGTTAATTACGCTAGGTGTGCTTCCTGCTCTAGGCTAGTTGTTTAGAACGTTCTTTGAATAACCTCTAGTTACTGAATCCATCGTAATCAATCAGTATTGTTAGGCCAACGAGTTTTGCTCGTTGGCTTTTTTAATCTGGATCAAATTACCGTAAGATATCCGGTGAAAAAATTGGTAGAAATGTGCTTTTATTTCGTACACTTAAGTTGTGGTATATCGATAATTTAAGTGGAGAAAACCGCTCAAAATACCATTGAATTTGCAACACAATGAGCTTTTCTTGTTTCTCTGCTTTGGTGTGGAGGTGAAGCATGGCGCACCGGAGTTTTTACCCGTTTGCAAAACCGCTTAACGAGCAACTGCAAACGCTAAAAGGCAGGATGCAGGCGCACTTGCCATGTATTGATAGGGTGTCATTTGCAAAATATCACCCAGACCAAGATGTGCTCAAATCATTTGCAGAAAGTGAGTTTGACACTTGGTGTTTAGCCCATCACGAATCAGCATTCCGTAAACTCCACCACCTCAATATTGCCTCTAAAAACGCGGTTCCTCGTATCGTCGAAGACCTTCATGATATTAATCACTGTCCTCGGGTTCAAATTTTACTCAAACACGGATATCAGTCGTCGGCTGCTATTCCTTGTTATGACAATAAAGCTTTTACTGGTTTTGTATTTTTGAACTCCACTCAACGTGATGCGTTTAGTTTAGAAGCGCTGAATGGTCTTAAACCTTATTTCGAAATGATTCGATTTGCGGTTGAATCAGAGACTCAAGTAGTCAATGCGATAGAAACGCTAGCGAACCGAATGCAATGTATGATGCCAGGCTATTCACCTGAGTATTACGCGCATACCAAACGCATGAAGTACTACAGTCAAATTATCGCAACGCAGTTAGCGGATCGTTATCACCTGAATGACGAAATGGTCGAAGATATTGGTATTTTTGCTCAGTTCCATGCGCTCGGTGATAGTCAGCTGCCAGTTGAAATTGCTAGCCGCCGAACAAATTACTCTCAAGAACAAGAGGCGATATTGATTCAACATATTGAGCGTTGTATCGATTCAGCGGATGACATAGTTGCCCGTATCGGAAATCCGGTTCACCCGAGTGTGACTTTGTTTTTGCAGATGGTTACTTATCAGTACGAAAACTTAAATGGCACTGGTTATCCTTATGGTTTAACCAATGATGATATACCAATCGCCGCGCAAATTACGGCTGTCGCAAATGCCTTTGATTTTATGACGACGCACCATCCGTATAGACAAGCGTGGTCCATCCCATACGCATTGTTAGAACTTGAAAAATGGGTATATCAGGGATGGTTATCTCGAGAATGTGTTGATGCTCTGCGAGAGCATCAAGGTTATATAAAGCAAATCATCCACAAATATCCCGAGCACTATACAGGCTTGGGGTTAATGTGAAGAGCAGTAACAAAGTTGAAATGTTGACGAGGAGGAATATTTAAACAATACTGTTTTTATATACAGTAATAAGTTTGGAGGTGAAGTATGTTGTGGGAAACCCTTGAAAGAGTAAACCGCTTACGCCAACAAGCACTTGCAAATCCTGAGTTTGTTGAGTCAGCAAAAGAGCACGAACAAGCACTTCAGGAGCAAGAATACCATTATCAAACTAAGAAAAAGCGTTCAGCCAAAGACAAACAAGGTAAAAAGTCGCTGGCCGATATCTATAAAGAAGTAGAGTTTGGCGCTGACGCTCGTCATTAATGTATTCACTGCGGCATTTTTCATTTCTTCATACGCTGCAGTATTCGTTCAAATTTATGCGAGAGCAGTGGGAGACCGCTGCTCTCGTTGACCTGCCTATAATTTACTAATGAAGTTCAGCAGAGCAAATTATCACTAACACTTAGCAATTCTCTCAATGATCTTGTTGATGTAATGATAATGACAACGGTTTGCATTTGTATCTTTGTTGTTATATAAAACCTCCCTTATTAATCGTTCTGTTGAATAAGAACGGCAAACGTGATCAACGAATGAGAGCTCTGAATAACTGTTATTCGTAAATGGCTATTAGGTGAAGTAGGGATGTTGGAAGCTAAAGCACTCCAGTTTGAGATTGAAGGCAAGTCATTGCTAAAAGCGTTTGATGTGACATTTGAACCCGGAAAAACATACGCTCTTGTTGGACACAATGGTTCAGGAAAATCCACATTGTTAAAGTTGCTGGCACAGCAACAGCCATACACCGCTGGTGACGTGGTTCTGCATGGAACGAGCATTAACGATCTCTCAGCGAAAAAATTCGCCCAACACATTGCCTACTTGCCTCAGCATCTTCCAGTGACCGACAGTATTTTAGGTCGAGATTTAGTCGGTTTTGGTCGTTATCCATGGCATGGTTTACTTGGACGTTTGAGTAAGAAAGATCACGACATTGTTGAAGAAGCAATGGCGATGACAGGCACACTAAAATACGCAGATCGCTTAGTGGACACGTTATCTGGAGGAGAGCGTCAACGTGTGTGGCTAGCTATGCTGTTAGCCCAAAAAACCGAGTATTTGCTTCTTGATGAGCCTTTGTCTGCGCTAGATATCAGCCATCAAGTCGATATGTTGAAGCTTATCTCTAAACTCAGTCAAGAACTGGGCTTGGGCGTTATTATCGTATTACACGACATCAACTTGGCTGCACGATTTTGCGACTACATCGTTGCATTACATCAAGGTGATTTGATTGCACAAGGCAATGTTGAACAGGTGTTTACTGAACCTAAGTTGAGGGACATATATGGGATAGAGATGATGATCTCTGACCACCCTGCGGGTTACCCGGTGGCGATGCCAAGCTAAAGGTTGGAATAATGAGCAGTACAAACACTCGACTTAAACATTTCTCTTTCGCTCTCTCACTTAGTGCGCTTTTGGTCAGTTCTTTTCAAGCACTAGCTGACGCATCACCTCGGGTGATGTCGGTTGATTGGACACAAACTGAAACGATGTTGGCGTTAGGGGTTGTGCCCGTAGGCGTCGCTCAAGGGCAAGATTACGATGCTTGGGTAAAATCGCCACCGTTACCACCTCAAACTAAGGATGTAGGGTTAAGAACTCAACCCAATATAGAGCGTATTTACGAGCTCAGACCTGACCGTATTTTTATTGCCCCGTACTTCTCCTCAATGAAGCATCGTTTAGTCGATATTGCCCCCGTTACCACGATTGACTTATATGAAAGCGGGATCACAGATTGGTCGGTACTTACTCGTTTCACTCGGAGGTTTGGTGAAGAGCTGGGAAGAGAAGCGGAAGCAGAGGCGCTTATCCAACAATATGAAAAACGTTTCTCTTTATTAAAACAGCGCATAAACAAAGACCAGCCGCCGCTTTTAATGATTCAGTTTATGGATACGAAGCACGTTCGTGTTTTTGGTCAAAATAGTCTTTACTCTCAGGCTATCGAAAAGATTGGGCTGAGTAATGCATGGAATGAAAAGACGAATAGCTGGGGCTTTAGCCTAGTTGGCATCGACAAGTTAGCTGGCATAAAAGCTCAAATTGTTATCGTAGAGCCATTACCTTACGGTGGAGCGGAGCAGCTCTCTCAAGACCCATTTTGGCAATATGTTGTTCAACAATCTGGTGAAAAGGTCATGCAAGTCGCACCCGTTTGGAGTTTTGGTTCTATGCCTTCAGCTCTCCGTTTCGCAGAGTTAGTTACGGCGAGTAAGGTCGAGGAGTTAACACAATGAAAACGATGCCTTTAAGCTTTGTGGTGTTACTTTCGGCATTTACCTTTTCTATTGGTGCTTTCCAATTGTACCAAGTAAGCTCATTTTCGTTGGCTCTAATCAGTTTATGGGAGCCTAACTTTCAATCTATCGATTCTGTTTTACTTCACTTTAGCTGGTGGCCTCGAGTCTTCACCACGATTATATCTGGTGCTGGATTAGCGGTTGCTGGGGTATTGATGCAGCAAGTGCTGCGTAACCCTCTCGCTTCACCCACGACACTTGGTGTGGCGAGCGGTTCAAGTTTTGCTTTGATGTTAGCTACGCTATTCGCACCTTGGATGTTGGATATCGCGCCTAATTTGGTTGCTCTCATCGGCGGTGTGATATCGATGGGGTTGGTGATGCTGTTGTCATGGCGACGAGCGTTATCTCCAACGGTTGTCGTCGTTTCTGGGTTAGTGATAAACCTGTACTTTGCATCATTAAGTACGGTTATTCTGATGATGAATACCGAAAAGCTGAATGGGTTAATGATATGGGGAGCGGGTTCGCTTGTTCAGAGTGGATGGGGAGATTTCTCGTATCTTGCCCCTCGAATCGCACTTGCTACGATCATTGCATTTGTGATTGCAAAGCCGTTAAGTCTGTTGGAACTCTCCGAGCAAGGTGCCAAGAGTTTAGGTGTCTCGTTAGCTAAGTTGCGTTTTGTCTGTCTTGGGCTTGCGGTGTTAATCACTTCTTGGGTGGTTTCTGCGGTAGGAATCATCGGTTTCATCGGGTTAGCGGCGCCAGCGATTACTCGATTGATAGGTATCAATAAAATCCAGCATAAGCTTTGGGTATCAATGCTGATTGGTGCCATGTTATTGACTTTAACCGATTTGGTTATTCAGCAACTGCCAGGGCTAATGGCGAGTTTTATACCAACGGGAGCTGCAACCGCTGCACTGGGCGCTCCGCTACTGTTATGGCTGTTACCTCGCTTATCACAAAAGACGCAGGGCCATACTCAAACAGTGTTAACTCGACATCGTGAACATGTTTACAAGCTAAACCCTAAAGCGATCTCATTGGCGTTGATCGGCACGTTAATTTCTGTTGTTCTTTTTGCCACGGTTGCTGTGCAAAATGAAGGGTGGGCAAACTTATTTGCTAGCCAAAATTGGATTTTTTTGGAGTGGCGCGCACCTAGATTATTTGCAGCAGCAATTGCGGGGGCAATGTTAGCGATTGCTGGAACCATGATTCAACGCCTAAGTGGAAACCCAATGGCAAGTCCTGAAGTGATCGGTATCAGTTCAGGGACAGCAATGGGATTGATCATCGCGATCTTTACTGGGTTTGGTTCGTCAATTTTCACTCTTTCTCTAGGCGGGCTCGTAGGTGCATTAGCGACGGTATCAGTCATTGTGCTGCTAAACCGTAAGTCAGGCTTTCAGCCGGAGCGTATTTTGTTGACTGGTATTGCGATTACCGCACTGATGAATGCAATACAGAGCTTTATTCTAGCCACTGGTGACCCAAGAAGTTATCAAGCATTGGCTTGGTTGTCTGGGTCTACCTACTATGTCTCGGTTGAAACGTTACTCCCATTGTCTTTATCTGCGCTTGTCTTTATAGGGTTGAGTTTTCTCTGCGTAAGATGGCTAGATATTCTTCCTGTCGGTGCCGCTTCCTCTAAAGCACTTGGAATTCGAGTTGATCGTTCACGCGCAATACTGCTTCTTTTAGTTGCTTGTCTCACGGTCAGTGCGACATTGGTTGTTGGCCCGATTAGCTTTGTTGGGTTGTTGGCTCCGCATTTAGCTCGCTTATTTGGTTTTAACAAAGCGTCACAACACATGTTATGCGCCGCGATACTGGGGGCAGGGGTGATGTTGTTGGCTGACTGGTTGGGACGACAGGTCCTTTACCCGCAAGAAATACCAACAGGGCTTATGGCGTCTCTCATTGGCGGTTTGTATTTAATGTGGGGTTTACGCCGCTTATAGAAATGAGCTAAGCCTCAACCAAGAAAGTACTTATACAAATAAGCACTCGTAGTGGCATTCGTAACCTATGCGAGTGCTTTATGCAAAACCTCTGGTTTGTCTTTTACGGAAACAACTGGCGATGCCGTAACTCGCTTTTCTTTCAGCGGTCGCTGAAGTCATGAAGGGTTGGTTTGGCTGCCGACAAAAAGGAGAAGAATATGACTCGGCAGTTTATGCTGACACCAACGTCGATGGCGGTTGTATTAGCTTTATCAACGCCAAATGTCTTGGCTCAGGAAGATGAAAATATAGTTGTGATTGGACAGCAGCAAGACAGTGCAGTTGGTCCTGATTTTAGTTATCTTGGAGCGAAGAGTCGGGCAGCGACGAAAACTGATATTGCCATCAATGAGACTCCAAGAGCGGTGTCTGTTGTTACGCGAGAGCAAATGGATGATCGTGCCTCTATTAGCATTTCTGACGCGCTACAGTACACACCAAGCATTCAAACTAACTATTTTGGCGAAGATAACAAGCAAGATTGGTTTATTGTTCGTGGTTTTAAACAGGCGAACAGCGGGTTGTATCAAGATGGTACCCGTTTATATTCTTCTGGCTTCTATAGTTGGCAAATAGATCCGTTTGCGTTAGAGAGGGTTGAAGTTTTACGTGGTGCAGCGTCTGTTCTTTATGGGCAAAACCCTCCAGGTGGGGTTATCAATGTTGTCAGTAAGCGACCTCAATTTGATGGGGGGTCAGGACTTGTATCTTTGGAGTACGGTTCTGAAGACCGTAAACAACTTTCTCTTGACGTAAACTCTGAGGTGAGTGAGCAGCTAGCTTTCCGCTTTCAAGGGTTAGCGAGAAAAAATGGGACGAGAATTAGTGGGGTAGAAGCAGAGCGCATTCTTCTCTCTCCATCGATGACGTACAAATTTAATGAGACGTCTGAAATTACCTTTCTAACGAGCTATCAAAAAGACGACTCAGATCCTTATCTGCAATTTTTGCCAGTTGAAGGAACGTTAACGCCAAACAAAAATGGAAAGATCAGTGATAGTTTAGCGATAGGCAATCCTAACTGGGAGACGTTTGAGCGTGAGCAGGTGTCTTTAGGCTATGAGTTTTCTCATGCATTTAATGATACCACTTCATTTGTTCAAGCAGCTCGTTACAGCGAAATGGATGTTAAGCTAAGACAAATGTATTCGTACGTTTACTCGGCTGACGTGCCTGCGTTGGGGCCGGCTTTGGACCCATCAAATGAACGCAAAACCATACTTCGGGGTGCTTCAACAGAAGATGGCTCATCTGATGCTTTTAATATCGATAATCGTTTGATGCACCAAGTAAATTGGGGAAGTGTTGAGCATAACTTGATGTTGGGCATAGATTTTCAAATGATCAGTATCGATGGTAAAGATTTTGCCAATGACCCTATCGTTGCTAATGGTAATGCATTATTAAACACACCAATGGGAGCTTTGCCCGATCCTAGGTTTAATGTATTTAATCCTACTTATTCGGATAACATAATGTTACTCGATCCGAATACGCTACAACCATTGAGCGAAACCGATAAGCAAAGAACGAAAATCGATAATCAGCAGCTCGGCGTCTACTTTCAAGATCATATGCTGATCAACGATAAATGGGCGATGTTATTGGGCGCACGTTACGACGATACAAGTAATGAAGTACATAATGTTACCACGGGTGCTCGCACGAAAGTCGATAATGGAGAGTGGACGTTTAGCGTGGGAACGGCTTATATTTCTGATTCTGGCTTCACGCCATACTTTAGTTACTCTCAGTACTTTGATCCAATTATTCAAGAAGACAGCAATGGTAAGCCAGCGAAGCCTGAAAGCGGTGATCAATTTGAAATCGGTATGAAATACCAACCGGATTCATTTGATGGCTATTTCAATATTGCAACGTATCGGGCAACAAAAGAAAACTTGGCTCGTATCTACTTGAGTGAATTAACGCAAATAGGAAAAATAGAAAATAACGGCGTTGAGTTTGAAGCTGTAGCTAATGTGACACCATCCTTAACATTGATCGGGAACATTGCGTACGTTGATGCAGAGATAAAAGAAGACATCAATAAGGCATGGGTTGGCAAAACACCTTCCCAAGTGGCGAATACCGTATCATCAGCTTGGGCACATTATCGTTTCTTTGATGGACCTCTTGATGGCTTTGCTGTTGGCTTAGGCGCGCGCTATACAGGTGAGTCATACGGAGACAATGAAGAGAGACTAAAAGTACCAAGTTATTTCTTAATGGATGCGACGGTCAGTTATCGAATCGGCGATTACAAGCTACAAGTCGCAGCTAAAAACATCGCGGATAAAAAGTACATAGCGACATGTGATGGCTTTTGTTGGTATGGCGACCGACAAAATGTTATTGCAAGTTTAACTTACGACTGGTGAGTTAACGTATAAATAAACACCCCTCACTTTAGGGGTGTTTATTTAGAAATCGGCTTTACGGACAAAGTGCGGGTTTTTGTACTTTTTCTGCGGGCCAAACGATGATACGACAAGTTTGTTCCATAACGTTTTGTCAAACTCACCCTTTGGAATCGAAGGGTAGAGGGTTTCCTCTTCTTCTCTTGCAAAGTTCATATATTGTTTCTTTTTAATTTGATTGTACTTTTTGGCGATCTGGTTATGTTTTCTTACCCACTCCAGCTTGTAATTGTGGAGCACTTTTTCACCTTCTTCGAGAGCCATTCGAGATAGGAACAGTCGCTTGTATGAGACCTTTCTGTCCAGCATTGTGCGCATAACGGTTTGGATATATTTACCGTGATGCGTAATGGTAATGTCGTTTTCATCAATAGGAGTGACACACCAGCCTTTAGGTAAAAAGTCTGGCTTCTTAAATTGCTTATTACGCTCCATTAGCGCCTGATGTAAAACTAAATCAGAGGTGCCGCGGAACGTCTTTTGCCATTTACCGATACGAATTTGAATCGAACCAGGCAAGCGATAGATGTTAGTAAACTTATCTTTGTCCATGGACTTGTGTCATGAGATTAATGTGCATAATTAGAAAGCGGAATTCAGCCCAATGCCACAGGCAGTAGACTTAAGTACCGTACGATTTTACAACGACCTTGCGTGATATAGCGAGGGGTTATGTCAATAATAGGTAAGAAATAGAAAATTAGTTCACATTATGAAGAAATTGGAAGCTTACAAGGCTAAATTTTGAAGTTACACCAATTATGCCCATGCCGACTAAATAAAAGAAGGCACGGGCATAAAATCACACCGCTTCTTCGAGTTGCTTGGTGTCTTCTTCAATCTGTTGTAGGTGTCGGTTTGCTTGCTGTAACTGATACATTTGAGCATAACGACCATTTTGCGTTAAGAGTGCTTTGTGTGTGCCTTTCTCGACTAACTCCCCATGATGAAGAACAATGATTTGGTCTGCATCTAGGATAGTTGACAGCCGATGAGCAATAACAACGAGCGTCATGTCTTGTCTGAGTACCGCCAAGCTCTTTTGGATTAAAGCCTCTGTTCCTGAGTCAATATTTGCGGTTGCTTCATCTAATATCAATATCTTAGGTTTTACCACAAGCACACGTGCTAACGCCAAAAGCTGTTTCTGACCCGCAGATAAATTAGTTTCGCCTTGACCTAACTGCGTGTCTAGCCCGTTAGGGTAACGATGAATTTGTTCTGCCAAACCTACCTTGTCTAACGCATCCCATATTTGATTGTCATCAACCGCCCGACTGAGAGAGATGTTTTCTCTGACTGAAGCAGGGAGAATATGTGGATCTTGTTGGACCATTGCCACATCTTTGCGAAGTACGTCTTTCCCTAATGTTTTAAGTGGACGACCATCTATGAGCAGTTCGCCACATTGCGTTGGATAAAAGCCCATTAACAGTGACGCTAATGTGCTTTTACCGCTTCCTGTATGCCCGACAAGCGCGATAAAGTCTTGGTGGTTGGCCTTCAACGAAATGTCTTTTAGGACGTCCTGTTTACCATCGTAGCTAAATGTGAGATCTCTAAGTTCGATAGCACCTGACCTTAATGGTTGATGATTGTCCCCGTAAGTTTGTTCTTTCGCGTCAATTAATTCAAAAACACGTTCGCTTGATACTAACGCTTGCTGAAGTAGAGCAAGTTGCTGAGTCATCTCAATTAGTGGTTCAGTAACTCGCGCAAGATAACTGATAAATGCATACAGTACCCCCACACCAATCAACTCAATACCATTAAAACCAAAGATCGCAACCAAGCAAAGCAACGCAAGACCAGCGAGTAAGTCCATTAATGGTCTTAGCAGATAGCCGTTTAGCCGAATCACTCGTTTAGATGCCACCAGATGCTCTGCGGTTAGCTCGTTGAACTGTTTATTAAAACGCTCTTCTTGTTGCATTAATTGAATGACACTCATCCCTTGAATGGATTCACTCAGATTCGCATTTATATCGGTCAATAGGTCACGCATCTTTCGGTAGCTTTCTGTACTTAGCTGCTTAAACAAGTACATAAAGCCGATGACGATCGGCAGCAATACAAGCACAACGAGTGTGAGCTTCCAGCTCATGAAAAACATAACGCCAAGCATTACGACAATCATGACCACGTTTTTCACCACGGTCGCGATCAAAAGCTCATAAAATTGCTGTAAAGATTCCGTATCGTTGGTGATTCGCGACACCAATTTTCCAGCAGGAGTGTAATCAAACGCAGATAACGGCTGCTTAATCACGCCAGAAAATACTTGCTTACGAATCGCTTTGATCGTGTTAGCCGCGACAATGCTAAATTGCAATGACTGAAAATACTGGAATGTTGCCGATACGATCTGAAGAGCTATATAACCTACTGCTAGCGAAATCAGAACATTTTGTGAATAGTCACCTTTAGCGATGTGCTCATCAATGAAATATTGAATCAACCAAGGGCCGCCGGCGCTAGCTAACGCTGCAATAAACAGCAAGGCGAGTCCTTTAGTCATTGGCTTTGGTTGAGATAATGGGTAAGACATTAACCGTTTAAACGTGCTGGTCTGGTTCATTCATTATTCCTCCATCGCCTGTTCTAGTTTTTGGTACTCGAACATTTCGGCGTACCATCCCTGATGCGCTAATAAAGCGCTATGTTGCCCACGTTCAGTAATGTGGCCGTGATTCAAGACAATGATCTCGTCTGCTGCTTCCAATGCGGTGAGGCGGTGTGCAATAACGATTAGGGCTTGATCACGGTAGTGTGTTTCCAAATTCTTAAGGATTTGATGTTCGGTCCGTCCATCAACAGCGGATAGGGCATCGTCCAATACCAACACTTGGGCATTAAGCAGCATGGCGCGAGCAATGGCGATACGTTGTTTCTGACCTCCAGAAAGGGTGATGCCTTTTTCGCCCACTTCTGTTTGATAGCCTTCAGGAAACTTCTCAATATCGTCGTGGATACAAGCCAGTTTCGCCGCTCGATAAACGTCTTCTTTTGATGCGCTAGGGTTGCCCAGAGCGATATTGTCGAAGATAGATTTAGAGAACAAAAACGGGCTTTGATTAACAACAGCAAAACGGTCTCGCCACTCTGGCAGGACAGTGTCCTTGATTTTGACATCACCAAACTGAATCGTACCGTTATCCATATCGTGTTGGCGAAGCAGTAAGGTGAGTAAGGTTGATTTACCACTGCCAACTGGGCCTGCAATGCCGAGCATTTTTCCTGGCTCAAGGGTGATGTGAACATCAGTTAGTGCTGGTGGCAGATCTTTAGACCAGTGGAACTCGTCAATTTTGATCTGCAAAGGCAAAGGTTGAGTGCCCAATGACGTTTCACCACTGACGATCTCAGGCTTTTCATCGAAGATTTCTTGCAGACGGTTCCATGCAGCAGAGCCTCTTTCCAAGATGTTAAATAGGAACGCGAATGCCAGCATAGGCCAGATCATAAGACCCAAATACATAGTAAATGCGGTCAAATCCCCGAGTGTGATATCACCTTGGTCAACTAAATAGGCACCAGAAGCAACACTCAAAAAGAAAGACATACCAATAGTCAGCTGAATGGCTGGATCAAAGCGCGCATCGACACGGGCAACGGCAATGTTCTTCTCGCCTGTATCATCCACAACCTCTTCAAAACGTTGCTGCTCTTGGTTTTCTAACCCGAAAGCACGCAGCATACGTACGCCATTTAGTGACTCTTGAGTCATGTCTGACATCGTAGAAAAGGCTTCTTGTGCGATTTTGAATCGTTTATGCAAAATACGAACGATGAAGAAGATGATGATGGCAAGAAACGGCATCGGCAATAATGCCATTGCAGTCAGCTTCCAACTGATTTGCGTCACCATGATGATCAGTACCGCGATGCCTGTGATCAGAGAATCGGCCGCAGTTAACACGCCTTCACCTGCGGTCATAACAATGTTGCGAACATCGTTCGTACCACGCGCCATCAGGTCGCCAGTTTTGTAGCGTTCAAAGAATCGAGGGGGCTGAGTAGAGACATGACGATAAAGGCGATTACGCAAAATGGTGCCTAGTTCCCAACTTGCGCCAAATAACCAGATCCGCCACAGTATTCGACAGCCATATATCGCAAAAAACAGCACAATAAGACCCAATAACCACATAACTAAGGTACTGGTTTCGAGGGTATTATCGACCACGCCATCGACAATGATACCGACCGCTTTGGGAGGAACAAGCTGAAGGGCGGAAATGACGGCAAATAGCAGGATGGACCCCACATATTGTTTCCACTTAAGTTGGAAATACCAACGCAGCTGCCAGAATATTCTCATTTCGCCTCCTGCTTAAATTATTGAATTTGTTATGGAACCATTATTGAGCGAATTGATGAGTTTACAAGCATAATTTTTGAGCGAAATGAAAAACAACACAATGTGTCGATTTTATAGAGGCTCGATGAATAGCCGCCTTATGTATTGCTGAAAGGGGAGGATGTAACAAGATATTGTGAATTTAATGTTAATTGTAGTTTTGAGGGGTTCCGTCTCAAACAGAAAGAAAAGCTTCAAAAGTATCACTCTTGAAGCTTATTTTTACCGGTTTTAGCAGTCTCTGGTTTGAATTCCGTACTTTATTTGACCACCTGCTGTTTTCGGATAATAGACTTCTACGTAGCAAAGGTTGAAGATGTCGACAGGCTTATTAGCAAAGCCAATTAAGAAATAGGGTTCATCTTCATCGTCCACTCCGTACCAACGATTGATAGTCAGTTTTGGGTCAAACCCAGCGAGCTCTTTTGCTGGAATCACATTCTTGATATATCCGTAGTAGCCAATCAGATCGTTGACGCCATCGTTATTCAAATCAATGTTCATCAGTTCACCAGCGTCGACGTTCTCTTGCGATTGGAGCACCGCTTTTGCATAGACTTGATTGTTGGCTGTCATCAGCGCCTCACGAGCACCATACAAGACAGCAATGCGGGCATCCTTCTGGATACCAAGAAACTTTGGGAGCGCAACGACACTTACCACCCCAAGAATGATGATACAAACCACCAATTCTATCAGTGTAAAACCTTTGGTATTACGCACAGCCAACCTCCGAATATGTATTTTTATAGTCTGCTATTCTGGAGCAAAATTATGGCTGGAAAGGTATTGAAAAAGAATGAAGTTATGCGATGAATGATTCGGTTCTAATATATAAAACAAGTTGCTTAAAATTGCGTTCGGAATTTATTCAATATCACACAAAAAGTAAGTGTAATCTCAATAAGAAAAAGCCCCAATCCTATAAAGATATGGGGCTTTAAATCATCGCTTTATGAGGTGCTTGTGGCTGCGTGTGAGCCTTGTTTGAAAACAAAACGCCAAATGAAAAGAACCACGGCTATGTAAGCTAGACCAACGCCAAGTGCTTGCCAGTGCATGCCGCTATACATCGCGATTGGCATCAAAGAGATGATGAAGATGTCAGTGATTGAGCCAGGGACATAAGCGATGGCGTAATCATCAAGCACCTTGCTACGCATTTTTGGATCAACAATACGAAGCAACGCAATACCCATGGCAACCGTACCGGTTAACCAACCCCAAGAGAAGATGCCTTTCTCGAACCAATCTTCTCCCATGATACGTGGGGCAACCCAGAAGATTAGCCATAGTGTGAAGGCGATACCGCCGATTGCAAGCACTACCATCGGCATTAAATACTGGGCTAGGACGGTAATCTTGATGGCTGAGATACCAAAGATAATCAAATAATCGGTACTGATGCCCGCAGCGTGTTTGAATGCACCGTCACAAAGATAGCGTGAAGCTTTCGTTTGTTTCGCGACGATTCGCACGAGCATGCCGCCAAGGAAGCCAGTTACAAACGTAGGGATTTGTACCTTATCGTGGAAAGAAGATAAGTAGTTAGCCGCTACATACGAGAAAGCTGTTACCACTACAACCAACGCCGCGTGAATCGCAAAAGAATCAACCGACAGGGAAGACATGGTGTCTTTCATTACCGGCTCTTGATCATCAGGCTTAACGAGCCCCTTGCGTTCGTGTTCATCCATGCTATCGAATGTCGTAAAGCTACGAATCCAACCCATCTTCAATGCGAATTGCAGCATGAGCATGCCGACAGAAATTGAAATGAAAATACCCACGGTTGCGAACGTTAAGCCAAGTGTGAAGCCATCTTCCCAGCCAAGCCCCGTGAAGATTTCACCAACAACAGAGGCAGACCCGTGACCACCCATAAAGCCCGCAGACATTGTCACACCAAAGCCGGGATTAATCTCTGGCCAGAAGAAGGTTGTGAGAACTAGACCAAACATTGCCGCAAACAACCACTGAGAAACAGAAGCGATTTGGTTAAACGCCCACAATGAGCCAGCACGCTGTGCGACGGTTTTAGGTGATGGAACATCCGTTGCCAGACCTAACGCAGAAAAAAGTGCAGCAGTTAATAGGCTTGCGTTAGCGGTAAACGTATCGGTCCAAGGCAGTACGTCTAACAGGGCTGGTCCAAAAATTAGACCGAATAATCCTGCGAGAACCGCCGATGGAATGTACATACGCTGTAGTAATGGCGCGTGAACGCGAATGACTTTTGCCAAAATCAATAGTAAGCCAGCGATGGCTAAGTCAGTCAGCATTAGACCTTTAGGCATCTTATCCTCCAGTAAATGCAGTCAAGGGGTAGCGTCCTTGTGACCTACCTTGAATAAAAATCTCTCTCAAGCCAAAAAGTCACATACGTGACTAAAAGCGTTGAGAAATCAATGTCGTTTTCATAAGCAAAGGAATGTGCTTATGCAATTTGAAATGAGTGTAAATGTTGTGATTGCACACGAACAGGAAGAGAAATTAGATTAAATTTCTCGATATTTTTTGATAGTTCACCCAGGAAAGGCGGCAATCCTAGTCACTTTGTCAGAGCAATGCAATTGGTGTGAATCAATAAATTATGCCTAGTTAATGGGTGTCTCTGACTAACAACATGAAAAATAAAGACAATTAACAAGTAATAATATTTGTCATATCGACAATAAAAGTTAATTAAATGGTTAAATTGTCGCCGCTTTATGGGGTGGCGTTATGGATTCACATGAGAAAGAATAAAATCGACCAAGGTACGGTTTTTAAGGGAAAGCTGTTTTGAACGGTAAAGCAGGTGGATAGGTTTTGGCTTGGGAGCATGTTGCTGGAGAATTTCTACCAAGGCATCAGATTGGATTTCCTGTTCAACTAAGATCTTTGGTTGCAGAAGAACACCAGAGCCTTTTAACGCGGCAAACTTAAGTACATCGCCATTATTAGACGTTAATCGGGTGTTGCTGTTTCCAAAGGTATTAGATGGCATGTTCACCACTTGTTGGCTTTCTCCTTGGTGATACTGAAACCCCAAACAATGATGATGTTCAAGGTCATCAAGCGATTGGATAGGGGCATGTTGCTCAAGGTAAGAGGGTGAGGCGCAATAAGTCATGTGGTATTCACCCAATTTTCTCGCGACTAACGACGAATCGACCAATTCACCGATTCGAATAATCACGTCAGCTTCACTTCGGTATGGGTCAATCAAACTGTTATCCAACATCAGCTCGACGTTCAGTTCGGGAAATTCTGCTAAGAAGTCAGCCACGATGGGCGCGATCACCTTTTTGCCATACGTGACAGGGCAATTAATTTTCACTGTTCCGGTTGGACGGTTAATCAGCGTCTGGATCAGGTTCTCTGCGTTGGTGATGTCTTCAATAATGCGGTGGCACTCTTGGTAGTAGAGTCTGCCAGCTTCGGTCAGGGACTGTTTACGCGTGGTGCGATGAATCAGCTGTGTACCTAAGCTTTGCTCAAGAAAGCTCACGTGCTTGCCAACCATAGTCGGTGAAAGATCAAAGTGGTGTGCAGCATTACGAAAGCTGCCGTGTTCGACCACGTAAGCGAAAACTTTCATGCTTGTTAATTTATCCATTGCACACCCAGAGTTGATAAAGAAATAACTAAAGCAGAGTTTATCAATCAAACGAGGTTAATTACAGTGGGCGTATGATTAAGAATGGAGAAAGAGATCCATCATGAATGATACGATTTTTGTTACCGCCGAACTGAAAATGAATGCCGATAAGCCAAGACAACAAGTAGTTGAAGCCATTGAACAATTTTGCCTTGATATGCAAAGCGAAGCGAGGTGCTTGCAAGCGAATGCGACCTACGATTCTAAAGATCCACAACGTGTGATTCTTTGGGAGCGATATGAAAACCGCGCCGCGATTGAAGCGCATTTTGCTATGCCGCATACACAAGCGTTTATAGCGGCTGAAATGGCAGAGTTAGTTCAAGCATTCGAAACCCAAGCTCAATAGGAGACGTGAACATGAAATGGGGCATTTTAGGCACAAGCTTTATCTCAGGAGTCATGGCTGAGGCAATCCAAGGCGATGACAAGAGTGAACTGTACGCGGTTGCTGGGCGTTCGGAGCAGAACTTACAGGCATTCGCTGAGCAATATGGCATCGAGAATACGTTCAACGATTACGATGCGTTGATTGCTGATGAGCAAGTCGACATTATTTATATCGCATTGCCAAATCACCTTCATCATGACTTTATCGTCAAAGCGGCTGAGCAGGGCAAAGCGATCCTGTGTGAAAAGTCACTTTCGGTAGATATGGAAAAAACCGAGCTGGCACTTCAAGCAGTAGAAGCGCACAAGGTATTCTTTGCTGAAGGCTTAATGTATTTACATCACCCGTTGATCCGCGAGTTGGTTTCGGTGCTGAAATCGGGAGAGATTGGTGAGCTTCGCTCGATCCATACTTCTTATATCGCGTCGATTGCGCAGTTTGTTAATCCAGACAGTAAAGGTGCTTTGTATAATTTAGGTTGTTACCCAATGTCATTGGTGCATTTGGTGGTGAAAACCATGTTGGGTCAACAAGCCTTTGGAAACCGCTCTATGACGGCGATTGGTCGAAGAGGCCATGACGGTAATATCTGTGAATCGAGCTTGATGATGCAATTCGGTGAGCAACAAACGGCGAGCGTACACACTGCCGAAGATCACGGATTGAAACACCAATTCACCATTCTGGGTAGCAAAGGCTGTATTACGTTAGATTCAAACCCATGGCTACCAACGCAAGAAAACCAGTTTAGTATGGAAATTTACGAGACGTCGAAGCGTGAAGTGTGTGTTCCGGCAGCCGGGGACGCTTTTTTCTATCAAGTGCGCAATATTCGCCAAGCGGTTGAAGCAGGGCGTACCTCGTTAGAAAACCCTTGTGCAACATGGGACGATTCTCATCGTATTATGCAGCTACTGACTGAGTGGGAATCACTGGCTTCAAAGTAAGTGTGTACTTGAACCAATGAACATAAAAACGGCGCACTAAATACAATATTTGGTGCGCCGTTTTTTATTTTGTGTTCAGTCTGGATTAAATGCGATTATCGCCGGTGCTGAACGCAATGATTTGGCTGATCTCAGACAGGCTTCGACCACTTTCTTGTTGCCATTGAACAAACGCTTTGTTGGCTGCATCGAGCGATTTTTTCGTATCTTTGCCACCTTCAATGATTTTGCAATTGCGCAGGTAAGCCTCGACGTCACTAGACAAGATAAAGGTATCAACGCCCATTTGGCGAAGTGTGTAAGGACCGGTATTGCCACCTAGGCGATTACCGCGTTTCTTCAAATATGCCCATAGGTCGGTGATTTTCTCTTGCGGCCAATCGGCAACCATTTTGCCAAACGAACCGTATTCGATTTTTGCTTCGTGGATCATACGAGCATTAGCAGGAATCGACATGACTTTAGTGAGGTGGCGAATGATGCGTTTGTCGGTTGCTTTGGTTTCCCATTGCTCGTCTGACAGCATCAACAGCGGCTCAATCTTAAATCCGAAGAACACTTCTTCGAAGTTCGGCCATTTGTTGCGAACCACGCTCCACGAAATCCCACTTTGGAATACCTTCATCGAAAAAGCGGCCAGCCAACGGTCGTCGGGAATCGCTGCCAATTCCTCTTTGCTTAGTGGATGAGATAAAAGCGCTTCAAGTTGATCTTCACCACCTTTACGCTCGGCAGCGCGCTGATAAATCGCGTCAAATTTTTCGATACTCATAAAAGAAGTTAGTCCTAGTTTATGTCGATATTTGCGAAACATACTACGCTTAAGTGGCTGAATCGTAAATTGATGGAGTGTCACAAATGAAGAAGGTCACATTAACGTTTGTCGGGGAAGGTTCGGATCGTATTGCGGAAAAATTCTATGCGTGGATGACGGACGGTGGGTTAGAAGACAGCATGATTGAGAATTTATCTGACCGTGAAATCTCAGTGGTCGGCATCAGTGATATGGATAATGAAACGCGTGATGTGGTAATCAATACGGAAATGAACTAACGAGTCGACTATCGTCAGCTATTAGAACCAGATAAAACAAAGCCCTTCACGAGAAGGGCTTTGTTGCTTTTATGAGCATGGGAGCTTAGTTATTTACCAGCGTCAGGCCGCTTGGGAGTGCATCACCGAAGATACGCTTCGATTCGCTCTCAGATAGCTCTTTGACTTCTTCAACCAGTGATACCCAAGATTCAGGTACCTTACTTTGCTTCAACTTAGCCAGTACCTGTTCACGGTAGTCGTCTGAGATATCGAATAGGCGGTCGCCCGTCTTACGACAAATCATCACGGCTGCGAACGCGATCATTGGTTCTTTCTGCCAGTTCTGCTCTAACAGCTTAGGCAACCATTGTTCCGCTTGTTCACGAGGAACGACGTTATGCTGACTGCCATACAAAGGCGTACGTGATGCCAAGCGACCCATTGCCCACCAGTGTGCTTGTTCGAACTGGTTATGGTTGATGGCTTTACTCAAGAACCACGTAGCCAATAGAACTTTGTCTTCGACTTCTAGATGCTCTAGAGAGGCAGACAAGCGAACCATCGACTCGTAACCCATGTCTTGCGCTGCTTTGGCGGATTGTGGGTTTTTCATCGCGCCAGGGTGTAGGTATTTCGCGATGTCCGCCAAGATAGTCTCTTGTTGCTCTTGGCTTAGACCGCCTGCGATACGACGCCAGAATACCCACCAGTCAGTCCAACCTTGATGGTTCTTAAACTGAATGTTTTGCTGGTAGAGACCCCAAACTTGTTCAATGCGCCATGAGTCGGTTGGATCGCCAAAGCCCGGACGCAGTGCAAAACCTGCCAAACGAAGCCAGTTTTTCTCGTGTTGTTCAGAACGACGGCGACGCTTACGACCTTGTGCAAAGGTATCGAACAGTTGACGTAGGGTAGTGAAATCCCATTCATCACGTTTGCCCAGTTTCTTCTCAAGATCTTTGGCTAAGGTTTTGATCTCTTTACTTTCCGCGCTTTTCTTATTACCGCTGTAAAGGCGAGCGACCAGCTCCTTACATTCGTTCAGTTTAGGGTGAAGCTTAACTTGCTCGCTGTCATCGGTTTGCTTGTTACGAACTTCGAATTCTAGCTCCCAACGTTTGCTATCGTCTTCTGCGCTGACACATTCCATCTTAAGTGTGCCGACTTCAGTCAACTGACATGCCAGTTGTACTTCTACACGCTCTTTCTGGTTGGCTTGCAGTTCGGCACCTCCACCTTCAAGGGTGGTGATATAAGGCGGCAAAGGAGCAAACAAGTCCGGATCAACGTCAACCATCACACCGTTTTGAATGGCGGTGTTATTGGTTAAGGTGTCGTGGGTAGAAGTCAGCAGGTTAAAGCGAACGGGCTCACCTAGGGTAAGCGAGAAACGACGACCACTTAAGCGGATTTCGTGACCTTCTTCTGTACCTTTTGCAAGCAAACAAAGCGCTTTGCCCATCTTGTTTTTCTCTTGAAGGTGCAAGAAGTAAGAACGCGCTGCACCACCACCAATTTTTAGCTGTGCACCACGACGTGCTTTACCAAACGCAACAGCACCTAGTGCAACAGACCAATCTGGATGTGGGTTGTCTAATACCGTAACCGGAGCGCCGCGCCAATCGGACAGTAGGGTAGTGACACGCTCAGTCACAAGTTCACTATTGAACACACCACCGTTAAGTAGCAAACCTACCGGAATTGCATTTTGTTTGTCGTCTTCAATGCCAAGAGCGGCACGAGCAACTTGTTGGTGCTGAGTTAAGAACTCGGCAACGTGCTTGCTCACTGCTGGGTCAGCAACGTATGGAAGACCAAACTCGACAACCGCGCTGCGGCGTTTGTCTGGTACTTCACTGAAATCAGAAAGTGGGAAGAAGCCATCCAAAGCGATTTGGTGCACTTCTTGTTTGCTCAGCCCAATACTCTTTGTTCCGCCAAGAAGTTTTGAGCCACTGCCTAGCATGGTGATTTTTACTCCTTCAGGTGCACTCGCTGAAAGTAGGTTTTCTTTCGCCTTGCGAGTTTGCTGAATCAACTTAGTCAGGCTTGCGGCAGTGAGCTTCTTACTTTGGTTGAAGCGGCTTTCTGCAAGGTGTGCTAATGCTAAATCGAGGTTATCACCACCAAGCATCAAGTGCTCGCCAACACCAATACGATCAAGGGCTAGTTCATCTTGAGAAGAGAAACTGGCTTCAATCAAGCTCAAGTCGGTGGTACCACCACCCACATCGCACACTAGGATCAGTGGCAACTCTTTGAGCTCATCAGCTGCGGTTTGCTGGTGACGCGCGTACCAGTCGTAGCATACGGCTTGTGGCTCTTCTAGCAGGACGATTTTCTTTAAACCAGCCAGCTGTGCAGCTTCAAGCGTGAGTTTACGAGCGGTTTCATCGAACGACGCTGGAACGGTCACAACCACATCTTGGTCTTCTAACTTATTGCTAGGATGACGGTAGTTCCATGCTTGGCGAATGTGGTTGAGGTAGCTTGCGCTGGCAATGACGGGAGATACTTTATCTACATCTTGTGCACCAGCCCAAGGAAGAATGTCTGAGCTACGATCCACTGCTTGGTGCGATAGCCAGCTTTTAGCACTGGATACCTGACGTCCTTCCACCTTAGCGCCTAATTCACGAGCCCATTCACCCACGATCACATTACTAATGTCGCCAGATACAGGTTCGTTTTCCCAAGGAAGTGTTAGGTCAGAAGGGGAGATTTGACCAACCGCTGGGTGATAGCGAAAAGAGGGCAGCAATGGTTTACGAACCACTTCACCCGGACCAATCAATTGGTCGATGTCGAATAGGGATACTTCGGATTGTTCAAGGTTGTCGGTGATTTCACAATACGCCACCACAGTGTTTGTGGTGCCAAGGTCAATACCAACAAGAAAACGAGGAGATGCCATACAAACCTTCGTGTATTTAAAAACGGCACCCGATTGGATGCCGTTTGATTTCTATTTATTCTTCTTCGTTTGAGTTGCTTTTCGCGTCTTCGCGCACATCGAACTCAACATGCCATTTTTGACCGTTATCAGCGGCAATGGCTTCTAAGTAAAGCGTACCAAGCTCTGTGACGCGAGAGGCTAGGGTTACTGGAACCACTTCACCTTCACGACGACCTTCAGATACAGGCAGCGTTACTTGGATTTCTGGAAGCTCTTCAAGCTCTTCTGGTGCCCAGTAGTCTAGGTGAGTACCTGCTAGGTCATCACGACGAACGGTTGAGCCGAAGAATTGGAAGTTAACCGGTTGACCAATGATCAAACCAAACTCTTGGCTTGGTACGTCAACGCTTGAACCTTCTTCCATACCAAATGGTGCAACACAAAGTGCTTCCATTGGAGGCGCCATGCCCGGAATCGCTGGCATCGCACTTTCGATACCCACATAGTACGCCGAAGCAATACCACCACGGATACGAACGCCTTGTCCACGACGTACAGAGCCGTAGTAAGCCGCACCGCTAGCAACCGCAAGGTCTAGATCTACACCTGTTAGGCGTTTTGCCATTTCAGCATCTGCTTCAATTAGCCATTCGTTGATCGTGTCTTCTAGACGAGTTGCTAGAAGTTTCGATTTCAGAACACCACCGTTGAATAGGATTGCGGTTGGCTTGATGAAGTCAGCTGATTGCGCTGCATCCGCACCTGGCATACCAGGCATGTTAGCGAATGGATTGAAATCTTGAGCTGCTGCTTCTGCGCCATTTCCTGAAGCAGAAAGGGCATTAGCTTGCTTAGACAAGAATGCAGCAATGTGACGAGTGATGCCTGCATCTTGTGCGTAAGGCAGACCCATTTGCGTTAGTGCACCACGGTTACGTTGAACAGGGTGGTCAGTAATCGCAACTTGAGGGAAGAAGCCGTCAACCAGTGTTTGTTGTACTTCTTCTTGAGTCAGTTCTGTTTTCAGCGTTGCGCCAAGCAGTTTAGAACCACGGCTTGGTACTACGATTGGCACTGACTGAAGTTCGCTGTCGTTCAATAGCGCTTCTTTCGCGTCACGACATGCGTGCGTCATCGCCTGAACTTGCCATGGCTGTAGCTCTTTGCCTTCTTGCGCTAGCTTCATCTTCAAGCGGTACGCAAGTGCAAGATCCATGTTGTCACCGCCAAGTAGGATGTGTTCACCTACCGCGATGCGGTTCAGAGTTAGGTTGCCATTGTCTTCAGTTACTTCAACCAAAGAAAGGTCGGTTGTACCACCACCGATATCGACCACAAGCACGATGTCGCCAACTTCAACTTCGTCGCGCCATTTGTCGTCGCTGTTATCGATCCAGTTGTAAAGCGCAGCTTGTGGCTCTTCTAGAAGCGTTAGGTGCACAAAACCAACGTTGCGTGCTGCTTCTGCTGTTAGATCGCGAGCAGCAGGGTCAAAAGAAGCAGGAACTGTAATAGTTACGTCTTGATCGGCAAGGTTGTGATTTGGATTGGTGTGATTCCAAGCGTCTTTTAGGTGCTCTAGGTAAAGCTCTGTCGCACGAAGAGGGGATACTTTTTCCACTTCTTCTGGGCTACCTGCTGGTAGGAAAGCATCACGACGGTTAACACCAGCGTGGCAAAGCCAAGATTTCGCACTTGCAACAAGGCGAATCGGTGTTTTTGAACCTAGGTTACGTGCAATAGCACCAACTAGAGCTTTTGGCTCGCTCGACCACGGAAGAACGCGTGATTGCGGGTTCATTTCGTGTTCGTGTGGTTGGTAAAGGAAAGAGCCTAATTGGCTACGAGTCTCTACCGTACCCGGCGCAGTTAACTGCGGGATTGGCATCACTTCAACGCGAGCGTCTTCGTTGTGTGTATCAACAAAAGACATGACACAGTGTGTTGTACCTAAGTCGATACCAACACTGAATTTAGGTGTCTGTTGAGTTTCAACAGACGCTTCTTGAGAATGGTTTTCTTGGTTCATGTGTTCCATTACAGCTCAACCTCAGCTGGAGCGATCACAGAAGCATCGTAGTTCTCAGCCAGTTTAGGCAACGTCATTGATGTTGCTTTCCAGCCTTTGTGAACTAGCGTGCCGTTGAATGGCGCGCTGCCTGTTACGTTGCCAGTTAGGCGGATTTCTTGTGGGTTGAAGCCTTCTTCAACCGTAATGCGAGTTTCTTCGTCTTCGTTACGAACGTGCGCTAGCGTCACGTAGTCGTTCAGTACTTTCTGACCGCCAGTGTGGATTACGCGAGCGGCTGCGCCTACTTCTTCATCAGAGAATGACGTTAGGTCTTCTTTTAGGAAGTCAATCAGGCGAGCTTCTTGTTGCATGATAGAAAGCAGCTGCATTGCAGAGTCTGTTGATGCGGTTGCAAGTTTTGATTCAACTTCTACAACACGCTCTACGACTTTCTCTACTTCCACTACTTTTTCTACTTCAACGATCTTCTCAACTGGTTTCTCAACCTCGACGATTTTCTCGACTGGTTTTTCTACCACTTTCTCGACCACTTTTGATTTGCGCGACACTGCAACTAGAAGAAGCAAAACGCTCGATGCGGTTAGGCCAGCGTGAAGCATATCGAACGTTTGAGGAATTAGGTTCAAATCAATGTTCATGACGTTTTTTCTCTTTCTATTGATTTATTGGTGCTCAGTATTGGCTCATATTTGTTCACTAAAACGATCGTCTTTGCGATCTTGCACCAAGTTTAGACATTAAAATGATGACGGATGGTAGCATATTCAAGGCTTAAGGCTGTAATAATTCGTGACTATACCGTACGAACAGCGTGAAAAATCGACGATCAGACTCCCCAATATAGGTTGTTGCTTGATGTTTGTGCATTGCTAACGCAGTATTTCAATAGATCCCGAAGTTTAACTTACGGAAGTATCAAAAATTACGATATGACACAAAGCACCGCTCATAAGAGCTTTATAAAACGACATTCAGACTCTATTTTAGCTTTTTTGGCGACTTTATGTGTCACTGCTGGTGTAGTTGGTGCTGCTTATACAATGCAGCAACGGTATACACAGACGACGTTTGATACTTTAGCCGACCGACAAGCAGAATCACTTAAAGCAAACGTCGAGAATGATCTAAAGTTCATTGGTGCGGGCGCAAACTTTTTCCATTCGATTGAGCGAAGCTATTGGCCATCGTTTCCGATGTATGCGGAACAAGTGATTAACAGCTCGCGAAGTCTCATTGGACTTCAATGGATGCAAAAGGTCGAATTTGAAGATCTTGATGAACATATTTTAAAGACCCGTCAAAAATTTCCAAACTTCCAACCGTTTACCGTCCCTAAAGATGGTCCCAAAACCTACGGGTACATTTTTGAACACAATGAGCCAATTTTCATCGCGTCGGATATCTACCCAAGAACACCGGAAAACCTTTCTCTATTGGGTTTCTATTTTTCGCGCAAACGCTTCGATTTAATCTTGGATGATATTTCCGAAAATGGGCGAGCGAATGTCTCGGATAAAGTTCGCTTACTGCAAGATGGTTATGACAAGTCCATACCTAAGACTGGGTTGCTGGTGTTCCATCCAGTGTTCGACTTCGAGAACAAATATTTATTAGGAGTAGTGACCGGTGTTATCCGAAGTACGGTTTACTTTGAGGATTTGATTACGAAAACCGCGACGGAGCTCGATATGTCGGTGCGCGTAGAAGATTTGGGATTCGACGCAGCAGATGACCCTGTTCTCTTTCAAAGTGCGAGCTGGGACAACATTCGAGGAACGGTTATAAGCCGGACCATTCAACTGCCTAACCGTGAATGGCGTATTGACTTTAAGCTTTCTGACGCAGTCTCAGCTTGGGAACGTTCTATTTTAGCGGGCACGACACTAGCCGGATTGGTAATCGCCTTTTTGATCAGTTGGATTGTGAATTTACAGTCTCGAGAAAAAGAGCGCTTAGCGGTCATGTTGGAGCTCAAAACCGTTGAATTAAAAAGAATGGCAGAGCGAGACCCTCTAACTCAACTACTGAATCGCCGAGCATTCAACGATCATTTGCTTAATCAGATAAACAAAGGTGTTAACTTCGCCTTGGTTGGTTTTGATATCGACCACTTCAAAGTGATTAATGACAAACACGGCCATTTAGGTGGAGATGAAGCGTTACAACATGTCACTAAGCTGGTCAGTGCTAATTTAAAACCGGGAGATAAGTTTTACCGAGCTGGTGGTGACGAGTTTTGTATTATTTCTAAAGTCATTGATAGAGCAGTGCTAGAAGCTTACCTAGAAAAATTACGGAGTGTTGTGGCAAGTACGGCTTTTGATTATGGTGATGCGTTAATCATCTGTACGTTGAGTATCGGTGCGGTTATCCATAAAGAAGAAGATCCTGAGAGCTTGTATCACAAAATGGATAGTCAACTCTATTTGAGTAAAAAAAACGGCCGTAATAATGTGTCGATCGGCGATTAAATGGGCGCACAAATTCGAGTTTTACGCCGTGTTACGATAGAATCGCACGCTTTAAATTTTTATGTTAGGAACCAAGGCAAACTATGAACCATAACCGTATTGTATGCTTCGATTTAGAAATGTGTTGCTGGAACGAAAATGGCGTCGGCAGCACGGGTGAAATTATCGAAGTGGGGTTAGCTGAAATAGATTTGTCTAAAGGTGAGATAGTCAAGCGTGCTCAATACTACGTGAAACCAGAACACGATGAAGTCTCTCTATTTTGCGCTGAGTTAACGGGCATCACACCACGTAAGATTGAAAAACAAGGACGCCCACTAGAAGAAGTGCTTAAATCCATGGTTAAGAACTTCGGTGGTCGCAACAAAATCTTTGCATCTTGGGGGCGAGATGACCTCATTCTTCTAGAAGAGTGTAAGCAAAAAGGTATTGAAGCACCGTTCACAGAGTTCATCAACTTAGCGACACTCTACCGTATTCAAAATCGTCTTAAAGATAAACGTATAGGCCATCGAGCCGCTCAAGAAGCAAAAGGAATAGACTGGGAAGGGCGTCAACACTCTGGCTATGTAGATGCATATAACTTAGCTAAGCTTGCTTTGACCATGTTTTAGTTATTCGAACCTAGCTAGCTTGTAATTAAATAATCATCCAACCATTGTTGTTTTGTCATGCAGTCTGTTTAGTGTGGAAAGAGCTAAACACATACCTTGACCAGTATTTTAATAACAATGTCGTTGGCTTATTGAAAAACGCGCAGAGTGCGCGTTTTTTTATGGCTACAGAAGCGATATCTGTTGTCATTCTAGGGGTAGCTTAGAGTTAGCCAGCGACTTATATACTCATCTCGTCACTTTACTGAGACTGTAACTTCGCTCGAATGAACTCGCTGTGATCAACATAGAGTAGCTCTGCTGTTTTACGGATCACCGCGTCTTCTAGCGGGTCAATTTCGCCGTCTGCGTAAGCGACTTCCCACATGCTTTTGATTAAGTTGTAACGAGTTTCTTGAGTCAGTTCTCTTAGTTGAGAGGTAAAGTCGTACAGCGAAGCGGAATCTTTTATTTTCTGTTGCGCTTGCTCTAACAAAGTATTTGATTCCTCTTCATTTAACGAAAGCAGTTTCATCAATAAAGAGCGCTTTGTTTCTTGTTCTCTATCATCGACACTATGGTCTGCGCCAGAAACTTCACAAAGCAAACACGCGATAGCCATGTTAGGGGAAAGTGTGTTGGTTTGGCTTAAATCAGAGCCATCAATGAGTTGTTTAAATAATGATGTGAGAGAATTAAACATAATGAACACCGAGCTATTGTTTATTTGGTTAACATGGTAATAAATACGGAAGATCTCAAGGTGCGATACCAAATTTAGCACGCCGTTGACATTTAAGAACGGCCACTTTCTCCCCAAAAAACCTAAACTCCTGAGTTAGTTCAAGGTGACTTGCCTCTTACAAAGGGCAAGTCATTTTGGGATTGATACTCAGCTTTCAGCACGTGTCGGTGGAAAATGAACTTCGTCACCATCACTCGTCAGAATACTAATTTGACTTGGTTTGCCTTCATCATCAAGACGTAGCTCACCAATGGCACTATGGTTAACCAAGCGATAAAAGTTGTGCGTACTTGGTGCGCGTTTGTAAATCTTGAGTCGTTTACGTTTTGTGAACCAGTTTAAAGGTGAGCGAGGGCTGTATAGCAGTCTATCTAGGCCATCACAAATATTGAGCAGTTGTGTAGGGAACTGATTTTTAATTCCACTACAGGTGATTTGATAGATATTCGGACTGTTTTTTCGATAGCGGAGCTTAATATCGTATGCAAAAGAGTAGTGTACGTCGCCAGAGAGAATAACAAAGTTAGTTGGTGTCTTTGTGTGTGTGAAAATACTAATAAGAGTATTCGCACTTCCGGGGTGAGCCATCCAGTTTTCAGCATCAACCATCAATGGTTTACCAAGCATGGTCACCACACGTTGTAGTGCTTCGATAAATTTCACACCAAACATTGGCGCGGCAGAAACAATAACAACCTTGTCTTGATGCACGAGCTCCTGATGGAACTCAATCATCGCTTCCCAGTCCATTAAGCCAGAAGGTTTGTTCATTTTAGACTCAGAACGCCAGCGTCTGGTTCGTGTATCTAGCACGACAACTTTTGGTGTCGTAGGAATGGTGTAGTGCCAATTCTCAAAGCGATACAAATATTGAATAAATGCATCTTGGGTTTGCGAGGTTCGCTCATCGATAAAGCGTTGAGCGAGGCTCATAAATTCATCATTGAATTTTTCTGGCGCATTTCCCCAACCTTGGCAAAGCCAGTAAGCAATCAAGCTATTACCGATAATGCGTTTTGCAAACGTGTTGCTGTATGCGGCTTGTTCCCAGCCTATGGTGAGATTCCAATCGTCGGTGACATCGTGATCATCAAAAATCATATAGGTTGGAATGTGAGCGAGTAAGCGTTGAACCTTGTCCAGACCTGCGACGAATTTATCAATTTGTTTTTTTTCTTCGCGCCATTGCTGCTGCCATTTGGGTTCAAGAACTTCTCCGCCGACAGTAAATTCGTTTTCTAATAAACGATCCGTTCGAACAAGCTTCCACAAGGTCGGAGACCAAACCAATAAGTACATTGCAAAGCACTCAGCAAAGCTTATTAGGTGATTCTCACACTCTTTGGCGCTGAATATTGGTGTCCCTCGGTGTGGAAAAAACTTACTTAGTAAACTGTCATCACTCACATAATGAGGCAACAATTTATCTCGACCATAATAGCAAGCAGGGTGTTGGTAGAGGTCATTGGTATTTTTTATCGGAGCTTGATCGAATTCTTCGCCTGGCAAACCCAATAAAGCTATGACTTGCTCAATGGCATCGAGAGTGGGGCCTGCAACATGGTCTGCATAGATTTGATCACCACTCATGATGAGCATATCTGGTCTTTCTTCAATGGATTGAGACGCGATTTTATGATCCGCAGCGACCAATGTATCATCACTGAAGTGATGGGGATTACGGCAAGAGCCATGTAAGAGATAATCCGCTTTTTCACTAACGAGGAACTCAATACCCAAGTTTGGCGTATTATCTCGCTCATAAGTCAGGTGAGGGAGCAGTTCCGTCACTAAGCCATATTGCGTTTTTATTTGATAGCGTAACGCTTGATGGGTTGGAAACTCGCCTTCTAATTTAAGTAAGCAACACCACGCATTGAGGCCGATTTGAAGCTGTTCTTTTTGTTCACTTAAAGGGGCTTGATAAAGGATGGAGGCATTTTCATCCGTAATTTGCACCATACCCTCCAAGCGTTGGGTGGTGACTAGCCAAATATTGATTTCAGTTGCGGTCACTTTACGTAGGATCGGACCTGCAACGACAAGAGGAAGTGAAGAAATTTCAGTCGTGTTCATCAATGCTGGCAAAACGGCTCCTTATGTGTCAGCTTCTTCTTCTAATATTTCGATAACTTGCGAGCTACTAAGTTCATGTCCCATAAGGAACAAACCAAGCATCGCATCGGCTTTTGACGCGTTATCACTGTCTTCATCCAAAATTTGCTGAAGCCGAGTTCTAATTAGGTCGATTTCGTGTTCGACGAAGCCACGCCCTTCTTCGTCACCTTGACCATCTTCTGGTGCATTATCAAAGTGCAAAAACAACATGTCACCATCGAGTTGAGTCCCTATCAACCTCTCTGGCAGCCATGCTTCTCCCATCACAATGTCTGGGTCTGTGTCTGCGGGTAAATGATTCAAGGTAGAGATGAGTTCTGATGCTTTCACTTTTTACTTCATTATGTTTGATTTAGAACTAAGCTAGAGTTTAAGCGCTTGTTGTAATGGTAAAATATTCGCAAACAAGCTCACCTAGTCGTGCAATATTAATATGATCTTGGGACTCAAACTGTCACGAGGATGACAACATTTGCCATTGTAACGGCTATCATCAGCAGAACATAAGCTTTTAATGGCAAATCATTGATGTTTGCCTGCTTCTCAACCAACATTTTTCGAACTCATGAAGAGATTAATTCTAACAACACTCGCTTTTCCTTTAGCTGCGGCAGTTTCTTCTGCGCATGGTGCAGACGAACAAACGTGGGGGATTGCTGCGATGTATCGCACAGCATCGATTCCGTTTTACACCGCCGATAATGACTCTACGGTGAGTACATTTGTACCAATGATGTTCTTTGAAAACGAACATGTGTATATCAATGGCATTGAAGGTGGCGCTTTTTTGTATAACGAGAGTGATTCCGACTGGCGCGCGAGCGCACTCATGCGATTGAGATTTGTCGATATTCCCATGTCGCTACAAAATGCTAATGAAGGGGACAGAGTCGATTTCGGAGGGCAAGTGCGTTATAGCATTAACGACAATTGGCGCGCAGAAGTAGAGTTGATGACGGACGACGAACTCCAGTTTCACTCTAATTACCGCCTTGCTGCCAATTATGTATTTGGGGATTGGGAATTAGAGCCATCGATTACGATTCGATACAAAGACGCTGATTTCAATAGTGAATATTATTCCTTTAAGGATATTACTGGCGAGAGAATTGGAGCTGGACTTGACACCAATCTTGGTATTAAAGCGCGTTACCATGTAACTTCAAATTTGTATTTACTGGGTGAGACGAGTGTTACTCGCTTAGATGATAACGCCTACAACAGTCAGCTTGTAGAAGATCGATATCAGGGAGAAGTGTTTGTCGGTTTTGGCTTTTTCAACGATAAAAGCAAAGTTCCGAAACCGACACTGAGCAATAAAGCATATCTACGTATTGCGCATGGTTGGGCGACGCCTTCGAACATCGGTGAAATATTTAGCTTTGAGAGAGAAAAAGACCCATACGACAATCAACTTACTTCATTGTTTTATGGGCATCCATTAACGGATGAGCTGTTTGGTTTTCCTCTTGATATTTATTTAACGCCAGGGTTGGTTCATCACTGGTCGTCCAGTGTTCAGTCTGCGAGCACAGAATACGTCATGGCGATTAAGGCTTATTATACGGTTAATTGGCCTACGACTTGGCGATTTGGTGTAGCGGAAGGTGTGTCATACATTGATAGCATTACCTATATTGAAGGCACAGAAATGGAAGACAAGGGTTATACACCAAGCAAGTTGCTCAACTACCTAGATTTCTCGTTTGATGTCAATGTAGGCGATCTCTTCAACCAAAAGAGCTGGAACAATATGTGGGTGGGCTATTCATTGCATCACCGCTCGGCGATTTTTGAAAGCGCTTCCCAGTTTGGGCGAATTAAAGGTGGGAGCAACTACAATACTATTTATTTCCAGTTCGAGTTTTAGCGCATCGCGAGATGCATATAGGTCGGATTTGCAACTGACTTATTTATCGCCCATTATGAGTAATGATGAATAATACTATGCTGCTTTCAACGAGAAATTTCGTATATCGTGCCAGAGTTAAGGCTGTTTGTGATGCATCTGATGAATCGGATGGCATAAGCACCATGAGTATCGACTCCTCATTCAATCTTCAAATTGAAGCGATAAATTGTACCAACGCTGAATTTGCCAAACGCTTTTTTGCCATTCACGGAGAAGGGCACTTGGAGGGCGATGAATGGTTGGTGTTGTACGTCAACTCTCTTGACGTTAAGGCGGGAGACAATATAGAAATCCGTAGCGATGTCGCGTTTAATGCGATGATCGAGAATATGATAAGCGAAGCTGAGCGGTCTTTAGAAAAAGTCTACCTCGATGCAATACGCAACTTGGAGAAAGTGAATCGTTTTTGACGATGTTAGAGACCCTATAAATACGATCAAGGCATCAGGATCCAAAAAGGGATTGGCGCGAACCAATCCCTTTTGTATTCTGGTTTATTCTAACTTACGCCATTGTTGCAAGTTGGCTTTGCGCTTCTGAAATGCCTTTTGCAGCCGCATCTTCACCCATGTTTAGCGCTTCTGCGTAAACAAATTCCACATCAGTGATTCCTACAAAACCCAGCACAGTGCGTAGGTATGGCGTAACGTTGTCAGTTGGTGAATCTTTATGAATACCACCACGAGTCGTTATTACAATCGCCTTTTTACCTTCAATCAAACCTTGAACGCCGTTTTCTGTGTATTTGAATGTCACGCCTGCACGAGCAATCAAATCAATCCAGTTTTTAAGCTGAGTCGGGATGGTGAAGTTGTACATTGGAGCGGCAATAACCAAAGTGTCTGCGGCCTTTACTTCTTCAATAAGGGTGTCAGACAAGTCGACCACCGCTTGCTGTTCTTGTGAAAGATCTTCCGTAGCGCGCAGTGCAGTCGCAACGGCGAAGTCCAAAACAGGTAGAGGGTTTGCAGCCAAATCACGAACAGTAAGCTTGTCTTGGTCTACATTTTTGATGAAGTTTTCAACCAATTTGTTTGATTGAGAGTAATCGCCAAGGATGCTTGATTTTAGAGCTAGTACACGAGACATAATGGTTATTCCTTAAATAAGTGCTTTCGACTATGGGAGCCATTATAAGCAACGTAAGTGAGTTCAAAAGCCTAGCGATTCGCTGAACATGTTCGAAAAAATTGAATGAGCTTTCGGTTATCTTGTTACAGATCTTGTGTGATACAATCCGCGCAGTTTTTGTAATGAAAAGAATAGGAAACGCTTTGACTTCGTCACAGCCCCCAAAAAAGAATCTAGCTGAAGAGCAAGTGACACCGTCAAATGGTGCGCAAAAAGCGACAGCGAAACAAGCTCAAACACCTCAGGCTCAAGTGAATAGTGCTGCATCTCTGCGTAAAGCGCTGAATCAGTGCATGATGCGCGACCGTTTCCGCTTGAGTAAACGTATTTCTGGTGCAAGCAAAATTAAGAAGGACGCAGCGCGTAATGCTGTGTTCGACGAAATCGCATTAGACATCGCAAAATCCATGATGGTTGCAGAGCAGCGCAGCAACTACAAACCAACGATTGAATACCCAGAAATCCTGCCTGTAAGCCAAAAACGCGACGATATTGCGAAAGCGATCGAAGAAAACCAAGTGGTTATCGTCGCGGGTGAAACCGGTTCTGGTAAAACCACTCAGCTACCAAAAATCTGTGCTGAGCTTGGTCGCGGTAAATTTGGTCTGATTGGTCATACTCAGCCTCGTCGTCTTGCAGCGCGTTCGGTTGCTAACCGTATTGCCGAAGAGATGGAAACCAAGCTTGGTGAGTTTGTTGGTTACAAGGTTCGATTCAACGATCAGATCTCTGAAAATACCCAAATCAAATTGATGACGGACGGTATCTTGTTGGCTGAAATTCAGCATGACCGTTTCTTGAATCAATACGACACCATCATTATCGATGAAGCGCACGAGCGCAGCCTCAACATCGATTTCATCTTGGGTTACTTGAAAGAGTTGCTGCCACGTCGTCCTGATTTGAAAGTGATCATCACGTCAGCAACCATCGACCCAGAACGCTTCTCAAAACACTTCAACAATGCACCAATCATTGAAGTATCGGGTCGTACTTACCCAGTAGAAACACGTTACCGCCCACTAAGCGGTGATGACGACAACGATCGTGACCAGCTTGAAGGCATCTTCGAAGCGGTAGATGAACTGTGCGATGAAGGTTTAGGTGACATCCTGATTTTCATGAACGGTGAACGTGAAATCCGTGATACCGCAGATGCATTGTCCAAACGTAATCTGAAGAGCACGGAAATTGTGCCGCTTTACGCGCGTTTGTCGGCAGGTGAGCAGAATAAGATTTTCCAACCTCACACTGGTCGCCGAATTGTACTGGCAACCAACGTGGCAGAAACCTCGCTAACTGTTCCGGGCATTAAATACGTTATCGACCCGGGTACGGCGCGTATCAGTCGATACAGTTACCGTACTAAGGTTCAGCGTCTTCCAATCGAGCCAGTTTCTCAGGCGAGTGCGAACCAGCGTAAAGGTCGTTGTGGTCGTGTGGAAGAGGGTATCTGTATTCGTCTGTACTCAGAGGAAGATTTTGAGTCACGCCCAGAGTTTACTGCTCCTGAAATCCTACGTACCAATCTAGCGTCGGTTATCTTGCAAATGACGGCACTTGGTTTGGGTGATATTCAAGCGTTTCCGTTTGTGGAAGCACCGGATAAACGTAACATCCAAGACGGCGTGCGTTTGCTGGAAGAGCTTGGTGCGATTAACTCTGAGGTAAAAGATCCGAAAAAACGCCTGACTTCCATTGGTCGCCAATTAGCGCGTTTGCCAATCGATCCGCGCTTGGCGCGTATGGTATTGGAAGCGCCAAAATATGGTGCGCTTAAAGAAGTGATGATCATCGCAGCTGCCTTGTCGATTCAAGATCCACGCGAGCGTCCTTCCGACAAACAACAATCTTCAGACGATAAACATCGTCGCTTCTTCCATGAAGAGTCGGACTTCCTGACATTTGTGAATTTGTGGGAATACATCCAAAAGCAGCAAAAAGCCTTGTCTAGCAATCAGTTCCGCAAACAGTGTAAGCAAGACTATTTGAACTACTTGCGCGTTCGCGAGTGGCAAGATGTGTACTTCCAAATTCATCAGTCGATGCGTGAGATGGAGTCCAAGCTTAACGACGAGCCCGCTTCTTACCATGGCGTACACAGTGCCATTTTGGTTGGTTTGCTGTCGCACATCGGCATGAAAGACCAAGAAAAGAATGAATATCAAGGCGCTCGTAATGCTCGCTTTCATATCTTCCCAGCGTCGGGGTTATTCAAGAAACAACCTAAATGGATTATGTCAGCCGAGCTGGTGGAAACCTCAAAGCTTTGGGGTCGTATCATCGCAAAGATTCAACCAGAATGGATTGAGCCGTTAGCTAAACACCTTATTAAACGCAGTTACAGCGAACCACACTGGTCGAAGAAACGTGCGGCGGTGATGGCGCACGAGAAAGTCATGCTTTACGGCGTACCAATTGTACCGAAACGCTTGGTCAACTACGGCAGTATCGATTCGACCGTAAGTCGCGAAATCTTCATTCGTAGTGCATTGGTTGAGGGTGAATGGGAAACCAAACACGCGTTCTTTAAGCAAAACCGTAAGCTTCTGCAAGAAGTGGAAGAGCTTGAGCATAAATCTCGTCGTCGAGACATCTTAGTGGATGATGATGAGCTGTTTGATTTCTATGACCAACGTGTTGGTACTGAAGTCGTTTCTGGCAAACACTTCGATACGTGGTGGAAAAAGGCATCTAAAGAAAATCCGGAACTGCTGAACTTTGAAAAAGAGATGCTGTTCAAGGGTGATGCTAGCCATGTGACCGATTTGGATTACCCGAACTTCTGGCATCAAAATGGTTTGAAGCTCAAATTGAGTTACCAATTTGAACCAGGCGATGATAGTGACGGTGTCACAGTGCATTTGCCGTTGCCGATTTTAAACCAAGTTGAACCAGCGGGCTTTGATTGGCAGATCCCAGGTTTACGCCATGAGCTTGTGGTTAGCTTGATTAAATCGTTGCCAAAGACAATTCGTAAGAACTTTGTACCTGCGCCGAACTATGCCGATGCATTCTTAGCACGCGTTACGCCAATGGAAGCGCCGCTGTTAGATTCATTGGAGAAAGAGTTGCGACGCATGACGGGCGTAGAAGTGCTGCGTGAAGACTGGAACTTGGAACAAGTACCTGAGCACTTGAAAGTCACGTTTCGTGCGGTTGATCACCGAAATCGTAAACTGAAGGAAAACAAAGACCTTCATGAACTGAAAGAAAGTTTGAAAGACAAAGTTCAAGAAACGCTTTCCAAAGTTGCGGATGACGATATCGAACAGCAAGGTCTGCATACGTGGAGTTTTGGAGAATTGCCGAAAGTGTATCAACAAAAACGTGGCGGCTACGATGTAAAAGCGTATCCGGCGCTTGTTGATACCAAAGACAGCGTTGAAATCAAACTCTACGAAACGGAGTACGAGCAGATAACGGCAATGCGTGCTGGTCAGCGTCGCCTAATTTTATTGAACGTACCGTCGCCAATTAAATATTTGCACGCCAACTTACCGAACAAATCGAAGCTGGGTCTGTACTTTAATCCATACGGCAAAGTGCTTGATCTGATAGATGACTGCATTGCCTGTGGTGTCGATAAGCTTATTGAAGAGCAGGGTGGTTTAGTTTGGGAGCCAGAGAAGTTCGAAGCGTTGAAAGAACACGTTCGTGCTGAATTGGGTGACACCGTTGTAGAGATTGCTCAACAGGTTGAGACTATTCTGACCACGGCGTTTAGCATCAATAAGAAGCTAAAAGGCAAGATCGACTTCACAATGGCGTTTGCTCTGTCCGATATCAAAGCACAAATTGAAGGCTTGATCTTCAAAGGCTTTGCAACGGAATGTGGCTGGAAACGCTTGCCGGATATTCTTCGCTACATGCGCGCGATAGAGCGTCGTATGGAGAAGTTGCCAATCGATCCAAACAAAGATCGTTTACATATGCTGAAGATTGAATCTGTGACTCAAGACTATAAAGAGTTGCTGAACAAGATCCCGAAAGGTGTGGCCATTCCTGAAAATGTAAAAGAAGTGCGTTGGATGATTGAAGAGCTTCGCGTGAGTTACTTTGCTCAACAATTAGGCACTCCTTATCCTGTTTCTGATAAACGAGTCAAAAACGCGATTGATGCTTGCTAATCAACCAGTAAAATAGTGTCAGATTTGTAATTATCGCTTAAGAAGTTGCTGGTACACTAATTGCTAGTAACTCAATAAGCATTATTTTTTAGTTCTGGGAGGCAATAGTTCGCCTCCCTTTATTTGTAGTACCAACGACTGAGTTATGCAGACGTGGGAATAATAAAGAGTAAAGGTAGATGATGAAAAAAACTCTATTAGCAGTGGCGCTACTTGGCGCATCTTCTGCGGCAATGGCGGATTCTTGGATTTACGGTGGTGCAACAGTAGGTCAGTCTGACTACAAAGGTGAGACGGACACATCATACTCTGTTCACGTTGGTACAGGCATTCTACCTATCATTGGTGTTGAAGCTGGTGTAACACAGCACGGTGAGTTCAACGTAAATGGTCAAGACACTAAGCTAACTTCTTACTACGCAGCACTTAAGCCAAGTATCGACTTCGGTCCGCTACACGTGTACGCAAAAGGTGGTTTCCATCAGTGGGACAAAAAAGTGAAAGGCGGCAAAGACGATGACGATTTGGACCTAATGTACGGTGTGGGTGCTGAGTACTTCATTTTTGGCCCAATGTCTGTTGGTGCTAGCTACATGAACTACACTGCTGGTAAAGACGATATCAGCACGTTCTCTGTTAACGCAACACTACATTTCCTATAAGCGTCAAGCTTTCTAACACCATATGAAACACACCGGCTTTATGCCGGTGTTTTTTTGTCTGGAAGTCACAAAACAAAAGTTGAACATAAATTATTCACTTTTAGAGTCTTAAAATGCCTATGCTTTCCAATATATAGTGGCGATTAAATGCGCATATTTGCGTAATGTTTCGCTTAGGAATCGATCAGGAAGGGATAGTATGAAAAAAACACTCTCGTTATTCGCTCTAACGTTGTGCTCAACATCAGCTATGGCTGACTCTTGGATTTACGCTGGTGGCCAAATTGGTCAGTCCGATATCGACAGCGAAAATGATACAACCTACGGTATTCATGTTGGTACTGGTATTTTGCCGTTCATTGGCATTGAAGCAGGCTACTTTAACCACGGCAAAGTGGATTTATCTTTGAGTGGCAGCAGGGGTAGTGCTGATTTTGATTCATTCTATTTAGCGGCGAAACCTAGTATCGACTTCGGCCCGTTACACGTTTACGCAAAAGGCGGCATCAATGCATTCAACGTTGATTATGACGGCGGACTTAGAAACTTAGACAAAGATGATGGCGTCTCTTACATGTATGGTGTTGGTGCCGAATACTTCTTGCTTGACAATGTGTCTGTGGGCGCGAGTTATCAAGCGTTTGGCGTGGATATTGAAGGCGATAGCGATACCGTTAGCAGCGTAACAGGGAACATCACCTTCCATTTCTTATAACGCTCGCTGGATGAAAGGTTTGCTGATTTGGTTTCGTCGTTAATTGTGAAACCAAATCATCGCAGGTCTTCTCTATTTGCGCAGTGACTGGCTATGAACTTAAGTATTTCTTGTGCCTTTTCTAGTCTACAACCTACGACAAAATCAATCGTTAGACCTCATAATTTTTGTGTTGATATTATTTCCCCTTCATCTGTCTCGAATTGAGCTTAAAATGCAATAAATCACGACTTTTTGCAAAAATATGTGATTGCTGCTAAAATTCGTTCCGCTTTAAAACTTTAGAGTTCAAATTAATGGAGGGCGGTATTGGAGTTCTTCTCACCTGAGGGGCGTTTCAAATTCACGTTAAATTTGTATTTATGGATAATGCATTTAAAAAATATAGTATTGATACAACCGATTATCAGGTTGGACAGGATAACGTTCAAAAGTGGGGATTCGATATACATAACCCGGTTTTTGGCATTAGTGCGGGGCTCGTTGTTTTCTGTCTGATTTCACTTCTTCTTGTTGAGCCAACCACTGCTCGTGACGTATTAAACGGTCTAAAAAACGGAATTATCGAACAGTTTGATGCGTTTTTTATGTGGTCGACAAACTTCTTCTTATTGTTCGCCGTTGCTCTTCTTTTTTCTCCGCTAGGTAAAATCCGCTTAGGTGGCAAAGAAGCAACGCCGGATCACTCAACCGTTTCTTGGTTGTCGATGCTTTTCGCCGCGGGTATGGGTATTGGTCTTCTGTTCTGGAGTGTGGCTGAGCCGACCGCGTATTTCACTGATTGGTGGGGAATGCCACTTAACGCAGTACCATACACCGAAGAAGCAAAATCCCTCGCGATGGGTGCCACTATGTTCCACTGGGGTGTGCATGGTTGGAGTATTTACGCACTCGTTGCACTAGCATTAGCGTTTTTTGCATTTAACAAAGGTTTACCACTTTCATTGCGCGCGGCGTTCTATCCAATTTTTGGTGACCGTGCATGGGGCTGGTTAGGTCACGTTATTGATATCCTTGCCGTTTTGTCGACGCTATTTGGTCTTGCAACGTCGCTAGGTCTGGGTGCTCAGCAGGCGACCAGTGGTATTAACCATGTCTTTGGTCTAGAAGGCGGCATTGGTACACAAATGATTGTGATCACCTTCGTTACCTTTATCGCGGTGCTATCAGTGATTCGTGGTATTGATGGTGGTGTTAAGCTACTGAGTAACGTCAATATGGTGGTTGCGTTTGCGCTGCTTATTTTCATTACCTTCATCACGTTTGATACGGCGTGGAGCTCGCTACGCGACACAACAATGGCTTACATTGAAAATATTATTCCATTGAGTAACCCTCACGGTCGTGAAGATGAAACTTGGATGCACGGCTGGACGGTATTCTACTGGGCTTGGTGGGTATCTTGGTCACCGTTTGTTGGTATGTTTATCGCGCGTGTGTCTAAAGGTCGTACGGTTCGAGAATTCTTATTCGCAGTCATCGTTATTCCTACAGTTGTTACTTTGACTTGGATGTCTGTGTTTGGTGGTATCGCGCTTGACCAAGTGGTGAATAAAGTTGGTGAGCTAGGTGCAAATGGCCTAACTGATATTTCATTGACTCTGTTCCATGTTTACGATGCGCTTCCGTATAGCTCAGTGATTTCAATGCTTTCTATCGTGCTGATTCTGGTATTCTTTATTACATCGTCAGACTCTGGCTCGCTGGTTATCGATAGTATTACCGCCGGTGGTAAGATTGATGCACCAGTACCGCAACGCATTTTCTGGGCGTGTATTGAAGGTGCAATTGCAGCCGTAATGCTTTGGGTTGGTGGTAAAGAAGCCCTGCAAGCATTGCAATCAGGCGTTGTTGCAACAGGATTACCGTTTACTTTTGTTCTGCTGTTGATGTGCGTCAGTCTGGTGAAAGGGTTAAGAACTGAACTGCCAGCTTACAAATAAATACAACACGATCCATGATTGAGTTTAAATGCCGAGCCTAATGTGCTCGGCATTTTTTATTTCTACTTTTCTTTTCCAATAATTTCGTTACAGTTTAGGCTTATTCCCACCTCATTAAACTGCATTATGTCACTGGCTAAACTCATTCTTATTCGTGGACTTCCGGGTTCAGGTAAAACAACCTTAGCAAAACAACTAGCGATAGAGCTTGGTGCTAAGCATTTTGAAGCTGACATGTATTTTGAAAATGATGAAGGTGATTATCACTTTGAACCGGTTCAATTACCTCAAGCGCATGAGTGGTGTTTTCAGAAAGCTAGAAAGTGGCTGAACAAAGGGAGAGTCGTGATTGTGAGCAATACGTTTGTTCGACATTGGGAGATGAAGCGTTACATGGACTACTGCATGAAGAAGCGCATCGAGGTGGAAATTAAAGTGTGTCACGGAGCGTATCAAAGCATTCATGACGTGCCACCAGCGACGATAGAAAAGATGCGCCGCCAGTGGCAAGAGTGACCGTTACCAGAACCGGAAGTTATTGACCTCGTCCGTCAATCATCACAACGAATGTTTTGCTCATGATTGAAAGGTCCATTGAAATCCAAGAGTAAAACGAACCTAAGCTTAGTGCGTAACTGTGGTCAAACCCAACTTTGCGTCTTACATCTTCAATGCATGCATCATAGCCTTGGTTAACCTGAGCTAAGCCTGTGATACCTGGTAACACGCCATATGTGCGCTCTACAAAATAGGGGATTTCATCTTCCAATTTCTGGTAGAAAGCTGGGCGTTCTGGGCGCGGCCCAATCATCGACATTTCACCTCTCAACACATTAAACAGTTGAGGTAGTTCATCTAAACGCGTTTTGCGTAAAAAGCGTCCTACTGGCGTGATGCGGGGATCATTTTCAGTTGCCCATACTGCGCCAGAGCGTTGCTCTGCATCAATATACATGGTGCGAAACTTCATGATTTGAAAAAGATCCATTTTTTCTGGTGTACAGCGCCCAACACGCAGTTGACGATAGATCACTGGGCCTTTCGATGTGATTTTTATAGCTAGCGCGATAAATGGGAATAGCGGTGCAGTGACGACCAAAATAAGCATTGCAACCAGTACATCAAACGTTCTTTTCGCGTGGCATACATTTGAATCGTAGCGTGAGTTTTTCATGATGCTTTCCTTATTGGTTGACGCGTTTCCAACGTCCATTTTCCATTCCGAGTAAATACTTCATACCGCCGATAAAGTTGGCGAGATGACCAATGACGATGTAGCTAATCAGCTTAAAAGGTTTAATTGTGTTAAGTGCTGGCATCAAGTAAGTGATAAGCGCGATGCTATACATACCAACTTGTGCGGACAGCATTACTTGAAACAGCGGATTGTGTGCCAGTAGTAGTGAGCAAATAAAGCAAACAATCATCAAATAGGGTGTTGCTAAGCGCAGAACCTTTCCCGATAGAAATGCAAAGGCAGTGCCACGATAACGAGGTAGCAGTAATTTCTTTAATTGCATGAGCTGCTGCATGTTACCCGCTGAAATTCTTAGGCGCCGCTTGAAATCTGCGTTGTCTGAGCTCTGTTCTAGTTCAAGAGCCAGCATGTTTGGCTCGTAAATAGCGCTATAGCCTCGCAAAACGATTCTCATAGGGAGAATAAAGTCGTCATTAATGGTGCTAACTTCCAGTGGTTCAAATAAGTGAGTTCTGAAAGTGTAAAACGCACCGTGGGAACCAATCGTTGAACCTAACAAAGATTCTTGGTGCTTTACTCGAGACTGGTATTGCCAATACGCCGCTTCACCTTGGTTATCAGTGCTCATTATTTGATATGTTGCGTTAACCACTCCAACGTTCTCATTTTGATAATGCTGACTAGCTAGCAATAGAGAATCGCAAGAAATCAATGCCGACGTGTCACTCAGTGCGGTAATGTCCGAGCTAACATGACGCATTTCTTCGTTGAGTAGGGCAACTTTACCGCGATTGATTTGGTGATCATTAATAATGAACAGAGTATCAGAGCAGATTGCTTCTTGAATTGTCGCTTGAGCAATCTCGGCTGTGTTATCTGTGCAGCCATCACATGCGATCACTACTCTTAACTTATCCCTTGGGTAATCTAGGCTCGCAAGGTTACGGATCTTCTCTGCTATCCATTGTTCTTCATTGTAGGCGGGCACGATGACAGTAATAGAGGGTAGCTGGCTGTCTGTTTTGGAGGCTTTGTAAGCTCGCTCTACAAATGGTGCTTTGGTTTCGTCTTGCTGTTTTAAAGGAAGCCACTTAAGGAGCAGTGGATACCCAACGTGATGATAGACAATCAAAAACGCGGATAAACCAAACCCTATAATCCAAAGTAAATCATTCATAACTAGCCTCCTTGGCCAAACGTGAGTAGCGACTCACCATGTCTCTGATATCAAAGTGTTTGAGAATAAAAGTTCGAGGAGAATGGTGTGATGATTCCAGTTGCTGTGATAACGCTTCGGCCAACGAAAACACGCGATTTGCTTCAACCAGTGTGCTGTTGTTCGGACAGAGCGTCTCTTTCACGCCGCCAACATCCGTCGCGACGCAAGGAATGTCACATGCTTGAGCCTCGAGGGTTGAGAGAGGAAATCCCTCTTGAAGTGATGGTAAGCAAAACAAGTCTAGGCTTTGGTAAAAGCTGGGCATATCGTCGACCAAGCCTAAAAAGGTTACTCGATCTTCAAGTTTTAACGTTCTAACTTGTGCTTCCAATTGAACTCGCTGAGAACCATCTCCAGCAATGGCTAGGTGTGTGTTTGGCGTAAGATGAGAGAATGCTTCGATAAGCACTTTATGGCCTTTAACTGCTTCTAGACGCCCGGCAACGCCAATCACGATTTTGTCGGTTGGAAGTTCAAACAAGTGTCTTGTTGCCGTTTGGTCACCGCTTTTAAACTTCTGACAGTCAATCCCGTTATGGATAGTACAAATTTTGCGATACTTTAACTTAGTCTGTATTTGATGGGCGACAAAGTTAGCATCCGCAACTACTTGCGGGCGAATCATCGTTAGCAAAAGGGACTGTAGTCGAGCTGATTTTTTGTTATTAAGGTGCCATGCGTCGTGCTCGGTATGAATCACTACAGGTACGTGCGCTAAACGTGCAGCAATACCACCATACAGAAGTGGGCCGATATGATGGGTGTGGACCACGTCAGGCTTAAGTCCTTTGAGCATGGAAGTCAGCGTACTGATGGTTTTTCCGCTGAATCCAGGTTTCTTATTAAGAAAGTGCAGTTGGCCTTGGTAGGGCAATAGTTTTTGCCAGCCTTGTAGTGCATGTTCTTTGCTTCCTTCTAAGCTCACGACAAAAACGGAATGGTTTGGCTGCGCAAAACGAAGCATTTCTAGTACGAGCGTTTCTAAACCACCAGGAGCTAAGTGTTGCACGACGTGTAATATCACTTTTTTGCTGTGCTTAGTGTTATTGTGTTTTTGTCTGAATTCCATTTTCAAACCCTCGTTGAGTTCTTTGTTTATTTAGGAGTTGCAGACTGCGTGCCAAAAAATTAATCATTTAAAAACAATAGGTTAATATTGATGTTTATGAGACTTTATGTTTATTCTCAATTTGAGATTCATATTAGTGGACATGCTATGAGGCTGTATAAGGCAGTAGTAAAAGAAAAGCACTCGCCGACCGAGTGCTTGTAAATGAGTTCTTATGGCGGTTAGTTTCCGTACACTACGTTAGGTAAAGTGGTGATGACAGGAACACCAAGGTGTTTTTCTAATGCTCTTTTAGAGCGGATAGAGTTATCGGCTAACTCTAGTATCGTCGCTAATCCAATGCCTAAACCAGCGCCACCAATAAATCCTAAAATGACAAATACAAAACTAGGTAAGTTAGTTGGGATCGTTGGCGTGAACGGTTCATCAATGATTTTTACGCGCTTATTCTCTTCAAATTCTCCCAAAGAACCCGTTAGTTGGGCCATCTCATAGCGTTCGACGAGTTCATCATACATTTCTCTCTTCACTGCGACGTCACGAGCTAAGCGGTTGATTTCTGTCGCTGTGCTCCCAAATTGGTGCGCATTTCGCTCTAATTCTTGGATCATGTCTCGCAAGCTGTTGGTTTCTTCCGTAAGTGCTTCAAAACGTCCGCGCATCATTTGTAATTGATGTAGTTGGGAGACAAGTAGAGGCTGTGCTTCGCCAAGACTGTTTACTGTGGTATTGCTCGCGATATCCCATAGTTGAGCACTGTTTAGTTCTGGTTGTTTAGAGTTCAAGAGTACCGAGCGTTCCTGCTCCAACCGGTTTAATTCTCGCAACTTACCTTGCACTAAACTATGCGCCTCTGTGTATTTAGCGCGAAGCAGGGTAAGTTCACTACGAATGTCGATGATTTGCTCTTCCAGTTTACCGATAACCGGGTTCGTTTTGGATAGTTGTTGATCCAAACTGCCTAGACTTCGTGAAACACCAGCAAGCTCCGCCTCCTTTTCGGCTAACGTTTGTTTGAGGCTAGCAAGGCGAGTAAGGCTTTGAGCTTGCATTTCGGGCGTCGCGTCTGAGTAAGTATTTTTATATTCTGCAAAGGCTTGTTCAGCCTTGTCTAGTTCTTCCCTGCGTTTGTTGATATGGATAGTCAAAAAATGGCTCGAATCTTTAATCGAAGAACGCTCAGGAGCCAAAAGCTGTTCGACAAAATGCTCTCTGACAGACAGCAGCATCGACTCCATTCCTTCTGATTTACCACTTTGCAATTGAATTTGAATGAAGTCTTTACCGAGTGGCTGAACAGACAGGCGCGACGCGAGATCTTTTATGATGAACTCTTGCTCTTTTGCACTCATCTCGTCATTGATCAGCGATTGTTCTTTTGCGACTGAATACAAAACGTGTCGGCTTTTTAGCAGAGTACTGAGTGCGCTCAATCGGTCTTTCAGCATTGTTGAGACGGCAAGGTCTTGAAGGAACGGGTTCATTTTCGCTGTCTCTTGAATAAGCATGCTGGTATGAGCAACATAAGTCGTCGGAACCAGTTTACTTACGATGAAACCCAGCACCGGCAAGACAAGCATAGGAATAACGATCATGTAGCGACGTCTCCAAGCTCCATGTAACAGTACGCTGAGGTTTTCTCTTAAATCGTTCATAGCGCCCTCACTAATTTATCAACTTGGTTGGCTCTTGCTTCCCAGCTTTGCTGTTGAACATATTGCTTTGAGTTTGCCGGGGGTGGGATCAGGTGATCGAGACTGGCGCATACATCTTCGACATTTTGAACTATGTGGAGCATATGCTTGTACGGCATTAATGCAGGAAACGACGTGCTAATAACGGGGGTTCCTGTTGCCAAGTACTCAAGAAGTTTAAGCGGATTACACGCTTTGATTTGAGCGTTATCAACAAAGGGCAACCAACTGGCATCCCAGTGTTGAGAGTAACGTGGCAGAGTGTGATGCGCTCTCGGGCCCAGGTAGTATATGTTGCTTCTTTGTGGAAGTGGATTGTCACTGAACTCGTTGGGGCCGATGAACACGAGATCCCAGTCAGGCGCTTGGTCTGCGACTTGGGCAATTAAGTCGTAGTCTAACCATTCAGACAAACTACCATAAAAGCCCAGCACTTTGCGGCCGTTGTCAGGCAAGTCTTTGGCCTTCGGTGCTGGCTCAGAAAACAGACTAACGTTGACACCATGAGGCAAAGTGACGGTTTTATGTGATGGAAACTTGGTGGAGAGTGTTTCGCTTGCCGTAAAGATAACGTTGGCCGCATTAACAAGAGTACGTTCGTGCTTTGTTACCGTGTCGTGGTCAACACCAGCTAAAGCGCTAAAGTCATCGCCACAATAGTAAATCAGTCCACGTGGGTTCATTTCTGCACAAACATCGGCAGCAGTCGGGAGCGACGTCCAAAATACAGGCTTATCAAAACCAAGAGCTTGTAATTGTTTGTTGAGTTGGTGTTTCATCATCTTAGCGGCCACTTTTCTTGCTAATGCAGAATTAGGGGCAGGAATGGTGAGCAAGTTGATGATGTGAATGTTTGGGTTTGTTTCAGAGTCCAATGTTGGCTTGTGTGAGCCTACGTTATGAAATACACGAGTGAGTTTGTTTAACGCACGCTGTATGTCTTTAGAATCCAGCTTAGGTTGACGAAGGCCAATGGAGTTCACCCAAAGGATGCGATGGTTCGCTGCTAGTCGCTTGACAATATGCTGAGTGGAAGAGGGTAACCCACCAAAATCTTCTCCAAATACTACGATGTCCGTCATGTGGCTCTCCTTGAGTCTTGGTTATTTGATTACTAATTAAGTGAGTAATCACAATGCGTGCCAAGGAATTAGCCATTTTAAAACAGTGAGTTATGGGTTTTGTTTATGTTTGAAACTAGGATTTCTCATTTTGACAGTCACTTTGAACAATTCGGCTAACGACAACTGTTAATGCCGCTAGAATGTAAATTGGCCAGGTGAAACCTTGAGTCAGAAAAGTGCCTGATACGATGGTACCGATAAGCCCACTTAACACGGCGTTTGCTCCTACAGAGAGGGTGTAATCTGATTTTGGTGTCAACAATGAGATGGAATGCAAAGAGGTGCGGATCAATGACACAATTAAAGTAATGAACACCGCGAGCCCGACAAAACCCGTTTCTGCTAACACGCCAAACCAAGTGCTATGGACGGCGTGGTTGATACCATCCCAGTGTGGGCTGTAGAAATAGTAATTAAAGTAGAAGTTATCTAGACCTACGCCAGTCAACGGGTGATGCAGCGCCATTTTAAATGCCGCTTCCCACGCATAAAGTCGCCCCATCGCAGAGGCATCTATACCATCCTCAGCGGCTCCCCCCGATTCTCGTCCTGAAATACCAGCGAATGCGTAGAGTACGATCGCTGCGATAGCGCCTAATACCAAGACTAATGTTTTGCTTTTGATGTGTTTAAAAGCAAAGTAGGCAAATACAGACAGTGAACCTAGTAACCCCCCGCGGCTCTGCGTCTCAATGATCGCAAAGAACAAAACCAAACAGGTGATAAGGGCAAAGAGCCTGAGATGCTTGGGGGAATGCTTCTCCATCAATTGACTAACGGTAAAGGCAAGGGGAAACATCAGCACTAGTGCCAAATCGTTAGGATCGCCAAGTACTGAACCTATGGATCGTCCTATCGACACGCGCGTCCCTTCAACCAAATCAATGCCATTCGCAGCGTTTTGTAATGCCACTAAGCCAATCAATAATCCGGCGAAAATAATTGCTTTTGACATCTGTGCGAGCTGTGAAGGTTTAGTAATAAGCCAGGTGATGGCCAACGTCATAATGATGATTTTCCAATAGGTGTTTTTGAACACCGTTATTGCGATATCACGACTGGAAGCGAATATGATTCCGATGATCACCAGACCCCAAAATATACACAGCCACTTTAATGAAGGGTGCCAAAAAGCTGTAATCTGGCGGCTTATAAGAAGGTGAAAAGCGAGTGCGGCGAGTGCCCCCAATGATAACAGTAATGGGATCTTGAAGTTATAGATAACAGGAAAGGCTTCGTGAATACGAAAGAATGAAAAAATAACGAACAGTGTGACAAGCCAAAACGTTTGATTGAGAACAAACAGTAACGCGAGTGGTGCGAAACACAACGCAACAATCAAAATGGGATGAGGCATAACAATCCAAAGCAGGCCGATACAGACTGTAATCGTCAGTGCTGCGATGGACTGTTTTGTTCTCACCTTGGTTTCATTCATAACGAGTATCTCTTCACCTGTCCACGCCGTTTCACTATGTATCGAGTGAGAGCATTGAGCGTCTCTTTACTCATGTAGCGAGTGGCTATCCCTGCCAGCAAACTGCATGTCAAAATGCAAATTGCGATGGCGATTCCTATTGATTGTGAAGAGTGAAGCAGGAACAGTGCCACACCGGATATAATCTGTAATAAAACCATCAGACTGAGGTGAAAAGGCAACGTCATACATTGTTGGCCTACTACATAAGTCAGGCCCAACTTACACAGTTGTGCGTAATAAAGCGCAATGAACACCCCATAAATACCCAGAGAAGATAAGCCAAACAGCAAAGCAATCGCAACGCACGCAGAGACGACATTTATACCCAGTAGCCAGCGAGTACGACGCTTGTACAAAATGGAGATGTTAATCAACTCACTCCATTCTTTTAACATGGCGATAGGTAGCAAGAATAAGCTGAATAGTACCGCCTCATGATAGGTTTCTGGCAGTAAGTAGGTGATCATCACCATTGCTAATGTGCCGACCACTACACTCAAACCTGTAATGTAAATCATACCTAAGTGTGTGATGCGCACTGCTTCAGTGCACTTGCGCCCTTCTAAGTAGTTAAATCGACGTGGCATCCACCACATGCCAAACGGCTGCACTAAAATACACATGCCCACTGCAAATTTTACCGCTATCGCGTAAATCCCTAACGTCGCAAGAGAAGTGTTGGCACCAATGAACCAGCGTTCAGCGCCATTGAGACAAAATGCTACTAAACCGGCCATCATCATTGGTAGGCAGTAGTTTAGGTATTGTTTTGCCAATGTCAGCTTAGGAAGGGTGACATTGTAACGGTTAACGATGTGCAGCCAAACAAATTGAGTAATAGCAGCCAACAAGCCCCCCCACAAAACAGAAATAACATGGGGATGAACAGACAGCGCCGCGACGATAAAAATGACCTGAAAAATGGTGGTAGTGACCATGACGTTAAGCAGTGTTCTTGCTTTGTCGTCTTGTGTTCTTAACCAGGCAGTGCCGATTGCAATACTGCCTTCTAGAACGATGGCAAACATAACAATAGCAAATTCGACTCGCGTAAAAGGCGCGGGAATGGGGGCGATTAAAATGATAGTGAGCAAGCTAAGAGCGACGACGCCAGCGATGAGTAAAGCAAGTGAGTACAGCTGGTTTAGTAGGCTTGTGCGCGTATTTTGATCCTTTTCAACGCCGACGAATCGATAAAGCGCTTCATGCAAAGCGAAACTGACAAACAAGGTCGTAACAACACCAAAGGTTGTTAGAAGCTCAAGCTTGCCCATTTGTTCTGGTGAGAGAAAGTGGGGCAATACAGGCAGCATGATTAGGCTGATGCTTTTATTGATCACTAAGGCGATAGCAAATAGCGTCATGTTGGTCATTGCTTTAGACATGATCATATCCTTTGATGTCTCGCGGTGTCTTGAGTGTGCAATCATTGTTGGTAGCAATTTCGGCAGCAAGGTGCTGGGCGATTGGCAAATAACAACGTTCGGCTGTGTATAGTTGAGAAACATTAAGTGCTTCGATACCCATCGTTACTTTCATCCACGGCGATTCATTCAAAAGGCGAATTGCGTTGTGTAGCGAAGCCACATTGTTAGGCGTGTATTTAATACAATTTCGGCCGTGAGTTAACACGCGGTCCCAATAACTATCATCATGTGGAATGACGACACACATACCTGCAGCGAGAGCCTCCAAAATAGATAACCCAAAAGGTTCGTTGATACTGGTGGAAACAAACACACCACACTGTGAACGCAATTCATCTAAGTTGTTTGGGCACTCATGCCATTCAACACCTTGTGTGTTGAAGTCCGGTGTTGAATATTCCACACCTGCCACGTTAGGTTTGATGTAACACACGGTGGATTTGATCTTTTTCGACTCATCAAGTGTTAAAGCATCAAGCAAAAGATCGATGTTCTTCCATTTTAGTAAGCTAGCTGCCCAGAAAACGCGGCTTGAAATCGGATTCGCTTGTTTTGGCCAGCGATCTTTCGATAATCCATTAACAAACGTAGATGTATTCAAACCACACCAATAGCGTTCGGTGGCTGGCTTCTCTGTTTTGAGGTAGGCCTGTAATGCTTCTACCATTGATTCGCGGGTGTTTGCCAAGTAGTAAATTGCCGATGCTTTTACTAAGCAGTAGCCAGCAGATCTCGATCGTCCAATAGGGCCATGAACCATCTGTACCACAGGCTTTTTGCTAATTAATCGTAGTAAGTACAAAGGCATATCATTACTTGGGCAAGATAGGCCCAAAAAGCTATCTATTTTTGGCAGCTTCATGCACGCGTAGAGAAGTTGGAGAAAGTAGTAAGCGTTCATCAACCAGTAGGTCAGTCCATGAGTCGAGTTAAATGGTGATGGTTTTATTTTTATAACTTGCACACGCGGTGTATCACTAAGCAGTGACGCCCAATGCTCTGGATTTGTAGTGAGTAGATAACCAATCACGTTCAGCTTATCGCACTGCTTAAGGAGCTCTGCATTCGCGATTTTGGATCCACCTTGCATTGGGATGGCGTCGAACATCAATACACGTTTCATGACCGGGCTCCTCAATTGATGCTCAACCAGCGTGAAAGAGGCTTCATGCAGTGAGTCATTGGCATTGGTGTAATGGCGTTGTTATTAAGTTCACCTTCGTAAATACGTTCAATAGCGTTGATAGATGCAGTCGTCGTTAAGTTCTGGCTAGCATGTAGGTAAGCGTTTTCCGCCAGCTTGTTTCTTAATGCCGCGTCTTGCATGACTTGTTGAATCGCGTTTAACAGGCTCGCCATTCCACTGTTCTGGTACAGCAATGCAGAGTGATTATGCTCGAACAACTCAGGAATGCCTCCCGTTTTAGGAGCCACGATAGGCAGTTGAGCTAAAGCCGCTTCCCCGAGCACGAGACCAAAGGCCTCTTCATAGGCGCCGCTAATAAAAGCGTCTGCATTACCACACATCCACTCTCCGGCATTGTGTTGCTCCCCGACAAAGTGCACTCGCTCTTGGATACCAAGATCCGCGGCAAGCTGTTGCAATGCTTCTCTTTCTTCGCCGTCACCAACAATAACAAGGTGAGGGTTGTTGTGGTGGTAGTTGTGCATGCGCATTGCGCGAATAAGGCGGTCGAACCCTTTGCGCTTAATCAGCGAACCCACCGACAGAAAGGTAAAGGCCTGTGATGGGATTCCGAGGCGATCTTTAATGTCGATGGGTGTATCCACGCCTTGAAGTGACACGCCGTTGTGTACGACATGAAGTTGGTTTTGTGGGTAGCCGTCCTGAAGAATTTCGCGTCCAACATCTTTGCTAACGCAAATCAATTTTGGAGAGAGGTGAAGTCCGAGAGAGAAGCGATCGCGCAATGTATAATGGCAATGAAGTTGCGTGACAAGTGGTATATGATTCATGCGAGCAGCCAAACACATCCATTGACAAGGGCCGCCGCTATTGACGTGTACCAAGTCGATGTTGTGCTTTTCGATCAATGCTGAGCCTTGTTTGATAAGGATATTCCACCCGCTAATATCCCAGCGTGGAGCGCTCCAACCACCAACCAAATTGAAGGATGAATGTTCCGCTTCAATTCCGAGCGAATGGCACTTATCGATTAATGGTTGGCAGTTTGACCATACGAATGGCTCAAACTTATTGCGGTCGATTCCTGAAATGAGATCCAGAAGCACCACTTCACTGCCGCGAATCCAATTATCACCATAATGAACATATAGAATGCGTTTTGGCGTAGTCATAAGTCACCTCTGTCTCATCATTAATCTGCGTTAACTGCTGAGCTGCAATAGAGATGCCAAAATATGCCATTAGTTTATATGATTGAATCTTATATGATATTTATGTTTGGAACTCATCATTCTCATATTGAGAACCAATATGGATTAGTGATCCGTTTCAATTTGATATTTTTGTAGCAATACGGGAATCACACTTTGCGCTGAGAAATCATCAATGATGGTTTGTCGAGCATTCTGGCGAATGAGTGATTGTTGCGCTTCACCAATCGACATCCAGTCATGAAGACATTTAGCAAGAGAGGGAATGTCTTCGACGATAAAACCATTTTTACCCGTTTGGATAATATCTGGAAGACGACCTACACGTAAGCTCATCACGGCAATGCCTCTCGACATGGCTTCAAGCGCCGCCATTGGAAGACCCTCATAACGAGAAGAGATAATAAGTACGCTGATATTTTCCCAAACACCTTCCATATCGGTTTGATGGCCGAAGAAAGTCACATTTGAAGGGGCAGTTTGATTAAGCGACTCTTTTTCTGGGCCATCACCGTACACACTAAACTGTAATGTTGGACAGACCCTCGCTACCTCAATAAATTGATCGGCGCCTTTTTCCTGACTCAATCGGCCGACAAAAGCGATTTCCTGATAGTTGAGTTGACTGTTGGGAATCGAAACAAAGTTATTCAGCAGTTCTGAAGAACAAAAAACTTTGCGCTGAATACTTGGACTGACAGCAAAGCAATGGTCAGATAGGCTGCCTGAGCTTCTATCAAGCCAATCGTATAGCCATAGCTTCCCTGAGGACGATTCACCAGCATGATAAGTTGAAATCAAACGAGGAAACGTTCGGGTGAGCAGTTTGGCGCAGCGCGACAAAATCGACGCTTTATAACCATGGGAGTGAACCACTGAGGGTTGGTGATTGGCGACGGCGCTTGTTAGGTGCTTAATTTTTAAAGCTTTATTGGGCTCGCCAGACAAATAGTTTAAGTAACTCACAGGGATCGCGGCTTCTTTTGCCTTCTGTACAATCTGAGCGGCTGGCGAATACTCAGTGGTTAGCACAACTCGAGCTTTGTTTCCAAAGGCGATTAATCCCCGAGCTAGCTCGATAACGTGACTTTCAATGCCGCCGAATAGACGGCTATCAAGCAAGATCCAAATTTCACCAATGGCAGGTTTATCAAGATTGTTCGAGATTAATTTCATCCGCTTCCCACGCTTGTTTTTTTCGGTAAACCGTAGATGGGCTTAACTCCAGCATGACAGCGGCGTTGAGGACGTTGCCATCACAGTACGCGATTGCGTTTTGAATTGCTTCACGCTCTACTTGCCACATAGGACGAATGGTTCCATCAGCGTTAAAGTACGGTGAGGTAGCAGCAGAGGACGGTGTACCAGGCAGCTCCGCTGCGGTAATCGACGGTTCGACCGCAGAAGGTGAAAGTTCCTCAGTATAAACAGGTGGTGGTGTGATTGGTGCAATGTTTGTTGACTCTTGAGCAACATGCGCAGGCGTCGTTGTTTTCGTCACTTTAGACTTTTTAGTAAGTTGAGCGGGTAGGTGGCTCACCGTGACTTTTTCGTCGTTATTAAGCACCACAATGTTACGTATGATGTTTTGTAGTTGCCTTACATTACCCGGCCATTCGTAATGCTTGATGATATGTTGAGCTTCACTGTCGATTGTTGAGAATTTCTTTTTGTCCTGTTTGGCGTAAGTGGTCAAGAAGTGCTTGGCAAGCGTGACGATGTCACTTCCTCGTTCACGTAATGGGGGCATATCGATAGGTATAACGTGCACACGGTAGTATAAGTCTTCACGAAAACGACCTTCTTCTACTTCTGTTAATGGATCTCGGTTAGTGGCACAAATGATTCTCACATCCACTTTCATTTCTCGAGTGCCACCAAGAGGGGTGTAAGTGCCCGTTTGTAGAAAGCGGAGCAACTTCTTTTGCATCTCAAGTTCCATTTCACACAGCTCATCAAGAAAAAGCGTGCCACCATGTGCCAGCGTCGCCGCACCTTTTCGATCTGTTGTTGCTCCAGTAAAAGCCCCTTTAACGTGACCAAAAATCTCACTTTCCATCAAATCTCGTGGAATAGCCCCACAGTTAATTGCAATAAAAGGCTTGTCTTTACGGTCACTCTGGCGGTGGACGGCTTCAGCACAAACTTCTTTACCTGTGCCGCTTTCTCCCACAATAAACACACTGGCAGAAGTTGGCGCAACAGCATCAATGGTCTTGTATACCGCCTGCATCGGGAGGCTTGAACCGATGAATCCGTGATAGTTGTGGCGATCAAACTTGGACTGAATATTTTCCACCAAATCTTCCAATTTGGCGCGTTTAAGGTGCAATGCAACTGACGTTTTTAGGCGATCAGCGTTTATGGGCTTTTCTAAGAAATCTTCCGCACCTTTTTGAATTAGATTAACGGCTAAGTCGACGCTGCCGTGCGCCGTAGCAATAATAACGGACGTAGGAATGTCATTCTGGTTGATCCAATCCAGCACGTCTTCGCCAGACATGTCGGGCAGTTTCAAATCGAGAATGATGAGTTGAGGTTTGCTTCTTTCAATAAATTGAATCGCTTCGCGACCTGTCTCGACATGAAAAATGTCATAAGGTTCGTCTTTCACATACTGCTTATAAAGTATGGCTAGTGAAGTAGAGTCCTCTACCAGTAACACCCTTGGTCTCATAGTCCCATCCCAACGTAGTTTGTTTCATTTTTTATGATTTTTGTCAGCACTACTATTTGGCGTTATGAGTGGTTTATTGCTCTCTAGTGCTGAAAATTCTCAATTTGAGAAAAGCGTTATTTAAGTATTAGCACAAGGTAGGAAATTTGCGAAAAATCCATACTTTTTAATTGATTAAGTTATGCCCAAATAATTTCAAGGTGTGTGGCTTGGCGAGGGGGACTGAATTTGGAGCCTAAATTTCTGAGATGATGTCGGCATCGCGCTTTATCAAACGCGATGCTTCGCTAGGGAGTAAGACACTGATACTACTCAAACCCTTGAGCTTTTCGCTTTTCTAACGCATCAAACGATTCATTGGCGAGTTGAGGAAGTGTTTCACAAAGCTCCAATGCTTTTGGTATTTTTCCTTCGACACAGTACTTCTCAATCATTCTTGCTTGTCTTGAAAGCGTTCGATTGCCTAAAGCGAGAGCAGAACTGCCCAGTGTGTGAACCTCGAACTCTAATGTTTGAAGGTCTTCTGTGCTTAATGCTTGCTCTATTTTCTCCATGCGATCGCGTGACTCTTCGACATAGTGATCAATCAAGGTAGGGATGATTTCGGCGCACGTATCTTTGATCATTTGCTGAAGAATATGCTCATCCACTAATTCTTGCTCGATAGTCAATGTATTATTTATCGTCATAATAGCGCTCCCTATAACATAAACAGTTCGCTTTTTTTAATTTGCTGAGACAGTTTTTCTTTCCACTTTTTTGGTAAGAAACGCAGCTTGGAAACTTGGCGGATTAACTCATCTTTCAGGCTTGGAGTGTGCTTCATGTTCAGTACAGAACCAATCAAGTTCGCATCGCTAGCATCGAGTAGCTTTTTGGCTTGCTCGAGCTGGGTTGCAGTCGTAGAGCCATAATGCGCTACTAACAAAGTAGCATCACATACGCCAGCAATCACTTGAGGCGCAATATTGCTTCGGTTGACACTAAGAAGTGGTGATGTATCTATCACGACGCGCTCGTACTGCGTTAACCATTGTGCAATGTTTTGTTTCAGCGTTGTTGGGTCTCGGTACGCTAACTGAGTACTGGCGAGAGATGGAGCAGGGAGGCCGACTAAAGTTTGGTGTGTATTCTCTCGTGTGATCAAATGGCCAACCTTCTCGTCATCATCAAATTCGTGAACAGTGTGATAAGCGGGTTTGAATAAGTTAAGGTCTACATACAAAGTATTGTGGCCTGCTAAAACCAAGCGCTCTGCAAGAGATGACGCCACGGAAGTGACACCATCTTCAGATTTACAACCCACAACACAAATCGTTTTGTGGCCTTTCTGTTCACTCTGAAGATAAATTTGCTCAATCTCAGCGTGAGTTGCAGGAATAGTCATTACAACGCTCCTATTAACACGATGGTTGTGGTGATTTGTAAAATATCTCTTAATCCGGCCCTCGCTTTTTCAACAAAGCTTTCGTCTTTATGGGGAATGTAAATCGTGTCGCCTGCGCGAATGACTGGCAGCTCATAAATGTTGGCTGTTTTACTAAAGTTCACCAAATCAAATGTTCGGGCTTGGCCCTGGCAGCAAGACATATTGACCACACTGATCTTTTCAAGGTAGGCATTGTCAGTTGGTCCTCCTGCTTCCGCTAACAGATCAAGCACAGTCATGTTGTCATTGAATACGTATCGCCCTGGGTCTCTTACTTCACCTAATACGCGTACCGTGGACTCTTTTGAACGATCTAACCAGTTTTTGTTTTTTTCTGGAATGTAAATGGTATCACCAGGACGAACGTGGGGCAGAATTGATTCATCGCCTGTTTCAAAGTACATCGATAAATTCAATTTACTCACTTTGGCATAACCTAGGCCTCGGTGTGTGACACGGATGTTGTGAATATCTGCATCCATTGTCGGTCCATCGGCGGCAGACAAAATATCCAGAAAATGCATATCTTCAGTGAAACGATAGCGCCCAGGTGCATTGATTTGCCCGAAAACGTATATCGATGCGTCAGAGCTTTGGCTTACCCATTGCGATTTATTATCGGATGGGTCGTCAGGCAATGCATGTACCCTTACGACTGTACCAGCGGAAACTTGAGGTAGGCTTGATGTTGGTGAGCCATCCAGAATGTATTGGTCTAAGTCAAATTGTGTCATTTGACCGTTATTGGCGACTTCAATTTTGGTGGTATCAGCTCGTCGAGTTGGGCCTCCAACGTGTGCAAGCAGATCAATCAAATCCATTTCGTCTGACCACTCGATGCGTCCAGGGCGAACAACTTCTCCCATCACTGCGACCGCTCGACTAGGTGCTACTTTTAACCAAGACTTCTCATTGAAATCGGTTTTCTCCGGCACGAAAATCGCGTCTCCTGGTCCAACATTTGGTGGTCTGGCTGAAGATAGTCCTTCTGTATGCGCGGTAAGATCGAATTTGATGACTTTGCCATCGGCTTTTATAACGCGAATTTGGCGAGATTCTGCGTAGCGAGTGGGCCCGCCAGCGTTGGCGAGGATATCCATGAAGCTAGCGCCTTGCTTGCCTTCGTATGCCCCTGGATGGGCGACTTCACCCATCACGTAAACCACATTTGCACCTGCTTTGATTTCTTCTTCCTGTTTTGGGACAAAGATGGTGGCACCTGGCAGGATCTCCGGCAGTAGGCTTTGGTCTCCAGTATCAAGGTACTTTTTCAGGTTAAACATGGTTGGGTTATTGTTTGTTATCACGCGAATTTGCTCAACACTGGCATATCGTGTCACGCCGCCAGCTCGCATTACGACATCAACTAGCGTGGTGTTTGGCTTGTATGAGAACGAGCCAGGTGCGTTGACTTCACCAAAGACTTTGATTGCACGAGCGGAATCTGCGCTGTCACCTGAATTCGCGAGTTTTGCTGCATCAAACTCTTGCTCAATATTCCCTACGAGTGGGGAAGCGGGGACAAATAAGACATCCAGTGATTCTAGTTTTGGCAGCTGGCTATTGTCCCCCGTATCAAGGAAGCGTTTGTAGTCAAATTCAATGTTTTTATTTCCACGTTTCACGATCATTTTATCAAGCTGAGCCCCAGCGCGCAGGCCGCCAGCTTCGTACACAAACATTTGAATGTTGGACCCAGAAGGTAAGGTATATTCACCGGGTTTGACCACGTAGCCTTGAACGGACACTAACAACTGTTGCTGTTTAATAAAAACTCGAGCGTTGTTAACGTCACGATACACGGTCTTTAGCCTGTCGATAATCACGTCTTGGAGTTGTTGTTCATTGTAGCCGGCCACTAATACAGGGCCGACTTCTGGTAAATTAATTCGTCCACGACGATCAACCTGAAACCCTTGGTTTAACGACGCCTCTCCAGGTAAGTTAATCTGTATTAAATCACCGACCTTAACAGTATTGCTCTCATCCGCTATGGAAGAAGGTACCCACGCGACCAGACACAACAACATTAAGAGGATAAATGGTTTCATCGTGTTCATAGCGCGCCTCCTGCTGTTGGGTTGCGGTTTATTGAGGTATCGCTATCTGAATTAGGGCTAATAACCTCGATGCTTACTCGACGATTAGTTAAACGCACGGCGGATGTTTCACCTTCATAGAGTGGCAGGTTATCTCCGACAGATTTGGTAGTGACTCTCTCTGAAGTGATACCAAATACGGTTAGGTAACGCTTTACTTGTTCCGCACGCGCTTGAGCAAGTTTCTGGTTGTAATCGGGTGTTCCAGTTGCATCCGCATGCCCCGTTACTACAAGAGATAGGTTGGGGTGGTCACGTAAAATGTAGGCTGCTTCTGCCAAATGTCCCATGTACTTCGGGTTGATTTCTGCTGAATCGACAGCAAACTGGTTGTCGATATTAAGTAGTGCATAGATATCCGAGACTATGTTTAGGTCGCTACGTAGTGCTTCAATATCATCGGGCGGTGTGCAAGTGGTTTGGCTCAGTACGTAGTCGAGTTGTTGTTCGAGCTGGTTTAAGCGTCGACGCTGAATCACAAGGTCGTTGGCAGCGTCGAGTAAAAGCCCACCTTCTAACTCGCGCGCAATTCTATTTTGTTTTTCAAGGGCCTGAACAACTGCCGCAGGAAAACACCAGCGCGCGCCCTCTTGGATTAGTGCGTCTAGATGTAACTTGGTCAATTGCCAATCAAACCTTAACCCATGTTCTGGACCTAAAGGCTCGTCAGGCATTACTGGGGAAAACTGATAATTCTCGATCGAGATATCTTGATAGCTTTCCGCCAAGCCACCTTTCCCGTGTTCTGGGTAGTCAAACGACGAACAACCAAACATGCCGACAACAAGACCGCTTACTGCATATCGTCGTAAAAGATTTACCATGCCAACCTCCGTTTAAACCGGTATTTTTAGTGTCCTTTTGAGTTAACGGGAATGGCATGGTTGATACGAAGCAAGCTCATGATTTCTAAAGGTTGGCCTGATACGTTTTCAATACTCATGCTTCTTTCACGTTCAACTAGACGCTTATATAAGTAAACAATGGCACCAATCCCTGAAGAATCAAGAAATTGGACGTGCTGTAGGTTAATTTCGACTTCTTTGTGATGATTGTTGTGAATTACTTCATCAATGTGATGTTGTGCTTGTCGACAGCCGCTTGCGTCTAAGTCACCAAAAAACTCAATGGCTAACTTGTCTTGATTGATTTCTAGTTTGCGTAATTCCATGACTCTGTCTCCGTTTGTTTTCTAATTGGATATAGAGCAGGTAACGTGCCAATTTTAAACTATTTAAAAATCAAAAGTTTAAGCGCTGTTGATGATATTGTTCAATTTGAGAAAGGACTGATTCTCAAATTGAGAATCAAAAATGCACAGAGAAATGGTTTGCTTATAAGAGGTGTTGAACCTAAAGAAGTCATTAGAGCGGGGGATCTCGTCATGATTAGATTCCAACTCGATTGACGAACCATCCGCCTTACGTGAATAACGTGTAACGACTAAATGCAAAACCTGTCATAAAGTTTATGATTATCTTTGCAAATTATTACTAATGTTGATTGTTATGAGTCGAAGAATAACTAGTAATAAATAGGTCATCGAGAGGACTTACGTTTCAATAAAGGCGATTTTTTGTACAAGGTCTTCTTATGCCATTAAAAATGACATTAATTGCGCTGGCTGTTATGGCAGCGTCTTCACAGCCTCAAGCGGATACTTCTCTCGCACCACCAGTTTCTCTTGCACAAAGCTATCAGGATGGCATTGATGTGTCTGAATATTGGTATAGCGAAAAACTTGATGGTGTTCGCGCTTATTGGACTGGGCAACATCTCGTGACGAGAAATGGTAATCGAATCTACGCCCCAGATTGGTTTACAGGACCTTTACCTGATTATCCATTGGACGGTGAACTTTGGGCTGGGAGAGGTAATTTCCATCTTGTTCAGCAAACGGTGTTAGATAAAACTCCTGTAGAGTCTGCTTGGCGACACATCGACTTTATGATCTTTGATATGCCATATTCCGCTGGTGATTATCGGAAGCGTTATTACAACATCAAAGACTTAGTGCTTGAAGTCGACCAGCCTCATATCAAATATGTCGAGCACCGAGCGATTCAAAATGAAGCTCATCTGTTTACACAGTTGGATAAAATTTCAATATCCGACGGTGAAGGGGTGATGTTGCGGAAGGTATCAAGCCGCTATCAGGCTGGACGCGGTAGTGATTTGCTTAAACTAAAACGATACGCAGATGATGAAGCGTTAGTTGTGGGTTATAAGCCAGGAACAGGGCGCTTATTAGGTATGATGGGAGCAATGTTAGTTCGCTTACCAAATGGCATTGAGTTTTACATCGGTAGCGGATTTACCGATGAAGTGCGTCGCCAGCCTCCGAAAATTGGTTCAACCATTACATTTAGATATAACGGTTTTACACATACTGGTAAACCGCGTTTTGCTCGATTCTTGCGTGAAAGGTTGAAGGAATAGAACGCTCTGCACTTACTAGTTGCCAACGGTTACGCCACATCGTTTGAAGAGACCCTGCCAAAACTGAACGTGGTTTAGGGTTTCTTGCCTAAATGTCCTATGTGCCTCAATTATGCCATACTGGTGACCATGGAGTTGCATACGGTTCTCCACCAAAGTGGCACCATCATTAAGTTGTTGATAGGTACTGTCTAAATAAGCCAAATAAGGTTGCACTTCTTCAACGTAAATGGATTGAAAGACATTTCTTAAGTAGCGGAACTGAGTGGTGTCTCTGTTCGGCCCGCACAATACATTGCTCTGGTTCTGCTCAAGTAGCTGAGTTGTCGCTTTTAACCAAAGGGATGTGTTTACCATTGAATAGTAAAGTCGTCCGAGTAAACGAGATTTCTCTAACTCTTCTTGATATTGCGTAACTTCCACATCGGGTAGACGTGAGACCGCGCGGTGGGGTAAATCATACATTTCGCTGAAAATACGATAGACATCGTTAATGCGTGCAATATCATTCGTCGTGTCTTGAGATAGCCAATCAGAGGCAGTTAGTTGCTTCTGCATGGCATCACTTACGAGTAGTAAGTTGTCGAGATGAATGTCTAAGTGTTGCCACTTGGTTGAGTAAAGCTCTGTCAATGTCGCGCGTTCTTCATCGCTAAGTGGAAACTCGGATAAACATCGATGCATGACTCTTAAAAGGGCAGTTTGATAATCAAAATCATGAAAGGCATCCTGCACCTTTCCAAGTTGCGAGTTTTTCTCAGCAAGTAAATTGAAGAGTCCGCACTGTCGTAATTGATAGCTCTCTAGCAGGCCAATAGATAGCCTTGGCAATGGCTCGAACAAAACGCGTTTCGCAGGAATCGTTACCGTAGACTGTAATTCTATTGGAATAGCAGGAGCTTCCAATACATTGGCTACACGTTGATGATACTTATCAAACATGGCGTTCTCTGGATTAAACCAGTTATCACAACCATTAAGAATCAAGATTAAGAACAATAAAATAGACCGCACAAATATCCTTTTTTATAACTTCGTATCCGTTGTCTAGAGAGCAAAATCAACCGCTTCGTAATCTTGTTATAAGTATACTCAACCGTGTGATTATTCGATCAAAAAAGCCAGCGGAAGCTGGCTTTTTTTACTTTTTATTGAACTGAAAAGTTCAATTGCACTTCTGGCTCTTGGCGATGCATCCAACGCATTCTGACGCCTAACATAAAGGCCGCAGAAGATAGGCCGATGATAAAACCAAGCCAGAAGCCTTGTGCTCCCATTGGCTCAACAATCCAGTCTGTACGGCCAAGGACGTAACCAATTGGCAAGCCAAGAATCCAATAAGCAATAAAAGTACGGTTGAAGATGGCTCGCATGTCTTTATAGCCGCGTAATGCACCAGCTGCGATCACTTGAACCGCATCCGTACATTGATAAACAGCGGCAAACACGAGCAGGTGCATCGCTAGAGTGATTACCTCTGGGTTGCTAGTATAAAGCTCGGCGATCCACTCACGAGACAAGACGGTTAAAATCGCTGTGAGAACGGACAATGCTAGACCAACCATAATGCCGACTCGTGACGCTACGCGCGCGCCATCGACGTTTTCTTCACCAAGTCGATGGCCGACACGAATGCTTACTGCTGCACCAATACTCATTGGTAGCATAAATACCAACGAGGAGAAGTTAATCGCGACTTGATGCGCTGCCACAATGATAGGACCCAGTGGTGAAACGAGCAGTGCAACAACAGCAAACAGTGTCACTTCAAAAAACAGCGCTGCTGCAACAGGAAAGCCGAGCTTGAATAGACGAACTTGCGCTTTCCATTGTGGGCGATGCCATTCTCCAAATAGGTTGATGCTTTTCAATCGCTCTGATGTCATCACATACAGCAATAGCATGGCAAACATGACCCAGTAAACAATCGTGGTTGCTACACCACAGCCAACACCGCCTAATTCAGGTGCACCAAACTTGCCGTACACGAAAATCCAGTTTAGAGGAATGTTGAGCAGCAAACCGATAAAGCCAATAACCATTGCCGGTTTCGTCAATGACATACCATCCGTAAAGCTTCTAAGCGTTTGGAAAAGTAAAAAAGCGGGTACTGCTAATATAACGGCATGAATGTATCCCACCGTTTTTTCAGCCATCAGTGCTTCAACATCCATCAGCCCGAGAATAAACTGGGTTTGAAGCAGGACTGCAATTATCGGCACACTGATCAGCAATGCCAAAACGACGCCTTGCTGAATTTCAAACGGGATTTTCACTCGACGACCAGAGCCATTTAACTGTGCGACAACAGGGACCAATGCCATTAATAAACCCACCCCAAACAAAATGGATGGTAGCCAAATACTTGAAGCGACAGAAACCGCAGCCATGTCGGTGGCGCTAACGCCGCCAGCCATTACGGTATCAACAAACCCCATACCAGTTTGAGCGACAGATGCGATCAATACCGGGGTCGCCAATTTGATAAGACTTGATGCTTCTTCTTTATAGCGATGCACGAAAAATACTCCAGAGCGGAACAATAAGTTGAAAGAATGAGAGTACTCGAGGGCAAAAGATGTGGTGAACGGATCTGATGGTTGATTTTAGTCACGATAAGGTGAAAAAATGCCTCGGAGAAACTCCGCGCAAATGATAAACAATTGTATGTTTATATTCCATAGCTAGGTAGTGAATAGTCGATAACACTGACTGGACGCTCTCCACGCTAAGGATACGCTTTTACTGAGAACAGCAGCGAATCATGGTAATGTTGAAGCATGCATGAGAACAAACCAGTGTTCATTAAGCCATGGCTTTATCGCCTGAGGTCTTTATTTCCGACCTGTAGCGCAGTGTTTAGGGCTTAGTCTTCGACTACAGTTGGTATTAAATCAATAGGTAAAAAGAAATGTTTACAGGAATAGTTCAGGGTACGGCGAAGGTCGTTAAAATTGATAAAAAAGAACGCTTTCAAACGCACGTTGTCGAGTTAAGCGATGAACTTTGTAAAGGGTTAGAAATTGGTGCATCCGTTGCACACAACGGATGTTGTCTAACTGTGACTAAGATCGAAGGCAACCTTACCAGTTTTGATTTAATGCAAGCGACATTGGCTCTTACTAATTTAGGTCGGCTGGTGGAAGGGGATAGCGTAAACATTGAGCGCGCGGCTAAGTTTGGTGACGAAATAGGCGGACATAGCATGTCTGGTCATATTAGTTTGACGGCAGATATTGTCGATATCATCGATACGCCCAATAACCGCACGATTTGGTTCCAACTGCCGCAAGAATCAATGAAATATGTATTAGCGAAAGGTTACATTGGTTTAGATGGCTGCTCGCTAACTATTGGTGAAGTTGAAGCGTGTCGTTTTTCAGTACACCTAATTCCAGAAACCTTGCAGCGAACGCTTTTCGGAGTGAGACAAGTAGGGGAGCGTGTTAATATTGAGTTTGATCCTCAGACTCAAACAATTGTTGATACTGTTGAGCGCGTTCTTGCAGCAAAACAGCTTTAGAATGAGAAAAAGGAGCCTAGTGCTCCTTTTTCATTTAAGCGTTTTTATATTTCTGATGTTCACATGCTCGAGCTGTTATTCGTAATTGTCATCGATAAATAGTTCGACCTTATCTTGTAACTCATCCACTCGCATATTTAGGTGGATAGCGTGGCAACAAGCTGGGCAATCATCATAAAACTCTTGGTCACCATTACTTGCATCCAATGTAATGCCGATAGAGTGTCCGCAATGCGGGCACTTTACATACCTTTCGGTATAATTTTTCATACAACAACTCCTAATCTCGCAGGGCTTTTAAACACACTATTCATCAAGGAAGTACAGCCCTTTACTTACTTTGCCTACAAGGAAAATAGGCACAATCCAAAGTTAAGTCTCCTTTGATATTAGGTCGAGTTGTTGCTAATTGAGTCGAAATAAGTACAAAACTTGACCCCAAACTCAACCTTGAGCTTAGGGTGATCTTCTGTAGTGATGTGCCTCGAGATTTTACATCTTGAAATATGCAGTGGCTTCCAAATTAATAAGAAATGATTTTATTAATAACCAGTTGAGCCTGTTCCAAGTAATGGCCGCCAAACAAATTACAATGGTTGAGAACATGGTAAAGGTTATAGATATCTTTACGCTCTTCATAGCTTGAAGAAAGTGGCATAACCGATTCGTAGCCTTGATAAAATTCTGGTTGAAATCCACCAAAAAGCTCCGTCATCGCAATATCACACTCCCTGTCCCCCCAATAGCACGCAGGATCGTAACAGATAGGACCGAATGCAGTGAGTGCCGCATTTCCATTCCATAAATCGCCATGCAACAAAGAAGGTTCCGGAGCATGGTTTGCTAGCCGCTGTTTTACGACATCGATAAAGTCATCGATATCAACCAAGGTGACGCCTTTTTCTTTAAGGAGCTGTAATTGCCATCCTATGCGTTGCTCAGCAAAGAATACACACCATTTCTTGTGCCATTTGTTGGGCTGTAGAGTCGAACCGAGATAGTTGTCGGTATCAAAACCAAACTCTTTTTGCTCGCCCCACTGGTGTAGGTGAGCTAATTGCTGCCCAAATTTAAAGCTGTTGGGACCATCTTCTAATGGTTTCGTTGGAAGGTAGTTAAGAATTAGGAATGAGGCATTTTTGGTTTTACCAACCAATACCACCTCAGGTACAAATAGGGTGGATGTTTCACGCAAAAGATGCAGGCTTTCAGCTTCTACCTCAAATTTCGACAAAAACTCGCGATCGTTAATTTTCACAAAATAACGTTGCTCGCCATCATTGATCATGTAGCTTTCACTGATATCCCCACCAGACAGCCTTACTTTTTCCGTGATCTGGTAATCGAACAATAAAGTATCAGAAAGCTGTTGCGATATTGCTTGCCACATACAAAACCTCGCGAATCTATTTGACCACCAATAGTTTAGGATAAATAGCAGGGAGTTGGCGCTATGTTGAGCATACTTAGTAAAGAAACCTTCCTCTTAGTGTAGTCAATTTGTATAAATGTGAATCAAATCGCTTATAAGCCTCTGATTTGTTGGCTTAGCATATGGAGATGAACGTTTACAACAGGTATTATGATTTTTTTGACGTTAGTTCCATTGGTGGCATGAAAATACTGATATGTGATGACTCAGCTGTTGCAAGAAAGCTTATTGCGCGTTCTATCGTACAAGATACATCATTGCATCTTATTGAAGCGCAAGATGGTTATGAGGCGCTTAATATTCTTGCTGAGCAAAATATCGATATTTTGTTTCTCGATTTAACGATGCCCATAATGGATGGTTTTGAGGTCCTCGAATCATTACCTGTTAGTCAGTACCCGACCAAAATCGTCATTATTTCTGGAGATGTTCAACAAGAGGCAAAACAGCGCTGTCTCGATCTTGGTGCTCAAGCTTTTATCGCTAAGCCTCTGACAGAAGAGCAGGTGCTCCCACTATACGAACAATTAGGGCTGCATTATGCGTTCAAACCTAGTCATTCGGTTGATTCTAAAAACCAGGGTTGCGAAGAGCTTTCCTTACTAGCCAAATTCCGTGAAATTGCGAACATTGCCCTTGGTAAAGGGGCTGCGATTATGGCCGACCATTTACATGAGTTCATCCAACTTCCTGTTCCTCATGTTGGACCTTTGTCCTACGGCGAGCTTCATATGACACTGGTTGATGTGGTTGGGCGTGACAGTTCCGTTGCGGTAGCGCAGAGGTTTGTCGGTGGTGGTATTCACGGAGAGGCACTGGTGTGCTTACGTGGTAGGGATATCAATCAGATTGGGGAAAAATTAGGTTACCTCCTTGAGTTTACGCCTCATAATGAAATCATCTTGAATATCTCTAACCTACTGGTTTCGTCATTTCTCACGTCGTTAGGCGATCAACTCGACAAGCAGTTCTCACTTCGTCAGCCAGGCATTGTGGATACCTTAACACCTTATTGTGAAGAGCAAGGCGAGTTGGGCGAGCTCTTTACTATCGAATACACCTACATGGCAGAAGCGCTCGATTTCGAGTGCGAGGTACTGTTTTTAATTGATAAGCCATCCGTAGAAATAATCTATGAAATCATGGAGCTAATCTAATGTCCGATATCACGCTGGACATAGCAGACTTTCATTGGGTCACACAAATTCTCGATACGATGGATTCAGGGCTTATTGTTTTGGATCAAGAGTATAAAGTGTGTGTGTGGAACAGTTTTATGCAGTCATACAGTGGCGTTCTATCACAAGAAATTCTTGGTGAATGTTTATTTGAGCATTTTGAAGAGCTGCCAAGAACTTGGCTAGAAACCAAGATAAAAGCTGCCGCCGATCTGGAAACTCGTTCTTTTTCTAGCTGGGAAAACCGACCGTATCTTTTTAAGTTCAACAATTTTTCTCCGGTTTCAAACAGCAGTGATTTTATGTATCAAGATATCGTGATCACGCCGTTAATTGGGCTCTCAGGAGAGGTCAGCCACATAGCGATTCAAGTCAATGATGTTTCTGAAACTGCGAGAAATCGCATTCATTTGAAAGAAACAAATCAACATTTGTCGGAAATCAGTCGCAAAGATGGTTTAACAGGTTTATTTAATCGCGCTTATTGGGAGCAATCATTGAAAGATGAGTTTGCTCACTTAAAAGTTATCGACGGACCATGCTCATTAGTAATATTCGATATCGACCACTTTAAGAAGGTGAATGATACTTATGGTCACCCGACAGGGGACGAAGTCATTCGTCGAACCTCTGCATTGTTGAGAAAAACAGCAAGGAGCAGTGATATCTGCGGTCGTTTTGGTGGTGAAGAGTTTACGGTACTACTTCCTCACACAAACCAGGAGCAAGCTTGCTATTTCGCAGAGCGTTTGCGCAAAAGAATTGAGCAAGAGATCGTGAAAGTGGAAGATTTTTTGATTAATTACACGATAAGTATTGGTGTTTGCGAGTATAAGCCTTATTTTGAAACTCACACTCAATGGTTAAAGAGTGCCGATGCTGCGCTGTATCGTGCAAAAGAAAATGGTCGTAACCAAACCTGTTTGCATGAAAATGGCTGAAATATAAAAAGGTTTGAAGAAACCCTGCATCCGAATTCAGTGAAGCAAAGCTCAATTGTTTGAAAATCATCCAGTTGGTTCGTGAATGTTTGTTAATATGAAATAAGTTAATGAAATTTTCTCGGCATGTCTTACTATTGAAACTATTCTGCTTTCAGCTTCGAAGGCTTGCAATAAACGGAGAAAAACAGTGGTTTTAGAAACCGATGGATATCTCGCTCTTATCGAGCACTTGTCTCTAAATCTAGATATTTTTACGACCGAAATTGGCGACACTGGATCCGAAAGCATCGAAGATGTTGTCACCGATATGGTGGCTTCAAACATCATGGCGATTTTTGAGCAAAATCCAGAACTTCACTCGAGCGTACGTTTCAAATTGTTGAAAGAGGCTGATGCAGTTGTTGAAGATCTTGGTGAGATATTGGCTGGGGTATGGCATAAAAAAGCGACCAATGAACAGATCACGTTCCTTGATGAATACATCGCTCTGGTCAAAAATCTGTTCGATAATGCTGTTGCGACTTACGACTGATATTGTTTTAACTTACAGTAATGTCCGGTTAAGAGTAAGAAGAGTTACATTGTAACTCTTCTTATTTGCCAAAACTTAGATGCCCAGTATGGGTTGTCGATTCTTGAAATAATCACACCTCTAGACGTCGATGCATGCATGAACTGCTTGTTACCCAAGTAAATTCCGACATGATAAGTTGTACGTCTTGTTTTAAAAAACACTAGATCCCCTTGCTTGGCATCCGTCCAACTTAACTCCACACCTTGCGTTGATTGCTGCCTCGTTGTCCTTGGTAACGAGAGCTGATAAGCCTCAATAAACGCTTTTTGTACAAATGCTGAGCAATCAATTCCAGATTTCTGTGTCCCGCCTAAGCGATAAGGCGTGCCGTGCCACTCTGTGTAAAACTCGAACAAGTCGGGGTTGTCCGACAATAGCTGATTTGTAGGTGCTGTCACTTGAGCTTGCTCACTAGGCTCAGGCCCAGAAGAGCAGGCGCTTAGTAGCACACTGATTATCAAAGGAAAATATACTCGACGCAAATCACCACCTGTCATCTCTATGACTCACAACTGAAATATTAGTGTCATAACCAATCCATAGTATGGGCTGCAAATCACGGTTTTGTCTCACAAATGTGACGGAATCACTGCAGAACCGATTCAACCTTAAGAAAGAATAAAAATTGATTATGGCAAAGCGAAAATGCTCACGCACATCACTTTCACTGATTCAGGCTGTCAGTGCAACATTTTTAACTATCATTGCTCTTGTTATAGCCCTTTCTGTCTCAAGTTTCAAAGGAATGGAACAGGTAGGGGAACAATTTGAAGACTTGTCGCAAAAAGCATTACCAATCGCGATGGCAAACGCAAAGTTAACCAGGAATGTATTGGAGATGGTTAAGCTACTCAACCATGGTATGCAGATTACTGAGCCGAAAGAGTTGCCTCTCGTAAAAGAGCAAATCGACTCTCTTGCAACTCAAAGCACAACTTTGGTTGTGAAAGCGTCTGGTGTAGCTCAGCAACTCTCGGAGGAGTTAGACACCAAACTAGCGCGTTTACATAACATCACGCAGTCCATTTTGTTGAAGCAATCTTCGGTGATACAAATTCAAATGGATATTGATGCCGCTGTTGGTGGTTTTCGCTATGGGCTTAGCTCTATCGGCCCGGAAATGAATCGAATCAGTTCGTTCCTTAGTGCTGATAATCCTGAGTCGAGCGATGCCGCTAACCGTTTCATTGCTTCTGCAAGCTCAATGGAAAGTACGTTCTTAGTCATGATGATGCACTCAGAATTAAACAAAGCCGAAAAAGAATACCGAGAAATGCGAAATCGCATAGCAGGTATTAAACTCGCCTATGAAGACTTCCAATCTTTCCATCCTGAAGTAAGTGAATATGCAAGCTTAACCGCACCATATGAGATGGTGAAACAAGGCTTTAGTGAAAAGGGCGTGCTGCGTTTGATCCTCGCCAAACTAGAACAAGGGGAATTGCAACGTTCAGAGTTTAAACAGGCTTCGATGCTTGCGGATGAAACCATGCGGTTACTTGATCAAATCTCCCAAACCGCTGGTCAGTTGATCGATGAAAAGGAGCGGGTGGTCAACGAGACCATTGAATCGGTGAGCGTTGTGCTCGTGTTTGCGGCGTGTGTGATTTCTTTTATTATTCTTGTTACTTGGTTTAGTCTCAAGTCATGGACAAACCGAGGGTTAAGGAATGTACTAACGCGTCTTTCAGCACTTACCGAACATGATTTTCGTGACAAGGCAGAAGAAGTTGGCCCCTATGAGCTGAAAGAAGTAGCACGAAAGTTGAATCAAGTAATCGATTCCACACATGACTCCATTCAAACGGTGACGCGCAATTGTGAAACGCTTTATCAGACGGCAGAAGTAAGTCACAGTGCAGCCGAACAAACAAGTGATGGGTTGGCAACACAAAATGAAGCGTTGTCGAGTATGATCACGACCATAACGCAGCTTGAAGCCTCTATTCGTGAAATAGCAATGGTGACAAATGCATCTTCACAGGACTCGCTCCTTGCAACCCAACACACTGAAAAAGGGGTTCAAGTCGTGGAACAAAACCGCGAACGTTTGGAGTCATTAGAAAGCTCTTTGGATGTAAATGAACAGTCAATGTTAGAGCTAGACCAGCGTGTAAAACAGATTCGTGAAATGGTCGATATGATCAGTGGGATCGCGGACAACACCAACTTACTTGCTCTCAACGCGGCAATAGAGGCTGCCCGTGCTGGTGAGCAAGGGCGTGGATTTGCGGTTGTCGCTGATGAAGTTCGCAAACTTGCAAGTGATACCTCTCAACAAACTACGAACATCCGAGAAATGATGAGCGAGCTTATTACTGCCGCAGAGCGTTCGCGCCAAGCAGTTAATGATTCAAGAGAAGAAATGACCCACGCGCTACAGTCCAGCAATGAAGTGAAATCGACATTTTCTGATATCAACCTCGCGGTTAAGCACATTCAAGAACGTGTTGAGCAAATCTCAGTTGCTACAGAAGAACAAGAACGAGCGACGGCAGATGTATCTCAATCCATCACGCATATTTCTGATCTTGGCGAACGCACAAAGCTGCAGCTTGAGTCTATGGTTGAGAGTTCTGAGCAAGTGGCGGAAATTGCCGGGCACCAGCAAGCAATGCTGCACAAGTATGAGCTTCATCAGACTAAGTAAATGAGATGTTTCCACCGACTAAAAGCAGAACCTCGGTTCTGCTTTTTTGTTACGGCTACTCATTTAATGGCTCCTATTTGCATTGCAAAAGTGAGTTACATCTCATCTCGTTCATTTCTAAAGGGTTTAGTTATCACAACGTGATGTTAATGCTTTGTTCGAGGGACTCGTTGACTAGAATGTCGCTAGAATTCAAAGGAATGAATCATGCAGCTTCATGCGATTTCTTTATATCCAGAGAAAGCTAAAGCCTTTTGCTTGAAGCATAAGGAGTGGTTTTGTGATCGATAAAGTTTGCCCCGTCGTTCTACGTAATCAAAATCAAGAGATCCTACTTTTTAAACATCCGTTGGCGGGTGTTCAGCTCGTCAAGGGCACTGTTGAAGTGTTTGATGAAAGTTACATCATAGCAGCCAAGCGGGAGCTCGCTGAGGAGTCTGGTATCACACATGTTCGTTCCGCACGATATTTATGCTCATGGGACAGTGGCTTTCAAAATCAAGTATGGCATTTTGTTTTGTGTGAGTGTGCTGGCCTCGCTAATTCATGGCTGTTTCATACGCAAGACGATGGCGGACATGATTTTGCGTTCTTCTGGCACGATGTCGAGAGCGGCCTTCCCGCGAATGCACATACTGTGTTTCAGCGCGGGCTGGAAAAGGTACGAGAGTTGATAAACCAAGGCGTGATTTAAAGGAGGATTTTGTCATTGCATTGGCGGATTTGGGCGAAACGCCACAGCAAACACTATGCTTCTACTAGAAGCAAATAAAGAAGGTAGAGCAGCCGTTACTGTTCTCATCGTGTTGATAATGGCACTGTCGATCTCAAAAATGGCGATGAGATTACAAATGTTTAAGTGACTTCTATATGCTTTGCTCATTCATTCAGATAAGGAAACGGTAATGGATAAATTCGTCGTGTTTCTCTTATGCCTTTTTATGACAGTTGGCGGAGTGGTTCATCTTTATGACAACATTGTTGGTGGCTTTTTACCTTACGATTTTGCGCCACGCTGGTTGAATATGTATTGGAGCGCTTTGGGACTATTGGACTTATTAGCAGCGTATCTATTGGTCAAGCATCGCCGCTCTGGCCTAGTCGTTATGTTATTGATTCTTATAACCAATGTTATCTTTAGTTCCCACGCTCACTATACATTAGAAATATTAGATAACAACGTCGCCCTACAAATGAAGACACTGTTTTTAGGGTTCTCATTTGGGGTATCTATCTGGTTATGGAATGCGCGAAAACATAGTCAATCGCGCCAAATATTTCGTTAATTATTATTTTCACAACACTCGATTAAGGATTGTAAACAGGGACTCGTTATGAACGATTTTAAAGACTTGGCCAGTTTTGCTGGTTTCAGCGTACTGACAGGTTTGAGCTTTGCCACCACTTTCTTCAGCCTTGCTTTTCTATACAGCTCAATAGAGGCACAGCAAGTAATGAACACCAATGCTTTGGCATGTGCAGTGCTTGGTGTTGTTGGTTTATTTGTTGGTATTACTCAGTTAAACAAAAAGCGTCAGCTAGCAGAAAACTAATCTGTTCTTACACATCATGAGGATGAAGTAGTGTTTAACAGGGGTTTAGGCTTGGTCTATTCGTTTTGTTGACATACTTCATCCAACAATATTTTTTCAACCATTACTTCTTCTCTTTATTGTAGCGAAAGGGCTGCGTTAAAAGCTTATCTAATCTTTGCTCTTCTTCGTCTCTAATTTCCGGCACACCAATAACAACATCATCATGACCCAACTTAGGCTGAGCTCGGTATGTCCCAAAAAAGCGATCCCAAACTGAAAGGAAAAAACCAAAGTTTGAGTGGGTCTCTTTTACTATCACTGAATGGTGCACGCGATGCATGTCTGGTGTAACGATGACGTTTCGCAGTTTTTGGTCTATGGATAAAGCCAGTTTTGCATTACTGTGATTAAACATCGCGCTCGCATTAAGCACAATTTCAAATACCACAATTCCGATAGGTGAAACACCTAAGATAAACACGGCTGCAATTTTTACTCCCATTGAAATGATTATTTCGAAGGGATGAAAGCGTGCGCCTGTAGTGACGTCTATGTCGAGATCGGCGTGATGCATTCGGTGAATCTTCCACAGCGGCTTTACATGATGAAAGACAACATGCTGAGCGTAAATGACGAAATCAAGCAAAATGACGGTTAGAAAAATATTTAACCAAGCGGGGAGGGACAGAATATTGAGCAGCCCCCATTGTTGCTCCTGAGCTATGACCGCAGCTTGAAAGGCGGCGATAGGCATGATTAAAGCAATAACTAGGCTGTTAAAAGCGACCAATGACAAGTTATTGACCCAGCGAAACCTGCGCGAAGCGGTCAGTGTTTTTCTAGGCAATTTGTTTTCCCAAATGGCACAAAGCAATAATACGCCAAGGAAAAAGCCTAATCTGAGCCATGAGGGTTCTTGAAATGTCGTGTCTGTCACTGTCATTCCCTTATTTATTTCTTTATCTATGACCGAGATAAGAGTGAAATTATTTCAACACACTGCTGATGGGCTTATCTTGAGGCGAAACCATAATATCAGTAGAATCGCGCTCTACTTTTTACTTGGCATTACTTACCATGAGAATTCACGCTTTCCACCGTTTATATCAGTACCGACAATCTATCTCAACCAAGCCTTTCAACGCGCGTGGATGTAAAGTGGTTCGTTGCCAATATTGCCAGGTTTCTGAGCAACACTGTTTGTGCAACCTTCAGCCAAACATCAAGGCCAATATTGCATGTATGTTGATTGTTTCTGAAAACGAAGTGTTTAAGCCAAGTAATACCGGTCGTCTAATCGCTGATACGATTCAAGAGACTTACGTGTATCAATGGAACCGAACAGAACCGTCTGAAGAGATGCTCGCGCTACTACAGGATGACAGTTACCAACCGGTGATTGTATTTCCTGCAGACTATGTGGATGATCCCTCTCGTTTAATTGAAGATCTAGAGCCAGGGCGATTGGTAAAAGAAGATGTCGAGAACAAAAAATGGTTGCTGATCTTTATTGATGGTAGCTGGCGTGAGGCACGAAAGATATTCCGTCGTTCTGATTTTCTTAAATCTTTGCCTGTGCTTTCCATTGAGCCGGAATCTCTGTCTGAATACATCATGCGCCGCTCCGAGAATGAGCAGCATCTTTCAACCGCCGAAGTCGCGACATTAGTTTTAAAACAAGCTGGTGAGCCTAAAGCTGCGGAATGCCTTCAATTGTGGTTTGAAGCCTTCAGAGAAACTTACATGCTGAGCAAGACTCGAGTCAAAAACGACCCTAACCAGCCTCACTTGAAACGTTTCAAAGAGTGGATGAAAACCGAGAGCTGACTCTAAGGAATGAGCTTTTGTTGATGGTATGTTGTTCAACTGGCTTCGGTGAGGGGATAAATCTGCATTCGGTCACGGTTTGCAGGCGTACAGATATGGATAATGCCATCAGTTTGTACTTTTGACTCTAGCCATTTTGAGAGTCGTTTGAAGCATTTTTTAGGAGAGAAATACATGTATTACGGCTTTGATGTCGGTGGCACTAAAATTGAATTTGGTGCATTTAACGAGAAGCTTGAGCGTGTAGCGACGGAACGTGTACCTACACCAACAGACAACTACGAGCTGCTGGTTGATACCATTGCGGAATTGGTGAATAAATACGATACAGAGTTTGGCTGCGAAGGTACGATTGGTCTTGGCTTGCCAGGTATGGAAGACGCCGATGATGCAACGGTACTAACAGTTAACGTTCCTGCGGCAAAAGGCAAACCACTTCGTGCTGATCTGGAAGCTAAAATCGGTCGCAGCGTAAAAATTGAAAACGATGCAAACTGTTTCGCGCTTTCTGAAGCGTGGGACGAAGATCTTCAAGATGAACCATCTGTACTAGGTTTGATCCTTGGTACTGGTTTTGGCGGTGGCTTTATCTACGAAGGTAAAGTATTCTCTGGCCGCAACCACGTAGCGGGTGAGTTGGGTCACACACGTCTTCCTATCGACGCATGGTTCCACCTGGGCGAAAACGCACCATTACTTGGCTGTGGCTGTGGCAACAAAGGCTGTTTAGATAGTTACCTATCTGGTCGTGGTTTCGAGCTTCTTTACGCGCATTACTACGGCGAAGAGAAGAAAGCGATCGACATTATTAAAGCGCACGCAGAGGGTGAAGAGAAAGCAGTAGAGCACGTCGAGCGCTTTATGGAGCTGCTAGCAATCTGCTTTGCAAACCTGTTTACTGCAACAGACCCACACACCGTTGTACTTGGTGGAGGCTTATCTAACTTCGAATTGATTTACGAAGAGATGCCAAAACGCATCCCTAAACACTTATTGTCTGTAGCTAAGTGTCCTAAGATCATCAAAGCAAAACACGGTGATTCAGGTGGTGTACGCGGCGCTGCGTTCTTAAACATCAAGTAGTGACTGAAACCTTACTCGATACAAAGTAAGAAGAAATTTAAAGCCCCGTTTAGACCATCAAGGTAAAACGGGGCTTTTACTTGTATATCGAAGTAACTTATATACCCAAGTAACTTCTATATGCTTGGGTATAGAGCACGAACAAAAAATAGCATGCATAAAAAACTCGCGACGAATCGCGAGTTTTCTGTTTACAGCTAAGCTTATTTGTTCTTTTTGCCTACGCCTAGGTTTTCTTTTTGAGCTAGGGTGATTTTACTAAAGCCTAATTTTCTGAAGTAGTTGTCGCGGTAGTTGCGCACCGCTTTAGTGTCAGACACTGCTTCGATTTGTTGCTCCATCTTTAGGAACTCAGTGATATCGATACCTTCTGCCTCGGCAACTGCTTCTTGAATGTTGCGGTGTTGCTGGTATGAGAATGTCAGTTCTTTGTCTTGGTCTTTGTAAGTGTAAAGAATGGTGCGAGCCATAGCTGTCTCTCTGAAAAGGTTTCTGTATTAAACAAAAAGGCCAGACTCGCTGACCTTTGAATTTCTAGTTTGAGCTAGATTTTGCCTTGAAGTGGGATAATTGTCACGCTTTCTCCCGCTTTTACTGTATCAATAGCTGGGGAGATTTCGATCAAACAGTTTGCCTCACTCATTGAGCGCAAAATACCAGAGCCTTGCTTGCCTGTTGTACGAACGGTTAAACGGCCAGTTGCATCCAGTTCATAGACGCCACGGCTAAACTCGGTACGACCTTGTCGAGAGCGAAGGTTTTCAGTCGCGATGGCATTCACTTTCAGAGGCTTCCAGCCTTGTTCGCCTTGCATCTTACGCAGTGCAGGCTCAACAAAGTTGATGAATGAAACCATCACTGCCACAGGGTTGCCCGGCAGACCAAAGAACGGCTTGTTGTTGATTTGACCAAACGCTAATGGACGTCCCGGACGCATGTTGATTCGCCAAAAATCGATTTGACCAAGTTTATCCAAGGCAAGTTTGATGTAATCCGCATCACCAACGGATACGCCACCAGAAGTCATAACCACGTCCGCTTGCGCCGATGCGTTTTCCAATGCTTCAATCATTAACTGTTCGTTGTCTTCCAGAATACCGAAGTCCAAGATCTCGCAGCCGAACTTTTCAAGCATGCCCATGATGGTAAAACGGTTGGAATCGTAGATAGAATTCGCTTTTTGCTCTGTTCCCGGCGCTTGTACTTCGTCACCGGTGGAGAACACGGCAACTTTCAATTTTCGGAATACATTCGCTTCACCAAAGCCAAGCGAAGCGATCATGCCCATTTCTGGAGAGGCGAGGCGAGTGCCTGCGGTAAAGACGTCACTGCCGATAGCGAGATCTTCACCTGCTTGACGAACGTTTTGGCCTGCTTTGATATTCGCACCGTTAAAAGTGACCCTGTCACCTTCTTGAATGGCTTGCTCACGCATGACCACTGTATCGCCGTTACGTGGTGTTGGTGCGCCAGTCATGATCTTAACTGCTTGACCAACTTCCAGAGGCTGATCGTAAGCATGGCCCGCCATCACTTCAGCAACCACTTGGTAGCTATCACGGTCAACATCATCACTGCGGATGGCATAACCGTCCATCGCGGAGTTGGTGTATTGCGGCACATTTACTGGTGAAACGATATGTTCCGCAAGAACGCGGCCATAGGCGTTTTCAATCCTGCATGCTTCTATTTCCGAAACCGCGTTCACCAAAGAAAGGATTTTCTCTTGGCCTTGAACCACAGAAAGGAAAGCAGGAGAAAGTGTGTCGCAACATGCGGCGTCTTTCTCTTTAGATTTTGGTGCTTTTGCATCTTGAACGTATTGAAGAACAAATTGAGCGATGGCATCCAAATCATTGATGTTCATTTGAGGGAGCTCAGAATCTAACCCCGCAGTGTCTGAAGCGATAGCGATGATGTTTTCATCGTTTGGATAAAGCCAAGGCTTGCCGACTTCTTCACGGTGCAATTCGATTTTAGGAAACGCGATGTTTTTGCAGCCTTCGACCAAAACCACATCAAGCATGTCTTCATCAAAACGTGTTAATAGGTATTCAAACTCCGCTTCGGCTTCTGGCGTTTCTGTCATTAACGCAAAACGGTTGCGAGAAGCAATCAGCATTTGAGATGCGCCAGCTTTGCGTAAACGGTAGCTGTCTTTACCCGGCTTATCGACATCGAAGTTGTGGTGCGCATGTTTTAGCATGCCAATGCGTAAACCTGCTTCAGTCAGCTTTGGCAATAGGGCTTCAAGTAGCGTGGTTTTGCCTGTGCCTGAATAAGCTGCAAAACCAAGAATAGGAATGTTTAGCGTGTATTTCATGATTCTAATTGTCCAAATTGCGCCAGTTCTTCCGGAGTGTTCAAGTTGACGAAACAGTTTGGTGAGTCGCTAAAGTCAACGTAACTGGTGTTGCACTCTTTGTAGAGCAGAATGATTTTGCGGTCGCCACGTTCTAAAAACGCGGTGAGTTTTGGCAGTACGCGCTTGTGGTAGAGCGTAAAAACAGGTTGCTGATGGTCACCATCATGCGCGACCAAAATATCGCTGTCTTCTTTGACGAACTGGCAGAAACGCTCGACAAGGTCGGTGTTAATTTGTGGACTATCGCAAGGTACAAATCCGACCCAGTCAGTTTCAGCATGCATCAAACCCGCGTGAATACCGCCCATAGGCCCAGGGAAATCTTTGAATTGATCACTAAATACGAAACCAAATTTGCTGTACGCATCTTGGTTTCTGTTGGCATTAATTAAAATGCGTGGAGTTTGTGGAGATAAACGTTCAATAACGTGTTCGATGAGTGGTTTCTGATTTAACTCAATCAGACCTTTATCTTTTCCACCCATACGGCTGGCTTGGCCACCAGCCAAAATGACCCAACTAGTTTGTGTTGGTTGAAGCATATGCATTCTCTTGGGATGTTTCTTTTGGTATGACATACAACAGAGGAGACTCTATCAAAGTCTTGTCTTTAATCCACCACTGTTTTTTACATAAGTCGGTCAGTGCGTTGGCCTGATGGCTTGTCACCACGATACTGGAACCACGATCCAAAAGATCTTTCGCCATCACCACCAATCGTTCAATGGATTCTTGGTCTAAAGACGCACTTGGCTCATCCATCAATAAAATCGACGGCTTTAAGATCCAAGCCCTTGCCATGGCAACGCGCTGTTTTTCACCGCCGGACAACACGGAAATATGTTCGTCCGCTAAGGTTTCTAAACCTACCATGCGCAGCGCGTGAATAACTTGAGCTCGCTTATCTTTTTGCGTGTCTTGTTGATATTTCACTCCATAGACTACGTTTTCATATACAGTGCCGTCAAAAAGGTAAGGGGATTGATGGAGATAAATCACATCGACACGACCATTGCGACGCGTCAGTTTTTTCAGCCACGTATCTTTTGGCGCAACAACATCGCCAGTAGAGGGTTTGAGCAAGCCAGCAAGGATTTTGAGTAGGGTAGTTTTGCCCACACCATTGTCACCCTTGAGATAAATGGCATCATTTGGGCCGATGGCTAACTCAGGGATGTGGAAAAGCACACGCTCTTTAAAGCGCATGGATAACTGTTCGGCGGTGATTTTTATAGTCATAATTCGCCTCGACATGGGGTTAATGGTGAGTCGTTTGTTTGCTTCATGTTCTATGTTCTGAGGTAGCCTTTGCCTCTCATACTTGATAAGAAGAAGTTTAGAGCCAACGCTAAAGATAGTAATACAATTCCTAATGCAACTCCTTGCGCAAAAGCACCTTTACTGCTTTCCATTGCGATAGCCGTGGGAATATTTCGCGTCACGCCCATAATGTTACCACCAACCATCATTGAGCAGCCCACCTCGGTCACGATACGTGAAAACCCTGCAATGATAGCCGCAAGTAGAGGAAAGCGGGTTTCCCAAATCATCGTAGCTGCCAAGCGCGGAATGGAGACGCCCAGCGTGATGGCAGTTTCCACTGCACGACGGTCGCTAGATTGTAATGCACCATGCATCATCGATACCAAAACAGGGAAGCAGATCACCATTTGGCCGAAGATCATTGCCTTCTGAGTGAACAGCATTTGCCAGTCTCCCCAAGGGCCAGCACGCGACAGCAACATGTACAGCAACAGGCCAATCACCACGGTAGGGACCGCTTGCAGCGTATTTACGATCGACAACAAAAACCATTTACCGCGAAAGTCGGTATACGCCAGTACAAAGGACATCAAAATAGCCGGCAATACCACTAGGGATATTGCCGTGATAGAAACACTAAAGGAGACCGCAACGATCTCCCATAGGTCTGCATCAAAATTCACCAGTAAGCGAAGCGCTTCCAGTGTTGTATCAGCAAGATTCATATTGCGTTATTTGCTCTCAGCATTCGCAACAAACAGTTGTTTACCGTTTAGGCGGAAACCATTGATAAGTTCCTGTCCGCGAGGGTTTACCAACCAATCACTGAATGCCTTCGCACCTTGATAGTTGATCGTTGGGTAACGCTCAGGGTTAACAAGAATAACTTGGTACGGGTTAAACAGTTTTTCATCGCCTTGGAACAGAATTTCTAGATCCAATTTGTTTTGGTAAGCCAGCCATGTGCCGCGGTCCGTCATGGTGTAGCCTTGCATTTCAGACGCCATGTTTAGAGTTGGGCCCATACCTTGACCTACGCTACGGTAGCCACCAAAGTTCGGTTCGATTTTAGTTTGAGCCCAGAAGCCCATTTCTTTTTTGTGCGTACCAGAATCATCGCCGCGAGAGATGAACGTTGCGTTTTTGTTTGCGATCTCTTTGAATACATCTAAGACGCCTTCGTCATTTTTGATTGTTGCTGGGTCAGCTTTCGGGCCTACAATCACAAAGTCGTTGTACATTAGCTTGCGAGGTAAAACGCCGTAGCCTTTCTCAACAAATGCGCCTTCAGCTTTTGGTGCATGTGTCATCACCAAATCTACGTCACCGTTTTCGCCCATTTTTAAGGCTTTACCCGTACCTGCAGCAATAACATCGACTTTGTAGCCCGTGTCTTTTTCAAATTGTGGAAGCAGGTAATCAAGTAAACCTGAATGGTAAGTACTGGTTGTGGTTGCAAGGCGAACATGTTCTCCGTCTTGAGCAGAAAACGCAGAGTAACTTACAAGCGTGATAGACGTTGCAGCCAGAGTTAGCGCAATTTTTTTCATTTTTATGTGTTCCTTTCCAATGATTCTTTGGAATCTCTCCAGGTTTTAGGGAGAAGCCTTTTTGGACGAGAGCGATTAGCGTAATACGCAAGTTGTCTTAGGGTGTTGGAATAAGCAAACATCAACATCCTGAGATCACTTAAATGCGCTCCGTATCCACCTTATAGCAAACAAGATGCCAACCTTTTACAAGCTTAAAGTGCTTGGTTTATGCACTAAATCATGGGGTTATTTGCATAAAAGTTTGCGTTGGTACAAAATGTCGCACTTTTTGTAGGGTATCTCTGTTTAAACTTGGTACACTCTGTCCCATCGAAATCCATCTGGGGTAAATATGTCTACTCAATCCCATCTTAGTACAAACCAACAATATAGCGCCTTTTCCGTACTGGTCGTCGATGATGAATTAGGCATGCAAGCCATCTTGAAAAAGGCATTGGGTAAGCTTTTTTCACATGTCGATACAGCTGGTAGCATCGAAGAAGCAGAACAACTGCGTAATTCTCGACATTATGATCTGATCTTACTGGATATTAATCTGCCAGGGCGTTCTGGAATTGAGTGGGAAGAAGCGTTTGAAGATGATGACAAACGTGCCGATGTGATTTTTATGACGGGTTATGCGGATTTAGAAATTGCCATTCGAGCGCTACAGCTCGGTGCTTCCGACTTTATCCTCAAACCATTCAACCTTGAGCAGATGTTAAAAGCGGTCAGTCGCTGTATGGATCGCCGTTTGAACGAACGCATGCAATACGCCATGACACGCGATTACCAACGTCACAATACCTCAGAGATCATCGGCGGCTCAGAAAAAACGCGTCTGCTTAAGCAACTTATTAACCAATTTGCACCATCACGCGCTTCTGTTTTGGTGGAAGGTGAGTCGGGTACGGGGAAAGAACTAGTTGCACGAGGTATCCACCAGGCGAGTGGGCGAACGGGCCCGTTTGTGCCAATCAACTGCGGCGCGATTGCACCTGAGCTACTTGAAAGTGAGTTATTTGGTCATACATCGGGCGCGTTTACCGGTGCGAAAAAATCTCGTGAAGGTTTGTTCCGCGTAGCAAATGGCGGCACCTTGTTCCTCGATGAAATTGGGGAAATGCCACTTGCAATGCAAGCGTCGCTGTTACGCGTTTTGGAGCAGCGTACGATTCGCCCTGTCGGTTCAGAAAGAGAGATCAGTATTGATGTCCGTATCGTAGCGGCAACCAACCGAAACCTGCAAGAAGAGGTCAATCAAGGTAATTTCCGCAGTGACCTCTATTACCGTTTAAACGTTCTGAAAATTGAAGTGTGTCCGCTGCGAGAGCGCAAAACCGACTTATTTGAGTTGGTGCCATTTTTCAGCAACATGCTGACGCGCGAGCTCGGTATGCCTGCGCCCAAATGGGCGCACGAGGACATGGAAGCCATGAGTGAGTACGATTGGCCGGGAAACATTCGTGAGCTGAAAAACTTGATTGAGCGTTGTATCTTGCTTGGCAAACCACCTGCACACTATTGGCGAGAGCTGAATGGCGGGCATTCACTGCCTAATGTATCGATTACTGTTTCTCACTCTGCTGAGTTACCAACCTTTAGAGAAGGCAAAGAATTTACTGGCGAAGGCTATCCAAACAGCTGGACGTTAAAAGAAGTCGAGAAAGCACATATTAAACAAGTCGTTAACTTGCATGAAGGCAATAAGTCTGCTGCTGCTCGTGACTTGGGCGTAGCTCGCAAGACCTTAGAACGTAAATACAAAGAATGGGATTCTGAGGATGAGGAATATGCCGACTAACGGCCCACAGTACAAAGGATTGTCAAAATGGACGCACCGTTTTAAAACCATGGTGCGTTATCGCTTGTTATTCTTAACCTCTGCGCCGATTTTCCTCACATTGTTAGCTCTGATCGGCATTACCATTTATTGGTCTATTCATTACACGTGGCAAAATGCGCTGCTTGATGTCTCGGAACGTCTTGGTGTTGCAAATAACAGCGTAACGTTGTTACAGCAAAAGCAAGCCAATTACGTGCGGGCGTTTGCCGATTCGTACGATTTCCGTATTCGCATTAATCAAGGAACGCCACAAGGTGACCTGCAAAAGTGGGTCACAGAGCAGAAGAAAAGATATGCTTTAGATTTTCTCTCTTTCCAACGCGTTAATTCCATGGAAAACAAATTCCGCTTTATGGATCTCACCAAGCGCGAATCGTTTTTTGATGTACTCAATAAAGAAGAACTCGAACGCCTCGATCCTGAACTCGCCAAACGAGCAGAAGTGCCTATTCTTGCTGATGGTGACAGGGAGGCGCGTGGGTTAGTCAGTCGAACCGTGATTCCGGTATACAGCCAAGAGAACGATTTGATCGGCTTTCTGGATGGTGGTTTGCTCCTTAACAATAGTACAGTGCTGGTGGATCAAATCCGCGATCTCATATACTTAAGTGATAATGACCGCCTTCGCCCTGTGGGTACGTTGACGGTATTTCTCGATGATTTGCGTGTGAGCACCAACGTTCCTCTAGACAGCGATCATAGACTAGGGCGCGCCATAGGCACTCGCGTGAGCGCAGAAGTGTATAACCAAGTACTTTCGAAGGGTGAACAGTGGGTTGACCGAGCATATGTGTATGACGCTTGGTATATTACGGCGTATCAACCGATCAAAGACCAATACGACAACGTCATTGGTATGCTTTATACCGGTTACCTAATGTGGCCATTCGTTAAAGCCTACATGACGAACATTGCCGAAATCAGCTTGATTACGGTTATGTTATTGCTGGTTTCCGGCGTGATGGTATATCGCGGTTCTTATGATCTGTTTCGACCGATCGAACGCATTCATAAAGTGGTGAAGCAGGTCCAACAAGGTAAAGAAAAACGGATTGGCCCGTTAGGATTAGATGGCGATCATGAACTTGCGCAGTTAGCCAGACAGTTTGATGATATGTTAGACGCGCTAGAAGAGCGCAAAATTGAACTGAAAAACTCCGCAGCTCAACTTGAATGCAAAGTTCAAGAGCGTACGGCAAGCCTGAGAGAAAAAACCCAAGATCTTGAGCTGCATATTCAATTGCTCAACCAAACCCGCGACAAACTCGTTGTTCATGAAAAACTGGCAGCATTGGGAGAACTCACCGCGGGGATTGCTCACGAAATTAATAACCCAACCGCCGTGATTCTTGGCAACGTAGAATTGATCCATTTTGAATTGGGTGACGATGCAAGTCGAGTACAAGAAGAAATTGATGCGATTCACGCACAAATTGATCGTATCCGCAATATCACACGCAGTTTATTGCAATACAGTCGCCAAGGCGGTGTTCAAGATGAAATCACTTGGCAACATGTCAATCCTATCATTGATGAAAGCATCACCTTGGTTAAAACTGGCACCAAGAAACGCGACGTTGAGTTTGTGACTGACCTACAAGCGCATACGTCCGTTGAGATAAACCGTCACCACTTGCTACAAATCTTAGTTAATTTGCAAATGAACGCCATTCACGCAATGAGCGGTAAAGGAACTTTAACAGTAGTCAGTGAAGACTGGATTGAAGAGGGCGAAGTGAAAGGAGCCGCGATTCATGTTATCGATGAGGGCTGCGGTATTAAACCAGAAAACTTGAGTCGAATCTTCTCGCCATTTTACACAACTAAACGAGAAGGCACAGGGTTAGGGCTATCGGTCTCCCAAAGTATTCTCAGCCAAACGGGTGGTGAGTTAAAAGCAGAGTCTGAATGGGGAAAAGGCAGTAAATTCAGTATTTATTTACCTAAAAAAGCCGAACTGATCCTAGAGGTGACGAACATCGCTTAGTCACTTTTTTGAAGTATTTGACCCGTCCTGATATGGGTTGACACTTTTTAACTAAAACGCTCGATGTACTTCATCGGGCGTTTTGTATTTTAAAGCCGTATGAGGCCTCATTTGATTATAGATATCTACGGACTCTGCTACCATCGTCCTTGCTTCT
>NZ_JAWOTB010000043.1:0-5841 GCF_033338655.1 Vibrio sp. Vb1729 | reverse complement strand
TTTAAAATACAAAACGCCCGATGAAGTACATCGAGCGTTTTAGTTAAAAAGTGTCAACCCATATCAGGACGGGTCATGACGCCGTGGGTTACATTTTGCGTTCCAATAGCACGCCCGCTTCCATATGGTGGGTATAAGGGAATTGGTCAAACAGAGCAAAACGCGTCACGTTGTGTGTTTCGCATAGAATGTCCAAGTTCTCTTTTAGAGTTTCAGGGTTACAAGAGATGTACATGATGCGCTCGTAACCTTGCACCATTTTACAAGTATCGACATCCATCCCAGCACGTGGTGGATCGACAAAAATCGTGTTGCAGTTGTAGCTCTTCAGATCCACACCTGCATCTTGTAGACGACGGAATTCACGCTTACCTTCGATCGCTTGAGTAAATTCCTCTGCTGATAGACGTAAGATTTGTACGTTATCAATCTTATTGGCAGCGATGTTGTACTGTGCAGATACCACAGATGGCTTCGCTAGCTCAGTTGCCAGTACGCGGTCGAAATTCTGTGCCAACGCCAGCGAGAAGTTACCGTTACCACAGTAAAGTTCTAGTAGGTCACCAGTGCTTTCTTGGGTACAGTCGACAGCCCATTCCAGCATCTTCTCTGCGACTTTGCCGTTCGGCTGAGTGAAGCTGTTCTCTACTTGTTGGTAGATGTAGCTTTGACCATTTACATCGAGCTTCTCGATCACGTAGTCGCGGTCTAGGACAATCTTCATCTTACGAGCACGACCAATGATGTTTAGATTGAAGCCTTCATCATTTAAACGCTGTTTAAGGGCTTTCGCGTTTTCAATCCACTCTTCATCAAGTTGGCGATGGTAAAGGAGTGAAACCAGAATCTCACCACTTAGTGTCGATAGGAAATCCACCTGGAACAGTTTACGACGTAGTGAGTCGTTGTCTTTCATCGCTTCAACCAATAGCGGCATCAGGTCGTTGATCAGACGGCTTGCAGCAGGAAATTGGTCAACACGGTATTTCTCACGAGTTTCTTGGCTGAACATGATGTAGTAAAGATCTTCGCCTTCATGCCAAACACGGAACTCAGCACGCATGCGGTAGTGCTGCTCTGGTGATTCAAACACTTCCAGTTCTGGCATGTTGTATGGCGCGAACATATCCGTGAGACGTTCGACTTTTTCTGCCAGTTGTTCTTGGTAGCGTTGTGGGTTTACATCAAGAGTAGCCATGATCTTACCTTTTATGGTGCATTCAATTTAAGAGCGCAGATTTTATTCAATCTCAATAGGATGTCCAGTTTTGTACTGGAATTGATTTAAAGATAGTGCGTACAGGCAGAGTAGAAAGCAAAATCAATCAAAACGTTACAACTTCTAAGGGCAATATTGGCTGGACAAATAATCAATAGCTGAATAATATTTGCCTCAAGTTGGTGCTATCTAGCAATCTAGATGGCTGAAATGGGAATCTGGTGTAAATCCAGAACTGACGCGCAGCGGTAAAAGAGAACGAACGCTCATCAGACACTGCATTAGTTTATGTGGGAAGTCGAGCAAGTAGGCGGTACACCCGTGCTCTTGAGTCCGAATACCTGCCAACAACTGAGCCACAGCACTGGACTGTCATGACGACAGGGCTCGGAAGGAATTACGCGATTTAGGACAATACAATGAGAAAATCCGCACTGGCGATCACTTTGGCATCGCTGCTTTCACCTGTCTCTTATCTACAGGCCCAGGAAACCTCCACTGACGAAACCATCGTTGTTACGGCAAACCGTTTTGAGCAAGCCGAAAGCCGTACGTTGGCAGATGTCGAAGTAGTTACTCGACAAGACATCGATCGCATTCAAGCGAAAACCCTACCAGATGTATTGCGTCGCCTTACCGGAATTCAAGTTTCACAAAATGGTGGTCGTGGTCAGTTAGCGTCTTTATTTGTTCGTGGAACCAGTTCCGACCAAGTTTTAGTACTGGTTGATGGCGTACGTTTTGCACGAGCAGCGAAGGGCGCTGTGGACTTTAACCAAATCCCACTTACTTACGTTCAACGTATTGAGTACGTGCGTGGTGCGCGTGCGTCACTTTACGGCTCAGAAGCGATTGGTGGCGTGATCAATATCATCACCATTGCGCGTGCTGACGAAGAAGGAACGAAGTTAAGTGCGGGTTTAGGTAGTTTAGATTATCAAGAATTGAGTGTGGCATCTGGTATTAAAGTCACAGAGAGCGGCCAGCTAAATATCGCGCTTGGTAGTGAAAGTGATGATGGTTATAACGTTCGTCCTGTACCGGGAGTTAATGACGGTGATCGCCATGGCTTTGATACAAAGAATGGTCTGCTAGGTTACGTGCATAACTTCAATGACCAGTGGTCTGCATTTGGTAACCTACGTGCTTACGAAAATGTTTATCAATATGACAGCAGCTACGGTAGTCGCGGTTACTACGAAGCAGAAAAAGACGATCTTTCTGTCACTCTGGGCGGTAAGTATCAGTCTGATAATGTGATGTCAGAACTACAAGTAACAGCACAGAAACAGAAGTCTTGGAACTATGAACAAGCAAAAGGCAAACACTCAGGTACTGAAGATGAACTTGAGCAGCAAAATGTCCAGTGGACCAACAGTTACTTGCTAAACAACAATACGACGTTGGCTGGTGGTATTGATTGGCGCAACGAGTCTTATAAAGACAAGAGTGCGAATAAAACGTTTGATCGTACCAATGGCGCTCTGTTTGGTATGGCAACCACTAGTATTGATAAAGCAATGCTCGAGGGCAGTGCTCGCCTTGATGATAATGAAGAATACGGTAGTGAGTTCACTTACAGTTTAGCGGCTGGTTACCAGTTTGTACCAGAGTTTGGGGTTAAAGCCTCTTTTGGTACTGCGTTTAAGGCTCCAAACCTATATCAGCAGTATGACCCGACATACGGTGAGAAAGATCTGAAGCCGGAAGAGTCAGATGCTTGGGAGCTAGCATTCAGCGGTGATGTCCAAGGCGTTTTTTGGTCCGTCACGGGTTATGACTATAAAATCACGAATCTTATCGATTACCATCCAACCACGTACAAATATTTGAATGTCGATGGTGAAACACATATCCAAGGTGTGGAGCTTGTTGCTGAGTTTGATACAGGGATTGTGCAGCACCAGTTGAGTGCAGATTACAAAGATGCTGAAGACGATAAAGGGCATCAGTTGCAGCGTCGCGCTAAAGAAATGTATAAGTGGAATGCTTTAGTGAGCTTCGATAAAGTGGACTGGTCGGTTAGCTATCAGTACGTCGGTAAGCGTCCAGATGTGGATTACAGCACTTGGCCTTCACAAGATATCACGCTTTCTTCTTACTCGTTGGTTGATACGGCAGTGACTTACTATCCGAATGAGTCGACCTCTATTAGCGCTCGTATCGATAATCTACTTGATGAAGAGTATGAGATGGCAAAAGGTTACCCCGCTGCAGAGCGAGCGTACTATATCAACGTTGGCTACGAATTCTAATCGTGAATGAGCACAAACCGCCTTCGGGCGGTTTTTAATATTTTGTGGTGGAAAATCGAATGAAGAAACCCAAGCGAGTGGTGATCAGTTGGTCCAGTGGTAAAGATTCGACATTAACGCTTGAGCGCCTTAACGAGAATCCAAATTATCAAGTTGTCGGTTTGTACACGACTTACGTAGGGAAAGAAGTCCCTTTCCAAGCAACTCCGCTTGAAGTCGTACAAATGCAAGCAGACTTACTTGCGCTTCCGCTCATTACTATCGAGCTACCTGAAATCTTTCCAAGTAACGACATTTATCAATCGACCATCGTTAATGCATTACAAAGTAGTGGTCTGAACATAGAAGCTGTCGCATTTGGTGATATGTTTTGTAATGGCATTGCCGATTACCGACGCAGCTATATTGAACCTGTTGGCTGGGAATGCGTCTTTCCTCTATTAGGGGAGAGCAGCGAAAAACTAGCGATGGAAATCATAGAGCGTGGTATTCAAACTATGTTAATCACCATCGACGGAAGAGTTCTCCCTCCAGAATGGTGTGGTCGCTGGTATGACAAAGCCCTAATAGAGTCATTACCAAGTCAAATTGATCCCTGTGGGGAAAATGGTGAATTTCACACATTGGTCACGTCTTCGCCATCTTTTCAAGGACATATCGAGTTGACGAAGCGAGATGTAGAATCTGGAGATAGATTCAGCCATCAAAGATACCATGCTAAAGCATTGCCAAAACAAATCTACGCAGTATGATCGCAACGTTTCTGTTCTTTAGGTAAGACTCGTGCGAGTAGCAAGTAAGAAAAAAGTCCTAGTTTTTGACTCTGGTGTTGGTGGTCTTTCTGTATTCCAAGAGATACATCGCCTATTGCCCCAGCTAGACTACTTATACTTATTCGATAATCAGGCTTACCCTTATGGTGAACTCGATCAGGCTGTACTCGTTTCACGAGTTAACCAACTGGTCTCTTCTTTAGTCGAAGAACACCAAGTCGACATTGTCGTCATTGCTTGCAACACGGCGAGCACCATAGTGCTTCCTTCCTTACGCGAAAATTTATCGATTCCCGTTGTTGGTGTTGTCCCTGCGATTAAACCCGCATCGCTTTTAGCATCAAAAGGGGTAGGGCTGATCGCCACTCCGGCGACAGTAACACGCCAATATACTCACGAGTTAATACGAGACTTTGCGCAAGGCAAACCAGTTGAGCTGTTGGGATCAACTCGCTTGGTGGATATGGCCGAAGAGAAGTTGCGAGGCAACAGCGTTTCTCTCGACGAACTGACAAATATCCTGCTTCCCCTTCGCGATAAAGTCGATGTTGCGGTGCTCGGTTGTACTCACTTCCCTTTAATCAAAGAGGAGATTCATCAAGCTTTGGGTGGGGACGTTACTTTAATTGATTCAGGCGCAGCGATTGCACGTCGAGTAAAAGCATTGCTATTAAGTGATGAAATTGAGGATACAGAAGAGGGAAGTAAGTCGATTTATGCCAGTGCAACTCCTTGGCAGGAAGATGCACTGAACATTTGTTTAAAGAAGCTAGGTTTTAATCCTGTTCAGGTTTACCACCATCCGGATGTTTAGGATCGTTCGCAATTCTCACTTTTAGCGTTCTCTCCATATATTCCTTTTCATTAAGTTTAGCGATAGCTGGCTTGGCATCTGCCGCAGCCATCACTACAAAACCAAACCCTCTTCTTTTTCCAGTACGCTTATCTTTCATTAAGCGTACCGCATAGACCTGTCCATATTCAGCAAACAAATCGCGAACATGACTCTCATTGGCCTTATAAGGAAGGTTGCCGACATACAGCGTTTTAGTTGAAGGATCAGGATCCGAAGATTGAAGAACAGGTGTTTTGCTAGAAAATGAAAAAAGAAAAGCAGTAGCGATAACACCAATGAGGAAGCTCAAGGCTGGTGGGATGATGAATTGAGAGAAGATGATTCCCCCAACGATGGCCAGCCCAACACATAAAATCAGATTTTTTTTAGACGTCATTTTAATTACTACACATAGTGATAAAGAGATCGATTGCCCATTAACAGAATAGACACATGAATCTTACGTATATGGTTGGTGTTTTTCCAACCAATTGCTGTGATATGTCTCAAATGTGACGAAGAAATATGCAAATATCGCACTTTTGGCTAATTTGTGACCGGTTGGTTTTTTATTTGCAAAAAACACTTGTACTAATTTCTCAACTCCCTATACTGCGCATCCACCGACACGGAGTGAGACGAAAGTCACACAGCGAGTCGGGAAGAGAGAAAAAAGAATTTGAAAAAATGCTTGACTCTCTCACGGTGTGAAGTAAGATACGCACCCCTAACGACGAGCAACTAAGTTGCTGAAAATGT
>NZ_JAWOTB010000042.1:0-2500 GCF_033338655.1 Vibrio sp. Vb1729 | reverse complement strand
TAACTATAACGGTCCTAAGGTAGCGAAATTCCTTGTCGGGTAAGTTCCGACCCGCACGAAAGGTGTAACGATTTGGGCACTGTCTCAACCAGAGACTCGGTGAAATTATAGTACCTGTGAAGATGCAGGTTACCCGCGACAGGACGGAAAGACCCCGTGGAGCTTTACTGTAGCCTGATATTGAATTTTGGTACAGTTTGTACAGGATAGGCGGGAGCCTTTGAAACCGGAGCGCTAGCTTCGGTGGAGGCGCTGGTGGGATACCGCCCTGACTGTATTGAAATTCTAACCTACGGGTCTTATCGACCCGGGAGACAGTGTCAGGTGGGCAGTTTGACTGGGGCGGTCGCCTCCTAAAGTGTAACGGAGGCGCCCAAAGGTTCCCTCAGAATGGTTGGAAATCATTCGTAGAGTGCAAAGGCATAAGGGAGCTTGACTGCGAGACCTACAAGTCGAGCAGGGACGAAAGTCGGGCTTAGTGATCCGGTGGTTCCGCATGGAAGGGCCATCGCTCAACGGATAAAAGCTACCCCGGGGATAACAGGCTTATCTCCCCCAAGAGTCCACATCGACGGGGAGGTTTGGCACCTCGATGTCGGCTCATCGCATCCTGGGGCTGTAGTCGGTCCCAAGGGTTGGGCTGTTCGCCCATTAAAGCGGTACGCGAGCTGGGTTCAGAACGTCGTGAGACAGTTCGGTCCCTATCCGTCGTGGGCGTAGGAAATTTGAGAGGAGCTGTCCTTAGTACGAGAGGACCGGGATGGACGCACCGCTGGTGTACCAGTTGTTCTGCCAAGGGCATAGCTGGGTAGCTATGTGCGGAAGGGATAAGTGCTGAAAGCATCTAAGCATGAAGCCCCCCTCAAGATGAGATTTCCCATAGCGTAAGCTAGTAAGATCCCTGAAAGATGATCAGGTTGATAGGTTCGAGGTGGAAGCATGGTGACATGTGGAGCTGACGAATACTAATAGATCGAGGACTTAACCATATAATATGTAGCAAATGTTATCTAGTTTTGAAGGAATATGCCTTCAATAGTTTGGTGATGATGGCAGAGAGGTCACACCCGTTCCCATACCGAACACGGAAGTTAAGCTCTCTAGCGCCGATGGTAGTTGGGACCTTGTCCCTGTGAGAGTAGGACGTCGCCAAGCAAGCTTAAGACGAGTCAGAATGACTCGTCTTTTTTGTATGCTTTCATACCTCTCTTAATTGCCTGTTTAACTCCTTCTAAATAGGCGAATCCATGCTTTTTATCTGGTTCTAAGTAAGTACCTTCTGCCCATTCATTCCACGCATTCATAAATAAAAACTCGCTGTTGTAAAGAGAATAGGTACGATGGATTTGCTTACTTAAATATATCGTGAACTTCTCAGGAGTAGAACCGAGGAAGATGCTGCTATTTAAGTCTTTGCGGCGTGCTGTGTTGTCCCAGTCAACAAAGGCACCGGGAAATGTTTTTTTCTCTGGAGGAGATCGCTTTAGTATATACATCCAAACTTTATCATAATCCCAAGCGTTTATTTGTTTACCAGACTCATATATTGTTTTATTTATGTCTGAAGAGCTATCATGAGCAATTGTATAAAAAGGCTCGAATTGAATGCTAGCATCGAACCCATTTATATTAGGAAGTGGGAAGCTGTTTAATGTTTCTACAAAGTATATACCTTTCAAACCATTTTCTTGTGCGAGTGTATTCCAGTAATTAAGCATTTGCTCACAGTCAGGGATATGCCCAGGACGGTAAATAATGAATAGTGGTTTATCATCTATACGAATATACCTTTCATCTTGGAAAGCTTGTAATAAATAGTCGAAGTGTTCTTTCCAATCCGATAACTCTCCATAATTTTGAGGCATTAATATATGACTATCAAGACCATCCCAAGTTTTTGTCCACGGTTCATTTGCCCAAGAAAGGCAAAATGGAAAATCTGGTTCGCCCGTCTTAAGTACTTCATTAAAGGGTGTCTCCAATAGCCTTTTTCCTTTAAACCAGTAATGGTAATAACAAAAACCATATATGCCGTGTGCTTTAGCGATTTCTGCTTGCCACTTTCTTACGGATGGGTCCGTTAAGTCATAATAAAAGTCTTGATAAGGTTCTCTAGGTTGATAATGTTTTGAAAATAAAGGCCGTGCACTTTTAGTATTTGTCCATTCAGTAAAACCTTTTCCCCACCATCGGTCATTTTCTTTTATTTGATGAAACTGTGGTAAGTAAAAAGCAATAATTTTCAAGGTATACCCCCCTTATGTTCTTCGTAGTTCAAAGTGGTGGGAAGTTACTTTTGATTTTTTGAATCGAGTTTACAGTTTGCTCGATAGAGGAATCTTGGGTGATTTAATATATATGGCTGAGATGAAAAGTGATTTTCATTATAAAATTATGTGCATTACCATGTAAGAAAAGGGTTAATCTTTTTGGAGAACAAATAGGGCTTGGGGGAATCGGTTTGTATCATCAAAAAAGCCCCGTAGCTTTAAATACTTCT
>NZ_JAWOTB010000041.1:0-6232 GCF_033338655.1 Vibrio sp. Vb1729 | reverse complement strand
TGCGTTGGATATAGTGTTTAAGGTGGTCTGCGGCGGCATCGGTATTGCATTGCTCACACCTTAACAGGGCGTTATGTAAATGGAGAAAAAATGACACTTCAGGATTTGGAAAGTATATCTGTTATTGCTGCTTCTTGGTTTGGTATTTGTGCCACCGTCGTAAGCATCTTTAAAAAGAGTAAACCAGAAACTGGCTTGAATGAATCGACAAGTAGTTCTTCAGGTAAATCTGACCGGATTTCGCTACTAAAAAGACTTTGGAAATACATTCTCGCAATATTCCTGTTTTGCTTCGCAATCATCCGAAATGTTACTGGCGAGTCAAGTGTGGACAAACTGGATGTTTTGTTAATTTCAGGGTGTGTAGGCGTAATAATCTTACTTCTAGTAAGGATGATGTATATCTATACATTATGGTCTGTCAGTAAGTACTTCGAAAAGGATTCGGCAGCCTATTAGAATTTACATAACAAGTTGTTCAAGAGGGATTCACAACGCGTGGCATTTTCACTGTGCGTTGGTTTTAGTGTTTAAGGCGGTATGCAGCAGCTTCGGTATTGCGTTGTTCACCCCTTAACAAGGCGTTAGAACTTACTACTCAAAAAATCATAGAGTTAGAAATGAAAGAGTTACTTTTATTATCAGTTTTGCTATTTGGAGCAAACGTTTTAGCACAAGAAAAAAGCGACTTTGATAGCTCCTATCAGGAAATCGTTCCTAATGGTCATACCATAATTGAGGCTATTCATGGTGACCTAAATGGAGATAGTCGAGACGATATTGTTTTGATGATACAAGGTACAGATCAAAACAAAATTGTCACTGATGAGCTCCGTGGTCAGTTAGATCTCAACCGAAGAGGAATTATTGTTGCTTTAAGAAATAACAACAAGTACGACGTTGTTGTTGAAAACGACAATTGCTTCTTTTCTGATGATGAAGATGGAGGTGTATATATGGTTCCATATATCGAAATAAGTATAAAAAAAGGAAACTTATATATTCATTTTGCACATGGTCGATATGGGTATTGGAGGTACAACTTCCGTTACCAAGATTCGGATCTTGAGTTAATCGGTTATGATGAAAGCGCTAATCGAGGTCCGAGAGTAGAGGAAGTTACTAGCATTAACTATCTGACAAAAAAGATGCTCACTAAAGAAAATGTTAATGAGCTTGACGATTATGACCCCATATTTAAAGAGGAGTGGTCAACCTTTGTCCTTGAACACAGGTTTAAGTTAAGTCAAATCAGCGACTTTACTGAATTTGGTGATGGTGTCAGAAATTAATAGACTCGCACCGAGACGTAATTCTAACAAACTGTTTAAGAGTGATTCGCAACGCGTGGCACTTTTACTATGCGTTGCGTTTAGTGTTTAAGGTGGTATACGGAAGCATCGGTATTGTGTTGCTCACCCCTTAACAGGGCGTTATGTGCTTGGAGGAAAAATAGAATATTTTCAGTACTATGGAATCGACTGGGTTGCAATGGTACTTACGTTTCTTGCAATTTGGCAAATTGGAAATAAGAACAAAATCGGTTTCATTTTAATGATGTGCGGTAACACTAGTTGGGTAGCAGTTGGTTATCTTACTGGCAGTGTGGCAATGATAATTGCAAATATCATCTTTTTCTCAATGAACCTTAGAGCAATCATCAAATGGTCGACGCCAGAGAAAGAGCCTAAAGTTAGTGTTGCTGAGCAGTCATCTACAAGCTAGAAGTTCGCACATAACAAACTGTTCAAGAGGGATTCGCAACGCGTGGCATTTTCACTATGCGTTGATTTTAGTGATTAAGGTGGTTTGCGGCGGCCTTTGTATTGCGTTGCTCACCCCTTAACAGGGCGTTATACGGAGATATGAATATTGAAGAACGTTGAAGCTTTTTTGGTTAATTCCTTTACTTCGAATGGAACTGGTGGGAATCCTGCTGGTGTAGTGCTTCACGCTGATCACTTGTCGAACGAAGAAAAATTACAAATAGCACAAATTGTAGGTTATTCGGAAACTGCGTTTGTATCTCGCGATGACGAAGCCGACTTTGAGCTGTCTTTTTTCACCACAACAGGTGAAGTTGATTTCTGTGGACACGCCACCTTGGCGGCATTTTCGACAATGTATCAAGACGGGAGCATAACTGAAGGTAAATACCTACAAAGGACTAAAGCAGGTTTGCTGGTGGTAACTATAGAGGCTAATGGTCATATAGTTATGGACCTGAAGTTACCAGAATTCCGTGGCGAGTTTAGTTATGAAGTTATATCAGCGTTAATTGGACTAGATTCGACACTACTTGAGTCAAGTCGGTTACCGATTGAAGTTATTTCAACAGGCCTCGCTGACATTATTGTTCCAGTGCCTTTTGGGTATCTTGATCAAATCCAACTGAATGAAAAATTAACCAGTGAGTTCTGTGAAAGGCATGGTGTCATTGGTATACATGCTTTTGAGCTGTGTGAGAACACAAGTGAAGTGACTGCTAGTTGTCGTAATTTCGCTCCATTGGTTGGGATCCCAGAGGAGTCAGCGACAGGAAGTGCGAGCGGTGCATTAGCTTGTTACTTAGCCAAACACCTTCCTAGTACACATTCCAAGAATTTTACTTTTGAGCAAGGTCGGGCAATGGCCTGTGTTTCAAGAATTACAGCGTCTGTGGAGTCGAACGACCAGGGAATCATTAAGGTTAAGGTTGGTGGTGTTGCTCATAAAATCGGTAGGCAGGAAATCTCCTTATAACAAAGCATTTAAGAGTGATTCGCAACGCTTGCCGTTTTCGCTTCGCTCAAAGTATAGGCAAGCACTACTCACACCTTAATGCGGCGTTAGGCATCAAAGGTTACAAATGTACAGCTCGATATTGATACTATTGTATGGTCTTTTGGTTTCACTTGGTGCAGTTTCGGGTACTTGCACACAGGGAGATGATGGGCGTTTTTATGCTTCGATAATGTATGGTTCAGTACTGTTCATTCTCATCATAGTCAGACTTCTTCGTGAAAATAGAGGTTCACAACTTATATGGACTACGCCCTTAATTGCTTTGTTAGCTGCTATGTCGATAACTTATTTCTGGGCTCCTTTTGTAATTGAAACAACCATAGAAGGTCATCATTTGTGTGGCAAAGAATTTGATTCTCATTTGGTAGAGTCTGATGTCTGGTCTAGAAGCATACCAACGCTTCATATTGTTTTCTCGTTGGCTATTTTCATGCTTTCATTTTGGAAGTTAATTAGGTGCAAAATGGGTAAGTAGTTTGTGGTGACAAGATGCCTAACAAACTGCTCAAGAGGGACTCGCAACGCGTGGCATTTTTACTATGCGTTGGTTTAAGTGATTAAGGTGGTATGCGGCGGCCTTGGTATTGCGTTACTCACCCCTTAGCAGGGCGTTAGGCTGCACATCGTGTTCATCAGATTTAGAGGACTTATGACGAAAATTCTTGTTGAGAGCTACAATTCTGAAAGGGTTCATAATAAAGAGCTAAAACAATTGCTTTCGAGTGCAGAATTAAATATTGATGTAGCTACGGCTTACCTTACAGATACAAATATGATTGATACAACTAATGGAGTAAAAGTTAGATTGTTGACGTCAGTGTCAAGTGCCGATTTGATTTCTGGAGCCACTAGCTTAGAGGCTTTACGTTGGCTTTTAATGAACAAAGTTAATATTCGGGTTTTACCGAGCTACCCAAAATTTCACGCTAAGGTTTACATATCTGATAAGAGAAAGGCTATTGTATCGTCAGCTAATCTAACTCATAACGGTGTTAATAATAATATCGAAGTTGGGGTAGCACTTGAAGGTGAAACACTTCAAGAACTATGTGATTGGTATGAAACGATTTGGCAACAAGCTTCACCATTAACAATAGATTTACTCGACTCTTTATCTCAGAGTATTGGGGAAATTGAGTCTGAGTTGTCACTTGTAAAGCAACAAATGCGGTCGTTGGACAAACGTATTAACTCTCTGATTGATATACCCGCTTCCAAATTGCTCGAGTTAGATAATCGTTCAAGGAAGTTCTTCATATGTAATAGCGACCGAAGAAACGGAACAAGAACTGCTGATGGAGGTTATCTACATGAGGAGCTAATGCTATCTTTGGGTGTTGCTATGGCGTGGGAAAACTTTAGTTATCCTCAACACATGTCTAGAGCAAGTGTTGGTGATGTTGTCTTCTTATTTGCTAAACGCAAAGGCATCATTGCAATAGGACTAGTTACTGAGCCGGTAACTATTGCTGATGGGGTAAGCAAAGAGCGATTCTCAAGTGTTGCAGATACCAGAGAGTGGAGAGTCTCGGTTAATTGGATAACACAGCGCAACAAATCTTTTGCCTACCATCTTGATAATCCTCCACAGTGGACATTCACAGATATATCAGACAGCAAGTATGCAGTGATAAGGAGTGGTGTATTAAATTACTTTTCCGAAGTAGGTTCTGCCTAACAAAGCGTTTAAGACGGATTCCCAACGCTCGGCATTTTCGGCTTACTTTAGGTTAAGTGTTTATGTCACAATGGTTTAGGTAGGGTGGTTAGCGTTGCTCACCACTTAACGCGGCGTTAGGCTTTTTCGAACAAATTTACATAAAGAGGTGGTAATGAATATATTTATTGGTGGTAACCCACTTACCAAGAAAGATGATAATACAGTTATTTATACTCAGCCGAAATTTATGCCACCTTTGACATCATTGGAATCTTTTCCGAATATTAAAAAATCCGATGTGCCATATTTCATTGAAAATCTTTACTTTCTAACAATGGAGGGAAATGGTTTTTCATACTTTTACCCCAATACAGAAACAGGAATAAATTTATGTCGATTTGAATGGCATTATGAACATAAAAACAATCCCTATGAGCTTAGAGTGGGAATCTCATTCAAGGTTTTGAAAGGCTCGCTAAATGATATCGGTTTTTATATTGTACCTCATGCTCATTATGGGGACTTAGAGAAAGAAAGAGACAGTTATGAACTGGAAGATGAGGAATATAATAAAATAATTGACAATATCAATTATAAAATTGAACAGGCGTTATTGCGCGTCAAAACACAACCTAAAAAAATGTTTAATATCTTATATTATGTACAATTAGGGACTGTCGTTACAGATTTGATAGAGGTTAGCCCTACTATGTACCTGTTACCTTCTAGAATTGTTGATGGAAAAGTAGTATCTGCAGTTGTCATTAAAGGGGTTGGTCACTCATATCTATCTGCGAAACGATTTTCTGATGAAAAAGTAAACTTTTTATGTGCTGTTATGACATTGGTTGTGTATGGTGCAAAGGTTACTCATATAGAAAGGTATCCCTCTCACATTACACCAGCCGATAAGCATTTTGACCTAACGAAGGAAAATATAGATAAGTTCTACCCCGACACAGATACACGTATATCTGATAGTAACTGTCTAACAGATGAAAATATTGAGTTTATTTCTAGTCTACTTGCGTCATTCGACATGCTACCTAGCGCCAAGGATAAAAGAAAGATACTAAATATGTTGTTCTCATTTTATTCAGCCAAAGAAACTGAAGGGATTAACCAAACTGTTGGCTTGGTTAGTTATGTAGCTTGTCTTGATGCTATTGCAAAAGAGCTTTTCTCTGCATATAGAGATGAGCATGGTTCAAGGAAAGCTTTGGTTCATGCTATCGTAGAGCTCCTGTGTAAATCTGAGGAAGAAAGCGATATCGATAAGTGGTCAAAGAGAATTTATAATGACCATCGTTCCAGTTATGTACATGGCGCTAATATAAGGTTTGAAGCATTTTCGCAAAATATGGATGGTAAAAATTTTGCAGGGTTGCCAAAGGCTTTGCCGACAGAAGTAAAGCCAGTTTCTAAGCAGTATGAATACAATTCTGACTACATGATTTTAAAGAAAGTGACCTTAGCTGTGCTCGTAAGTTACATAGAAAGCGTCACAGGAGATTCACTACCTCATGTGATTTCAAACGAAGAAGTTACCTTTAAAACGGAGTCAACTCCGGAAGCCCACGTAAGTATGCCAAACAATGGTTGGGTACGCCTTACATGACAACAAGCCTAACAAAGCATTTAAGAGTGATTCGCAACGCTTGGCAGTTTCGCTTCGCTCAAGTATAGCCAAGCGCCGCTCACACCTTAATGCGGCGTTAGGCGACATGAGACAAACGATAGACTAGTGGGTAGTATCTTGGCGTGAATCTAGCTTCAGTTAACAGAAAA
>NZ_JAWOTB010000040.1:0-6383 GCF_033338655.1 Vibrio sp. Vb1729 | reverse complement strand
TGTTTTACCGTGGTCAACGTGGCCGATAGTACCAACGTTAACGTGCGGTTTCGTACGTTCAAATTTTTCTTTAGACATGAGTGGTCCCTCTAGGTACGGATTTAGGTGGCCCAAATTGACCACGCAACCAAAAAAAGATAATTGGTAAATCTAATATCAAAAGGAAATAAACTTGAGAGCTGGTGCTGATAGGCAGACTCGAACTGCCGACCTCATCCTTACCAAGGATGCGCTCTACCACCTGAGCTATATCAGCACTCAAATTAGAGTGGAGCGGGCAGCGGGAATCGAACCCGCATCATCAGCTTGGAAGGCTGAGGTAATAGCCATTATACGATGCCCGCAACACGTAACTCTGAGAGCTATTTCCTAAAGAATATGGTGGAGGGGGACGGATTCGAACCATCGAAGGCAGTGCCGGCAGATTTACAGTCTGCTCCCTTTGGCCACTCGGGAACCCCTCCAAATTTTCAAGCCATTCAGACTACTAAAGGAAAGAATGGTGCCGACTACCGGAATCGAACTGGTGACCTACTGATTACAAGTCAGTTGCTCTACCTACTGAGCTAAGTCGGCATAAGTGGTGCGCATTCTATTGAATGATTTTCTAGGTTGCAATAGTAATTTGAAAAAAAATCATAAATTTCGATTTTTTAGATTCGTTTGCTGCAAATTCGTACAAACTTAGCTTTTTTAAAGTAAACTTCGACCTTTGTCGTTTGCTTTGAAGTTCGCTTGATGTATGTTCTTGCTTCTATTAAACCAAGGATAAAAGAGACCCATGAGTCCATTTTTGTCATTTGACCGTGCAAATTGGGCCGAGTTAAGAAACTCTGTACCGATGACACTTTCTGAAGACGACTTGACTGCGCTTCAGGGCATTAATGAAAACCTAACCATGGAGGAAGCGGTAGAGATCTACCTTCCTTTGTCTCGTCTTTTGAATCTGTATGTCCAGGCTCGTCAAAGCCGCAATTCCGTATTACAACAATTCTTAAATACAGAGGAACATGCTCCCCCTTTCGTAATTGGTATCGCTGGCAGTGTTGCTGTAGGCAAAAGTACGACTGCTCGTATTCTAACGGCATTGCTTTCTCGTTGGGAGAATCATCCCAAAGTGTCCTTGGTTACAACAGATGGCTTCCTATATCCGAAAAAAGTACTAGAAGAACGCGGTATCATGCATCGTAAAGGCTTCCCAGAATCCTATGATATCAAGCGCTTAGTCGAGTTCATGTCTGACGTAAAGGCAGGAAAGCCCGATCTTGAAGTACCCATCTACTCTCACATCACGTATGACATTACTGATGAACTAAGAAAAGTGGATAGACCGGATGTTCTTATTATTGAAGGTTTAAACGTTCTGCAAAGTGGAATGGACTATCCACATGACCCGCATCGTGTCTTCGTCTCTGACTTTTTAGATTTTTCAATTTATGTCGATGCAGAAACAGAGACCATTGAACATTGGTATGTAGAACGCTTTTTAAAGTTTCGCCAAGGGGCCTTTACGAAACCAGGCTCTTATTTTAGCCACTACACACAACTCTCTGTCGATGACGCAAAGAAAAAAGCGAAGCAAATTTGGCATGATATTAATGGGCTCAATTTAGAATTGAATATTCTTCCAACTCGTGAGAGAGCCCACTTGATTCTACACAAAGGCGTTAACCACTTAGTTGATAAAGTCTCGTTGCGAAAGTAATCGAAGATTAGTCACTTTTACGCAACGAGATTTCACCACCAATATAAGTCTCTAGTCCTTGGGAGGTTTCGATTAATATTCCACCTTGATGATCGATGCCTCGAACGACGCCATATACCTCTCTAGGACCAATAAGCAGTTTGACCTGACGATTAAGGAAATTGTCTAACCGATTCCAACGTTCGATAAAGCCAGTAAGTCCTTTCATTTCATATTCGACAAGTGCGGAATTCCAATGCTTGATAAGTGTCATTGCTAGAACATTTCTATCGATCTTGAGACTCTGATTTACTTGGTTCAACGTGGTCCATGGCTGGTCAATCTCAGGCTGGTCGTCAGGCATTCCAATATTCAGGCCCATCCCAATCACTAGATGAGCAGCCCCACCGGCCTGACCCGACATTTCAACCAAGATTCCGGCCAGTTTTTTATCTTGATAATACAAGTCATTCGGCCACTTGAGTTTAACACCTTGCATGCCTACTTCTTCCAAAGCTTCCACTGCGGCAATCCCAATCACCAAGCTCAAGCCCATTGCCGCAGCCATTCCTGCATCCAGTCGCCAATACATAGAGAGATATAAGTTAGAGCCAAACGGTGAGACCCATTGTCTACCGCGGCGACCACGCCCTTGTGCTTGATATTCAGCAATACAAACACGGCCCTTTTCCGAATCCGCGACTCTGTCGAGCAAATATTGATTCGTTGAGTCAATCACAGGGACGAGTTCAACAAGTGACTCCGAGCTAGTGGTAAGGAGAGTCTCGTCTAACAACTGCAATGGTGAGGCTAATTGGTAACCGCGCCCTTGCACTCGATAAATATCAATACCCCATTCACTAAGACCTTTAATGTGCTTAGCGATTGCCGCTCTAGAAACATTAAGATCGTCGCCCAACGCTTCTCCTGAATGAAACTCGCCATCACTTAATAACTTTAGAATATGAAGTTTCGTAGAGTGATCTTTTCTCATCTAGATGCCTCGATCTGAGCCAAATTGGTCTCCCCAGTACGATTGAGAAAGCGTACTTCATGCTCAAGTATGATTTGGTATTTGTCCCATACTGTCTGCTTCACTAAAGAAGCAAGCGCGACAATGTCATCTGCACTACAATTATCCATGTTGGTCAAAACCAAAGCTTGCATAGGGTTGACCTGCGCACCGTGTACAGACTTCCCTTTTAATCCACACTGATCGATAAGCCAACCAGCAGCAATTTTCATTCCTCCAGAAGCTGGGTAGGCCACTACGTTAGGGTATTTTTTTGTGAGTCGATCATAGTGATCTTGCGTGATCACTGGGTTTTTAAAGAAACTACCTGCGTTACCTATCTTGGTTGGATCTGGTAGTTTTGCCTTTCGCACTTGGCATACTCGTTCGAAGATAGAAGCAGGGCTGAGTTGTTCTTCTGGGATACTTTGTAAAGGGCCGTACTGGTTAATCGGCTGCCATTGCTTCGCCAACTTAAGCCCTAATGCGGTGATAAAGCACTTTCCGTGCAACGCATGTTTAAATATGGAATCCCTATAGGCAAACTCACAGTCTTGGGCGTGCATTCTTTTGTTTTCAAACGTAGTTAGGTCAAGAACATCTACATAATCACAGATGTCTTTTAGCTCTAGGCCATACGCACCAATGTTCTGAATAGGAGCCGAGCCAGCACAACCTGGAATCAAAGCTAAGTTCTCGATCCCACCGATCCCCTGATTCACACACCAGGAAACCAATTCAGGCCAATCTTCACCACCGGCAATATGTAATAGGTAGTGCTCATCCGTTTCCGTGACTTCTTTACCCATGATTCGATTAACAATCACTAATCCCTCAAAATGTTCTGTAAAAAGAACATTACTTCCTTTACCTAAAAAAAGTTTCGGTAAATGGGTGAATCTTGGGTTTTGAAATAGCTCAATAACATCTTCGAGCGACTCAACGATAGCTAAATAGGAACACGATTGTTCAATTCCAAAAGTATGGTAAGCCTTTAGGCTCGCATTTGTTTTAATTTGCATAGTAGGTTTGCAACACCAGATAAGATTCTCTTAAACTGTCGACATTCTACATTAGTTATCTTTTAACCGCAGTGACAATACCAGACTCATTAATCATAGAAGTGTTAAATCCCATCAAGCTCCCCCTCATTAAGAAACTATACAAAGCGTATTACCCTGCGGGTCGAGCCAAAAAGGATGAATTGATCATTACAGCAAGCCATAAGGGTGAAATCATTGCGTTACTACGTTTAAAAGGTGTAGATAAAGTTCGTCTGTTGACAGGAATGTTGGTCATTCCGAAAGTTAGGGGAACAGGGATTGGAAAAAAACTACTAACCCATTGTAAAAACAATGTTTTCACTGATGGCGATTATTGCTTCGCGTTTACACATCTCGAATCCTATTATTCCAAGCATGGATTCACAACAATTGATTGCTCTGAGCTACCACACCCGCTAAAAATGGCATTTCAACGTTACGTAGATAGCGGTAAAGATCTCATTCCAATGCAATTCATCTCTTCAACGACATCAAAACGCGTGCTTTTGTAGCCAGGTAAATCATATCTTTGATAAAATGGCAGGTTCGCAATATTGCACTAAACTAAGGTACTCATACCGATATGATAGTAAGTAGGAATCCATTCGAACAGTTGCCAAGTCTCGCTGTCAATCCGGAAGACTTTGATGTTCTGTATTCAGCAGAATCATTCAGAACCCGTCTTTTAGATGCTATCAGCAAAGCAACGTCGCGAATTTACCTAGTCGCTCTATATCTGGAAGATGATGAAGCTGGACGTGAAATTCTCACTGCGCTTTATGAAGCGAAACAGCGCAATCCTGGGTTGGACATCAATATCTGTGTCGACTGGCATCGAGCGCAGCGTGGCCTGATTGGTGCGGAGACATCTGAGGGTAATTCAGCGCTTTACAAAGCATATGCCAGTAAGTACCAGCACCCAATCCCTGTCTATGGCATACCAGTGCGTGGCAGAGAAGTTTTTGGGGTACTGCATTTAAAAGGCTTCATTGTCGATGATACTGTTATCTACAGTGGAGCGAGCTTAAATAACGTTTATCTCCATTATCATGAACGTTATCGATTTGATCGTTACCATATGATTCGACATGAATCTTTAGCGAATTCAATGGTGCAATTCATTCAGGAAGAAATGATTGCTCACCCTGCCGTTAATGATCTTGCAGGAAAAGATAAGCCAGAAACCAAAGAAATAAAGTCGGCGATTCGCCAACTGAGGGCTTCTCTTGCTCAAGCCAACTATAAGTTTGAAGACCAAGCTGCAACAGAAGAAAGTGTAAAAGTCACTCCGTTAGTTGGGCTAGGCAAACGCCGTAATCTGCTCAATCAACAGATTGTAAAGTTATTGGCAGCAGCCCAAGACGAAATTTTCATTTGTACGCCTTACTTTAACTTCCCTAAAGCACTTCATCGTGAAGTGAAACGAGCCATGAAGCGTGGTGTGAAAGTAACTATTGTTGTGGGTGATAAAACCGCCAACGACTTTTACATTGCACCTGAGGAAGACTTTAAAACCATTGGCGGACTTCCATATCTTTACGAAGTGAATTTGCGTCGCTTTGCGAAAGCCAATGAAGCGAATATCGCCGCACGTAAATTGTCAATTCACCTATGGAAGCATGACAATAACAGCTTCCACCTTAAGGGTATTTGGGTTGATAAACGCTATATGCTACTTACTGGGAATAACCTAAATCCACGTGCTTGGTCACTCGACCTAGAAAATGGGCTACTCATACAAGACAATTATGCGAAGCTCACTGGGAAGTTTGAAGACGAAGTTTCGCGTATTCTTGAGCATACTCACCTTATCTGTACTTATAAGCAATTAGAGAAAGTAGAAGACTATCCTATAGGGGTACAGCGACTGGTCAGAAAAATCACCCGCCTAAAGGCAGATGGTGTTTTAAAACGTATTCTTTAGACATCATTTCTCGCTCTAAAGTACGTCGAGATTTTTATACTAAGCCAACCGCTTTAGCAGTTGGCTTTTTCATATAATCCATTTGGAATACTTAACTATTTTCTAGTACCGCTAGTGAGCACATAACCACTTAGATCTAGAGCGATTCTCTTAATGGATTTGAGCTTTGACGTTTGTGAGTATTCCGCATAGCTTACAGCCTCGAGCTAAGCTACCCCTCTCTGTTTTGGCGCTTCTTACCCCTTGGCGATATATTTTTTCTGAGACTCATCAAATGTTCAGCGTCGAAAATCATCACCTCGCTAATGAAGAGCTCCTTCAATCTTTCACCTTCCAATTCTTTTCAAGTCGTTTGATTTTTGAGCCAGGAGAGATTGGGGTATATATGACGCTTTTCTGGATTATGCGCACAGCTCGTTTTTTCTTTCTCATCAAGATTCAAGCCGTTGAACGCCTTTGAATACCATAGATTACTTAGGCTTGTTCGTAGGTCATATTGTCTTTCCACAGCATCACCGGCCTATAATTAATTAAAGCCTAGTGTGTAATCACGCAGAGTTCGCTTAGTAGGGATTATGGGGAGTAGTCTAGTTAGGTGTAAACACACTTCAGGGAAACGCCGCAGTAGAAACGAAAAAAGCCCCAGTCTTTCGACTGAGGCTTAATATAAGTGGCGGAGTGGACGGGACTCGAACCCGCGACCCCCGGCGTGACAGGCCG
>NZ_JAWOTB010000039.1:5327-6706 GCF_033338655.1 Vibrio sp. Vb1729 | reverse complement strand
TTTAACGCCGCGCTTTGGGCCAACCCGTTAACTTGGGTTGTCGCTGGTATAGCGCTGCTTATAGGTGGTATTGCTGCGGCAATCTATTGGTGGGACGACTTAACCTCCGCGTTTAAAGATACGGCTTGGTTTGATGTTATTGCTTATGCTATCGAAGGACTCGTTGATTTACTCAATATGATCCCAGGTGTTGATATTGAACTGGGGAGCCAAATTGAAACGCCAGAGATGACAACGGCCGTCCAAGCTGAACACAGTACTCCTATATCACAGAACCTAACTCCGGGTGATGCGTCAGAAGTTAAGCAATTAGAACTACTTCAACCTCAAATGAGTTACGAGTCTGCGATAGCGACGAACCAAGACGTTTATGGATATAAGCCAGAGCAAATGGCGCCATTCAAAATTGCAGAAAGCCAGGTTATTTCTCAGCCAAGCATCAACGTTGAAGCTCCAAATCTAGATACTCAATCGCCTCAACCGTTTATCGAATATAAAGGGAAGAGCAACGAGCCACGATTGCCTCCTCAAGTGGTGAACAATATGAAAACAACCAATCACAGTGATGCTAGTCGAGTTAGCTCTTTTGGCGACGTGTATATCACTGCCCCTAACGGAATAACACCAGACCAATTAGCCGAGTGGGATGAGCTCAATGTGGGGTAACGACTTAACAGAACGCAAGCGCTACAACGATATCAAAGTGGTCGAGGGTGGCTGGGATATGGACGCAGGCCAACAGCCTAAAGAGTGCAGTGATTTATACAGCATCGCGCAGGACATTAAGCACGCGATCATGGAATCAGGATTGGCTCGCCAATTGGTTGCAGAAAGAAACCCAGCGTTACGCGCTGATGTAATGGTGCAAATTGAGCAACTTGCTGAGAGAGATGTAAGAGTGGTACCGGGTTCAGCGACAGCAAGAGAAACAGAAACTGGTGATATCACCTTAACCGCTAAGGCTTATGAATATGGGGAACTTGAGGTGAAAGCATGAGTAAACGACCAAGTACGGATTTTGTTCAGGTGCTAAGTGAATCGGGTGTTCCAGTTACCGAAAAGGACTTTGAAACCAAACTAAAACAAGAAGTCGTGGGGGCTGGTAGCAAGATTTCGAATGACTCCGAAATGTCACCGTTTTGGCGTTGGGTTCGCGCTGCAGTGGTCACGCCATGTGTTTGGCTGATTAGGCATCTATTGGCTCAGCATGTTATGCCCAATATGTTCGTGGCAACCGCTGAGCGTTGGGCTCTGGACCTAAAAGCTTGGGAGCACAATATCGCGCCGAAAGTAGCTCAAAGAGCACAAGGCTACATCACACTAACTAAAGCAAATGCTGCTGATGCGGTGACGATTGAGAAAGGGGCGGTTATTCAAAC
>NZ_JAWOTB010000039.1:2701-5227 GCF_033338655.1 Vibrio sp. Vb1729 | reverse complement strand
GCAGAGACTGATGAAGAGTTAGCGCTTCGTATTCAAAATGCCTTTACTAGCTCTGGTGAATGGCACATCGATGATGTGTATCGCTCTATCATCGCCAGCGTAGCGGGGATCCGAAGTGATAACATCTATTTTAGAAATACAGGGGACATAACCCCTGGTTCAGCAGAAGCATTGATTTTGATGGAAGTGGGGCCAACCCCGCTAACCGTTCTTGAACAGCTAAATGAGCACATAATGTCTAAAGGGCATCACGGCCACGGTGATGTGCTTACCTGTAAAGCCATTCCCGATACGAAACATGAGATCACGGCGGATGTCGTCTTAGCTGAGAACTTAGACAGCGCCACCAAAGTGAATGAACTTCTTGAAGTGGAAGAGAGGATTAGAGCGGCTTTTCGAGAAACAGCAGCTTACCCAGAAATGACACGCGCGAAACCTGAGCATCGTTTTAGCTTATCTTTGCTTGGTACTGAGATACATACCAACATGACGGAAGTTGAATCGGTAAGGTTTACCGTAGACGGAAAAGTCCAAAAAGACATTATCAGCAAGCTAGAACAGCCTCGATTGAAATCACTCGCAGTTAGGGAACTCGTGGATGTCTGAGTCTCGAAATTACGACCAAAGCCGACATTCCCCTCGCTTACCAGAAATTGTGATCCCATGGTGGCAGGACGGAAGAACGACGGCGGATGAAGTCAAAGAACCTCACTTTTTATCTAAAGGCGCTTTTTCATTCTTCCAGATAGTTTGGAGCAGTCTGCTATTTCCGCTTCGCCAAATGGATGCGTTGACCTGTAACGAAAAAGCATTGGAATTAATGGCATGGGATAGAGATATCAAAAGGTTTGAGAGTGAGCCACTTTCACTGTTTCGAAAGCGAGTGAAATACGCAGAAGTGAACGCCAAAGACGCAGGTAGCGTAGCGGGTTTCAAGCGGATTTTTGAAAGGCTAGGCATTGGCATCGTTAAGTTCAAAGAGCGTCAAAGCGAAGTTCAGTGGGACGTTTGTACTATTGAGCTAAGTGATGGCGATATCTCGCAAAACAGCAAGTTGGTTCAAGTGCTCATAGAGCAGTATGGGAGAACTTGCCGTCGATATCGATTTGAAGTTGTTTATCCCATTCAGGTGCACATTCGTACGGCCTGTTTCAGCCAAAGTCAGCAGCTATTTAGTGCAAAACTAGAGGAATAATACAGTATGAGCCAAACCATTATCCCTGCTCAGTTTGAGCGCTATTTAGTGGATAAAATTACAGCGGGTAGTACGACAAACATGAACGAGTTTGTGTTTGCTCATATTCCTAACTTAGACGCTGAATCAACGATTGACCGTACCCTAGGTCTGCCTAGTGAAGCGTATATCGTGCATCGTCAAAAAGTGGACCAGGCTGCGCGACTTAATAGTAATACGTTGGTGTATTCCGTCATTCTTCAGTCAACCACACCGAGTTTTAAGTTCAATGCGATTTACCTCCATGACAAGCATGTTGAGAACTCCTGTGGCTTGATCGTGTATAAGAATACGGAAACTAAAGAAGAAAACATGACCACTATTAAGTCCGTCGCGCAGGAGTACAGTGGCGCTGCAGCGATAGCAAATATTCATGTTGACCCAGGAACTTGGCAGATAGATTTTCATGCGCGCTTAATGGGCATTGATGATGATTTACGTTTGACGAACCTTGACCATTATGGCGGTTCGGCCTTTGTACGTGGCTGCTCGGTTGTCGCTAAAGGAAAGTCAAACACATTTGTTGTTAGTCCCGGAGTTGTATATGTCTCAGGGTTACGTGTTGAGCTCTCAAAAAAAGAGGTGGTGGTCAGTGATGGCGTTCCCTGCGGCTTGTACTTAGATGTGGTACGCCAAGGCAGCGCACTCTCTCGTTGGGAAAACATAGCGACAGTAAGAAGCTCAAAAACAGAACTCAGTAATTACGTTGATGAAAACGGTCAACAGCATTACATCGCTCGACTTGCTGGCATTGACTCCCATGGCAATGTTACTGATTGGCGCGTGTGGGATGTTATCACTCAGCAACAAGCTGAAGCTGGTGAGGATGAACACCGTAGCCTATGGAGTGCAAAACGAGTCTTTCAGTCTGTCGCGTCATACATCAACAAGAATGTTAAGAATGCCACTAAAACAGCCTCCGGTTGGATGAGTGCAAGCGATAAGAAAAAATTAGACGGGATTCAGAGTGGGGCTCAAGTCAATGTAGCAACTAACTTGAGCGTGTCTCGCAACGCCAATTCTCAAACGGTTAATAGCTCTACGGGTAAAGATGCCACTTTAAGTGCCGCAACAACATCGAGCGCTGGGGTTATGACCGCAGCAGACAAGAAGAAGCTGGATGGCATACAAGCTGGAGCACAAGCGAATATCGCAACCAACTTGACGGCATCTCGCAATGCCACAACTCAAACGATCAAGAGTTCTACGGGTAAAGATGCGGTTTTAAGTGCGGTGACGACATCTCATGCAGGGGTAATGACGGCAGCAGATAAGAAAAAGCTCGATGGAGT
>NZ_JAWOTB010000039.1:0-2601 GCF_033338655.1 Vibrio sp. Vb1729 | reverse complement strand
GTGACCGCCTATTCAGGTGAGCATTATTTGAGAAAGATTGTGGGCGTTAAGGTGTAAGGCATGGATAAAGAGAAAATATATGGATTAGTGGGAACGGGGTGTTTTCAAGTTATCGGAGGTACCCCTCCGCATGGATGGATAGAGATCCCTTCACCACCCGAGAAGCTGCCCGCTGTCTTACAATCAAATGGCATATGGACATATCCAGATGCAGTTCCTGGTCAAGAAGAGCCAGCTATTTTTGCTGAAGCAGAAAATCAATGGGTGGCACATGAAATGGTTTATGTGGATAGACAAGTCACATTACATGAAGACTCCGATCCTCGTTCTACGCTAACTGCTTCAGTTTGGAGAAGCTACCGGAGAGCGCTGCGCGACTATGTAAAGGATGGTGTAGTAATGATGGCCATTCGACCACAACGCCCTACGGAGAAATCCATGACAATTGAAGGCCACTTATGACTTGGCACTTATCCCAATTAAACTGGCCAAGTTACTCGCAGAACATTCAAACCAAGGCTGAGTCAGTGACAGACGCAGTCGGCGCCGTAATGAACGAAGCGATTAACCGGTTAACCAACCATACAAGTGACGCCAATTACGGGCGTCACTCTTTAAGTGAAGAGGCGAGCGCTTTGCTTAAGCTGCGTAGTGAACTTCAATCCCTACTTGTCTCAGGAGCCGTACTTACAGTGTCGCCATATCAGTTTCAAGTGGGGACCCGTTTGGACTCGGGGTGTTACCTCAATCCTAGTACTGCAATTAAAACGTTATCTAATAAGCTGCGGGATTACGCTGATAGGTACCGACCAAATGGCCATCTTCACGGTATTGCGATAATGGTAACGGCCTCTCAATTGAACCAATTCTCTCGGCAGCTCATTGAGCTTACATCATTGTTTCCAATGCCTGAGTGGTGCCAAGTAGCTAGGCAAAGTCATGCTTTAAATACCAATGACGTTGATAAGTTCCATCAACCTGCAGCGATCGCTCTACCACGCTTTAAGCCGATGGCTTTACTCAACGCTAACCCATTACATGATGCTTTACATTGGCAAGGTGCCCAAGTAGCTACGCTAGAGTCATTAGCAGACGATGACCATCACGTAATTGACAAGTTGCAGTTACTAGCAGCGAAACGCAATAAAAAGATGGAAGAAATCAAGGCTCAGCTCAACGCCCTGAAGAACCTAAAAGGAAGTATCTATGCGTTCTCCGTGGAGGGCAATGCGGAAAGTATAGCGACACGATTGAATCAAGCGGGAACGCCCAACAATAATCAATTTACATTAGCAAGCCTATTGCTTAGCTATGAACCTATGACGTTTTTTGAGGAGCTATTATGCTAGCTCTAGATGGTGTGCCAATTAACTTAGACTCGATGACCGTTGAAATGTCTATGGAGTTTAAAGACCAGGACATGAGTGGGCAGTCTTCTGGTACCGAGGTGGCAGAGCAAGGTGACAAAGGCAAAAAGCTTACCTTTAGTGGTCGTGTTCCATTCATTCGTATAGAAACACTGACCCAACTTTATGCGTTTGCTTCAGATAAAGATGAGTCGAATGCTAGGCGTATTTATCGAATCGGCAATGACATTGCGCTCGCACTTAAAATTCGCAATGTGAAGTTCACTGGACGTATTCAAGCAAGAGAACATGAAACTCTACAGGCTTGGAATGTATCTTTTGAGCTTCGGGAGTACAACAGTGTCGCCGAGCAAAAAGAGCAGCGGATTAAAGCGCAAAGCAAGCCAGAGCAGCGAGAGAATACTCGGTTGAAACAGGCACTCATCACCGCAGAGGAGGCGACTCAATGAAGTTAGAGAAGCGCTTGTATATAAGCGGCGAAGAAGTCAAGTTGGCAAGTAACATGGTGAGCTTAAAGCTTTCTTTGGGTAGTGTGGCCATCTTTGAAATTGAAGCTACACAACCCTTGAAATTATTCGAGCCGGTGCGTTTTGATATTGGATATGAAAACAAAACGTCGCCTTGGTTTGAGGGCTATGTTGATAAAATCCAATCTACAGTCAATGGCTACCAAAAAATCACAGTGAAAGAACTGACAGGTATTTTGAGTAAACGTTGGTCTCTCAGTTTAGAGCATCCAAATGCCGAGCAAGTTATTGATGCGCTCTCTCACCTTACTGGTCTCGAGTTTAATCTACCTAATAAAGAATACATGAAGACCGCGATCCCAAACTTTGTTTGCCAGGGAACGGGTTATCAATGTTTAGATCAGGTCGCTAAGGCTTTTTCTATTCCTGACTGTGTGTGGTTTCAACATACTGACCAGGTGGTTTATTTTGGCTCCTATCAAGATAGCCATTTCAACGACAAACCAATGCCACTACCTGAAGAGTTTACGAGTCGTCAAAATGGTAACAGTGTCACCTTTGTTCCGTTTCCTATGCTTAGACCAGGTCGTGTTGTGAATGGCAAGCGAGTCAATCGGGTTGACTTAATACAGGATGATATGACCGCATATTGGAAAGCTGAGCAGTCTGAAGTCATACCTAAAAAGCGAGAAACACTACAGCATTTTCCTGAATTAGCTGCGGGCTTTCACTTGCCAAAGTTCGGGCGAGTCGAAATGGTCAGAGAC
>NZ_JAWOTB010000038.1:0-7031 GCF_033338655.1 Vibrio sp. Vb1729 | reverse complement strand
CATTGTTTATCTTAGACAAAGGATATGAGTCTTTCTTAAACCTGAACTCTTTTGAATCCAAGTTAAAATCATTACTTTTGTACATAATTTCCCTCTATTCGTATAACGCCCTGTTAAGGTGTGAGCAACGCAATGCCGAAGCTTCCGCACCCCACCTTAATCACTAAAACCAACGCATAGTGAAAATGCCACGCGTTGCGAATCACTCTTAAACAGTTTGTTATGTGAAAAATCACAGTAAGCACTTGATTTTTTGAGCAAAGCCCTCATCTAGAGTTAGCTTCAAGTGAAGTCACGATCCATTTTAACCTTTTGGTTCGTGTTTCTTAATTAACAAAAAACCCAAGAAGTAATAATGACAAGTTTACTAAAAAGCATTCTAACCAACACCGTTTTCAAAACTAAACTACCTTCGCATTCTCGACTATGTATTAGCCAAATGGTATTTATCGCAGTCTTTGTAACACTGGCAGATTTATGCTCTTACTATATTATTAGTAACGATATGACTCTAAGCTCTTCCGTCCCTGATTGGACTGACTATCTGCTAAAACCGTTTGAAACAACGAAAGTTTATGCTCTGATGGCTCTTGCAGTCCTGATGTTCGTACTAAACGTTTTGTACGATAGGTTTCAGCATCAACAAACTCGAATTGCTACCATGTGTATCAACAAGATTCTAGGCTCATTTTCTCTATTTACAGGACTACTGGTCTTTAGCCGAATTATTTCGACCAATGTGCCTTTTTTAGAGGCAACCCCAGACCTCAACATCTATACGGTGATGTTTATTTTCATCAGCCACGTGCTACTGAAAATGGCTAACGAGATTTTCAAATAAATAGCTTGCAGCCTAGCCACATCCGATTGGCTAGGCTTTCCACATAACGCCCAATTAAGGTGTGAAGCACGCGACCACGACACTCAATTTGACCACCGTAAACACCGAACTCAACCCAAACCAAAACTGCCAAGCGTGCTGAATCACTCTTAAATTGTTTGTTAGAGGGCGGGGTTGAGTTGGTCGATCATTACTGAACGATACAACACCAATTTAGTTTTGTGCGTCTTCAATCAACTATCGGAGTTAAGCACTCGCTAGAAGATGACTCTTCCAACTCTATAATGATTTGATTAACTTCGCTTTCATTGACAATACGTTTACCAAACCCACAGGGAACATGTGCTGTAACGTCTGCAGGCCATTGGTTTTCTAGAACAACAGTAAAATTACCCTCTGCGTCAGAAGTTGCCCAACCTGCTGCGGGATAGGAAATGGGAAACAAAGTGAAAAATGTCCTCCCCTCCCAAATTGTTATATTAGCATCTTCGGCAGGTTTTCCTGTGTCTCTCCAGATAACTTTGCCACTTATTCTTTGTGCATCAGGATGATCTAAGTAAACAACACACCCACTTAAAAATATAGCTTTAGCAAGTATCAACAGTTGTATTATTTTCATAAGCCCTCTAACGCCCTGTTAAGGTGTGAGCAACGCAATACCTAAGCTTCCGCATACCACCTTAACCACTAAAACCAACGCATAGTGAAAATGCCACGCGTTGCGAATCACTCTTAAACAGTTTGTTAGCATGTTGTTTCCGCTACAAACTCATTCACTTGAGAGCGTGTTGTGAAACGTACTTTAGAACCGTGAAAATCTCTGAACAATTGCTGATGGAACTGTCGTGAACTTTTGGATTCGCGAACCGAGTATTCAGAAGCCCATTTTAATAATTCACGAAAATTCTTCTCCGCCTGTTCCTCATTAAGTTGCTTCGAGCTCTCCGAACCACGAGCATAAAGAGAACTTTTACATTCAGACCATTCCAAATCCAAAAACAACAGCATGTCAGCAGAAAAAATAAGCTGTTCGGCTAAAGCACCAAATACTCCCTCAACTACCCAGTTGCATTGAGACTTTATACTAGCAATTTCATTTTCGATTGCTCCGGTGGAGCGTTTTTGATTATAGCCACCTGGCTCCCATACAATCGAGTCCAAGTTAACTTCTTGCAACTGAAGTTTTCGGGATAACTGGGTCGACAACCAACTCTTGCCTGAGCCAGAATTACCGATGATGAGAATTTTCTTCATATTACTCCCGCATGCTAACGCCCTGTTAAGGTGTGAGCAACGCAATCCCGATGCCGCTGCATACCACCTTAAACACTAAAACCAACGCATAGTAAAAATGCCACGCGTTGCGAATCACTCTTAAACAGTTTGTTATGCCGATCCTACCAACTACCACATAACTGACTCTCGCAAGGAGTACCATCATTGTCGCCATCTATTTTGACATTTGGACAATTTGATAAATAAAACTTTGCTTCATCACAAGACGCCATTTCGCTACAGTAAGTCTTGCCTTGACAACTGAACCCCATATTTTCATATGCAGGGTTTAACTTAGGCTCTATATAAAACAGATAGAAGGCTGCGCCTATTAGACCGACGATAACTGCTGATAATACAACTGAAAAAGAATTGCTTTTCTGTGGTTTGACACCGACTAACTGAGCACTTTCCGCACTTAACTTAGGCTGAGTACTTGCCAGTTGAAACTCTACTTGGTCCCCTATTCGGGGGCGTCGGTATCCTTTTTTGAACTTGGATACATGAACAAAAATGTCACCATCCAGTTCATTGGAATTTATGAACCCAAAACCGCGCTCATCAACCCAGCGAACAATTTCCCCTTTCATGTCCTCTCCCGTTTTTCATATAGCGGCATAACGCCCTGCTAAGGGGTGAACAACGCAATACCAAAGCCGCTGCATACCACCTTAATCACTGAAATCAACGCATAGTAAAAATGCCACGCGTTGTGAATCCCTCTTGAGCAGTTTGTTAGTTTGCAGGCCCAAAGGATTGATTTTACTTTATTTTAAACTTTGCGAACAACAAGCTTTATGTGCTTTGATGCATTTAAGTCAGGCGTAGTCTCAAAGCGGCTAGTCAATGAAACCACATGAACTTACCACACCAGAGAAAACGTCATTTCAGCGAGAAAATCGGCTTTTGTACCAACAAACTCAACGAACAGAGTTTCAACAAAAAAGTTCGACTCAGTGAACCAAAAAGTCGCCGAACCAAAGAACAAATCAACCGTTGAAACGATGCCAATTTTGGATTTCCACCACGCTAGTTAACACTGAAATTGAACGCCGATACGACAATTTAGACTTTGAGCTTTTACCACTAGAGCTTGCGATATAGTTGCGTTTTTCCTCTTGCAAACTAACGCCCTGTTAAGGGGTGAGCGACGCAATACCGATGCCCCCGCATACCACCTTAACCACTAAAACCAACGCATAGTAAAAATGCCACGCGTTGCGAATCCCTCTTGAACAGTTTGTTAGTTTGCATTTCACACAAATCGCACGATTTAATTAAATTGAACATTTCATGCGATGCATTATAATCTAACTGTACACTCAATTGGGAACTGACCATGCATACATTAACAGCCAATGATGCCAAACGAAATTTCGGCGAACTACTTCTGAGCGCACAACGCGAGCCAGTAAAAATCAGCAAAAACAGTAAAGATACTGTCGTTGTCATGTCCATTCGTGACTTTGAAGAGCTAGAAGCTATGAAAGTTGAGTACCTCAAACACTGCTTTAAGTCAGCTAAAGAAGACTTGAACAATGGAAACACTGTTGATGGCGAAAGCTTTCTGAACTCGCTGTAACTAACTTATGCAAAAGAACAAATACAAGCTAAGTAACTTAGCGCAATCTCACTTGCGCAAAGTAAAAAACTACACTGTTGAAAACTTTTCTGAATTACAGTGGCGTAACTACAAAGATACTCTGCTATCAGGGTTTCAGATGCTAGCTGATAATCCAGGCTTAGGAAGAAGTTGTGACGAGATATACCCAAATGGCTTTTATTTCCCGATTGGAAAACACACAGCTTATTTCACCAAAGAACATGACTTTATCTTAGTCGTTGCTGTCTTGGGTCAATCACAGCTACCCCAGAATCATCTGAAATAACACGACTTTCACCCTAGAAATAATAACTGGGGTGAGAGTTTATCCATGCAAACTAACGCCGCGTTAAGTGGTGAACAACGCCAACCACCAAACCTAAACCATTCTACCGTAAACACTAAATTCAACTTAAGCTAAGGTCGCCAAGCGTTGTGAATCCGCCTTAAACGCTTTGTTATGCCTAGGTGCTTATTTTTCCTGTTAATTGCCACTCGATGTATTTTTCCAAATCAGGTGCAACCCAAAACCGGCTATCATCCTCATGATTCCATACAAAAACATCATCTCGTCTGATTTGTTCTGCCTGAATAGGAAATGCAAACTGATCACCATTGCCTGCATCGGCAAAAAATAGCAAGGAATCAAACGGCATATATAGTTGATTGTAGTTTGGGCTTTGGCGGAACTGAAGATTTGTATGAACAATTTTATCCAATGGCCATACCAATCCTAAATCGTACTCTCCATAGATTCCATTTGCTTCTTGAAGTCATTCCTGCAATTGGCGCGGGAACGAAACATTGAGTAATTTTTCAGCATTATCGATATCTAACTTCCTCGCAGGACTTTCAAACCTACTATTGTTTTCTAGTGTACTAACTAGATGCTTCCACATAATTACTCCTTGATAAGGCATAACGCCTTGCTAAGGTGTGAGTAACGCAATACAAAAGCTACCGCACGGCGCCTTAATCACCCTAAGCCACCGCAAAGTAAAAATGCCACGCGTTACGAATCACTCTTAAGCAATTTGTTAGGCTCTGTGGTCAATACTGCCTCTTGTTGTGGGCTAGTATGCTCAGAGTCAGCTGAAACATAGATTTGATACGCTCCAATAGCAAAACCACCAATACCGACTAGAAGACCAATAATAGAAATTACGGAGTTTCGTTTTTTCTCTCCTCTAGCTTGATCTGTATATTCTTGAAGTTGGGAAACAAGTAACTCTATCATATGTTGATGTTCTGGAGCTTCTTGCCTTATTCGTTCTAATGGTAGCTTTAATTCTGGTGGTATTCCCTCAAATGGTTCATCTGACTTAAGCTTGTTTGCCCACTCCTCAAGTAAGGCTAAGGATTTACTATCTTCTGTAACTCCGTTTACAACCTCTTGCTTTATTAGGTTATTTAAACTTCGCTTTAAGGAGTTGGGAGACAGCAAAGAGTAACATGATTCGATTACTTTGATATGTTCCCAGGTTGGCACACCATTTTTAAGTGCATTAGCAATGTCTTCTTTTAGCTTACGATCATTCTTAGACTTAATTACATCCACCAAAACAGTCAAAATCTGCCAAAGTGCAAAGAGCAGAGCAATCACTAAACTAACTGAGGCACCAATTAGCGTAATTATACTTTCGTTCATTATTTTCCTCTAAAGAGCCTAACGCTGCATTAAGGTGTGAGCGGCGCTTGGCTATACTTGAGCGAAGCGAAACCGCCAAGCGTTGCGAATCACTCTTAAATGCTTTGTTGGGCGATTTTTTCTTCGATGCTAAGGGCTATTCTTAACAACTGTTCGTTGAACTCTTTGCTGTCGATTGAATAATGCGCTCTCCTATGGCACGTAGGACATAGAGCGATAACATTTTCCGGGCAGTCAGCACCACCGTCAGCAAGCCTAGTTAAATGATGGACTTCTAGATAAGGTCCTGCCTTAGTTTCAAAGGGTGACCCGATTCTGCAACCTTCACAAACCCCATTTGCGCGCTTTTTGGCATATAACTTTATAGCCTCACTGCGATAACGGACATGAGCAACTTGTTCTTTAACGTCCACATCATTCGGGGTCACAGCCGTAGCAATATCGCGCAACTGCTTAAGTGATTTGCTTTTAGTCGGTTTGGTTAAGTAAGGAGCCTTGCCATTTTCCACTCCCGGAAGCCTTGGTTGCGGAAGTACGTCCAAGTGAAAAATGAAAGCATCTCGAAGCTGACCATTTTTGTCAGGTCGCTGCTCGATGTGGTGTTCAATGTAACTACATACTCCGGCAAAACGCACAAAGCCTTTGGTCGTCGACTCAAACAACAAGATTTCTTTTTTGTTTTGCTGGTGCTCGAAGATTGCCAAATTACCTTTGGCCATCTGCATATCACCTACTTGACCTTCGCCTGTATACCTAAACGTACCATCAGGACCAAAACCATCGGAATAGCCGAACTCTTCACCAGCATCACTGGTAAATATAAATACATAAGAATGATTAGCTGGCGTAGCGATACCACCATACTGTTGCCCTTTGTATACGCCGTGAATATCAGAGCGACGGTTATAGATTTTACCAACTTCGAACAATGAACTCTCCTAATCGCCTAACGCCTTGTTAAGGTGTGAGGCACGCAATACCTAAGCTTCCGCATACCACCTTAACCACTAGAACTAACGCATAGTAAAAATGCCACGCGTGCCGAATCACTCTTGAACAATTTGTTATGTAGCCGACTTTCAGGTTAGTGCTTTCTGTCCAATTTGGATCTTGGGCTCAATACCAGCTTTGCGATACAAAGCTAGAGCTGATTCATTGAAAGAATATACTTCTAACCACAGCTCTTCTCCGCCGTTAGAAATAGCCCGTTCCTCAAATGCCTCTATTAGCGCCACTCCAACACCTTGACTCCTAAAGCATGAATCCACTACAATCTGTTCAACGTTTGCGATCTTTCGCTCTTTGAGCGTCCAAGACTTACGAACCCATAGCTCACCAAAAACAAAACCTACTAACTGCCCTTTGCTTTCGGCTACCAGAAAAATCGAGCTTTCACTTTTGATTATCTTGTGTAGGTCTATTTTTTGTTCAATTTCTTCCGGTGACAAAAAGTCATCAGGTAAATTTGCTTGATGATACTCATTAAGCTGAAACTGTAGTTTCTTGATAACACTGATATCTTCAATGCGAGCTTGCCGAATATTTAACATATATAAATCCTTTTAACTTACCGTCCTCTCGCGGCTACATAACGCCCTGCTAAGGGGTGAGCAACGTAATACTGAAGCCGCCGCATACCACCTTATTCACTAAAATCAACGCAT
>NZ_JAWOTB010000037.1:0-7693 GCF_033338655.1 Vibrio sp. Vb1729 | reverse complement strand
GTTTGGGTTTAGTTCAGTGTTTACGGTAGTCAAATTGAGTTCTGTGGTAGCGTGCTTCACACCTTAATTGGGCGTTAGGTGCTTGGAGGAAATCATGAACTCAAAGGAAGTCGTCCTAGCTTTTTGGGATGCGATGAAAACAAATGACTTTGCCAAAGCAAGCGAGTGGCTTAGCCCAGATTTTGAGGGTTTCTGGCCGCAGTCGGGTGAACTCATTATTGGCCGAGACAACTTCACGGCTATCAATACTTATTACCCTGCGAATGGTATTTGGGAGTTTACTGTTCACTCCGTAGTTTGCGACGGTGAAACAGTAGTCACTGCTGTATCAATTGCAGATGGTGTCCAAAAAGCACGTGCTATAACTTTTCATACTGTTGAAAACAGCCTGATAAGTAAGCAAAAAGAGTTTTGGCCAGACCCAATGGAAGCACAGGCATGGCGGGCAAAATGGGTTAGGTTAGTGCAAGATTAAGCTACGCACCTAACAAACAATTTAAGAGTGATTCAGCACGCTTTGCATTTTCGGTTTGGGTTTAGTCCAGTGTTTACGGTGTTCAAATTAAGTGTTGTGGTCGCGTGCTTCACACCTTAATTGGGCGTTAGTTTGCAAGAGGAAAAACGCAGCTATATCGCAAGATCTAGTGGTAAAATCTCAAAGTCGAAATTGTCGTATCGGCGTTCAATTTCAGTGTTAACTAGCGTGGTGAAAATCCAAAATTGGCATCGTTTCAACGGCTGATTTGTTTTTGGTGTTGTGAGTTCATTTTCTGCGGCGTTGTTTGTTCCAAGTGGTTTCATTGACTAGCCGCTTTGAGACTACGCCTGATTTAATTGCATCAAAGCACATAATGTTTGTTTTTCGCAAAGTTTAAAATAACGTAAAATCAACCCTTTGGGTCTGCAAACTAACAAACTGCTCAAGAGGGATTCACAACGCGTGGCATTTTCACTATGCGTTGAATTTAGTGATTAAGGTGGTTTGCAGCGACTTCGGTATTGCGTTGTTCACCCCTTAGCAGGGCGTTAGCCCTCAAGGAGAATATAAAAAATTGTTTGAAAATCATTTAAAAAGAACAAAATTCTTACTGTTTTTGCAGGGTATATCTGTTGCAGTTACTCTGTTTCTATTATTTACCTTGCTTGCCCAAGTAAATCAATTGAGCTCTTCGAGTCTTTTTCTCACATTTGCAATTGTTTTAGTGATGCTAAGTTTGAATTTGTCTAGTTTTTACGGGTTGTTAAAAAAGAAGCTTTGGGTATTTAAGTTAATGATCGTTCTTTATTTAATTCAGATTATAGATATAGAGACACCTAACTTTTCCTTAGCCTTTTCTTTTGGAGTTGAAGTACCGATAAGTGTGAGTGTTAATGAAGTAACAGTTTCTCTAAACTTAATGGCAATCTTGGTGGTTTGGTTGTCGTATACAAGTCTTAACCTTTTGAAAAAGGGCTAACAAATTGTTCAAGAGTGATTCGGCACGCGTGGCATTTTTACTATGCGTTGGTTTTAGTGGTTAAGGTGGTATGCGTAAGCTTCGGTATTGCGTGCCTCACACCTTAACAAGGCGTTAGTTTCATAACATTTCCTATACACCACTGAGTGCATATGTTATTCTTTTTACTTCATAAAATAAGCCCTAAAATTATACATGGATGAGTGATGAGTAACGTAATTTCAGTTAGCAGTTTACCGTATAATTTGCCAAGCAATGAGCAAGAACAATTAAGAATATTAGCTAAAATAATCGGTTTTAAACCAGAACTACTTGTTGGGGCTGGAAAAGTAGAAGTAGATGCGATTTGTTCGATGATCTTGTATAGACATCTCAGTCAGAAGCAACGAGTAGATGCTATGAAACTGATACGAAGTGTTTCGAATAGAGCCTTAATGGGAAAACTAGTAACAGGAGCGCTAGACACTACTTTTGTTAACCCACAATATGGCATGTGGTCAATGACTGAGAAAGAGTTACAGTCTGATAAAGATTTTCATAGCTTTTTAGACAATTTCGCTAGTTATATAGGTATTGGTGCTTCAAGCCTTGGACTCAAAGACCTATACAAGGAATCTAAAGCTAGAGGTAAACTTGGCAGAGGTGGTTTAGCTATGCTTGTCATTTGGGGAGCTGTTGCGTTTAATAAGTCTGAATTAAAAAAAGTTAATACAGAGTTAGAAAATCGAAGTGTACGATTGGTTTCGGGGCTTCATCAATGATTTCAAATATTATTTCTTATGTGCTTGTCACTGTCTTCGCTATATGGTTGTGGAATGATGCTCCAGCTCAACATAGAGATAACCTGTTCTATGTGGCCGTAGTATGTTCTCAAATCGGTTTCTTTATTTATTCTCGAAAGTTAGAGAAACTTAAAAATAAGGTAGAAGACTTGGAAAATAAGCACTCTCTAGAAACAAAAAACTAACAAGGCATTTAAGAGTGATTCCCAACGCTTGGCATTTTTTATGTCATCGTTGGGTTTCGTGTTTAAGGCGTACAGGTTTCGTCTGGTGGTAGCGTTGCTCACACCTTAATGCGGCGTTATGTTTACAGGAGGTTACATTGGGAAATACGGAACCCTCAGAGCTAGAGGCTAAAAAAAAGAAATATGATGAAGAGTTCAAACTAGGTTTATTTGGGACTTTAGGGTTTCTGCTTACGGTTGTTATCCCTTTGGCTTTAATCGATGAGGACTGGTTTAAACCGTATATTCATTTAAGTTTTTTTAGTGGTATTGCCTGGCTATTGGTTTACATTGCAGCTTTTTTTGAAAGAAATTCGTATATCTCTGAGCTGTGGAAGTACAATTCAGTGAAGTTTGCGATCTCTTTAGCTTTTTCATTGCTTGTTTATTCATCAAACTACACGGCTTCGGCAACAATAAATGCAGTTTTTGGTGTTGATGCGTCTGCTTTTCCTTATGCTCAAGTTGCACTTACATTTTTAAATACTGTTTTGACTCTCGAGGTTGTACTTAGAGTTGTGTTTTTAGTTTCGTTTGTGATGCTATCTCTTAGTGCGTGGGCGTATCGAGGAGAGAACAAGTATGGTTGGTTGGCTTTTCTCCTGGGGGGGGGGTATTTAGCCTCTGCTCTCACTGGGTGGGTGTTTACTAATAGATACTTTGATAGTGAGCAGCATATGAAGCTTAAGGCTTATGCTGTCGCACATAAAGTTGACTTTAGTACGAAACACTTTTGTTCCAATTTAGGTGAAAATAAGTCAGTAATTTTCCTTGGTCCTCAAATGACTACTGTGCTTGTCGACAACGCTATCCAGCTAAATCCTAGTATCTATGAAACTCTTAAATTAAAACAAGAACCTCAAAGCATCATTACTGTTCCAAGCTCATTTAGTATAGTGCGGTGTATCGTAGAATAAAACATAACAAACTGTTTAAGAGTGATTCGCAACGCGTGGCATTTTCACTATGCGTTGCGTTTAGTGTTTAAGGTGACATGCGGTGACTTCGGTATTGCGTTGCTCACACCTTAACAGGGCGTTAAGCGTATAAGAGAAAACTATGAGTTCGGTTAAGAAAAGAGATAATCACTTTGTTCCAGTTATGTATTTAAAAAATTGGTCAACAGACGGAAAAGTCCAGATTTACAGAACGTTGGTGCAGCATGAAAATGTACCCATCTGGAAGCCGTTTCCCTTAAACGGAATTGGGTATTTGAGAAACCTTTACATTAATACTCAACATGGAGATGAATGCGACCAAATTGAAACATGGTTTGATCAACACTTTGAAGCTCCTGCAGAGGCTGCGATTCAAAAAGTAATTTCCAACGCTAAGTTAACGCCTAGTGACTATAAAAGTATCATTAACTTTTTTGCCCTTCAGGATCTTCGTACTCCAGTCAAGTTTATCGAACACCTCAAGAGAGCAGATAGTAATGAGTTCGAATCCATGATGAGGAGTGTTGTTGATAAAGTAATGTCGAAAGGTGTCCCTAGGGATTTTCAGGTGACTGGTGAATATAAATTTCATGATGAAATGCCGCTGAAATTAAAAATTACTAAAGAAGAATCGGGATTAATGGTTCATGTTGAAAACCTAATTGGACGAGCTTCTTGGCTATGGAGTATTAAACACCTATTGAATACAGTCTCATCTCGCCTGCATGAACACCAATGGACAATTTTGCATCCTGCCAATGGACATGAATGGCTCACATCGGATAATCCGGTTTTAAAGCTTAACTGTTATGGTGAGGGTAGCTATGACCTTAAAGGCGGTTGGGGTAATGAGGGTACAGAATTGATTTTACCATTAGGTCCTCGGCATTTGCTCTATACATTGGTAGGACAGAAGCCGCCTCTTCCAAGAGGTACAAGGCTTAGCGAGGAGAAAACTAAGTCAATTAATCATATGTTGGTAGAGAACAGTCACAGGTATGTTATTTCATCTCATCAGTGTCCTCAAGTAACTAACTACCGTCAAAGGTTAGTTCTTCCTGAAGAAGTTAAGCATGAATTGGCACAGTGGAAAGCACTAAATGAGCATCACTCGAACAAAGAGAAAGAGTTCTACTCAGCAAAATACGCTTAACAAACTGTTTAAGAGTGATTCGCAACGCGTGGCATTTTCACTATGCGTTGAATTTAGTGGTTAAGGTGGCATGCGGCGGCTTCGGTATTGCGTTGCTCACCCCTTAACAGGGCGTTAGTCGCCAGAAAAAGCTAGCAGTCAAAATCATGTTTCTAAGCTCAAAGCTTGCCTGCTTTTTGTTCGGTTTAAAGGCTCATTGTCGTTGGTCCAAACTCATTTTCAGCTGTTTTAAGTCCAAAGTTCTGCAATTGTCCTAGCGGTTGTTTTGTTCTTTGGTGCTGGCAGAGCAGGGCAATCGAGAGTCTGTTTTTGGTTGCAACTCCGCTCGGTGAGTTTGTTGGTACAAAAGCCGATTTACTCGCTGAAATGACGTTTTCTCTGGTGTGGTAAGTTCCACGTGGTTTCAGTGACTTTGTTGAAAGTCCGCACTGTGCGATTGGTTTTCCAAAAGCGCTTTTTGGTGTTGTCACTCCGTTTTCTACGGCGTTGTTTGTTCCAAGTGGTTTCATTGAGTAGCCGCTTTGAGACTACGCCTGACCTAACTGCATCAAAGCACATAAAGTTTGTTGTTTGCAAAGTTTAGTTCGGCTTAAAATTATCGCTCGGTGCCTCGCGACTAACAAACTGCTCAAGAGGGATTCGCAACGCGTGGCATTTTTACTATGCGTTGAATTTAGTGATTAAGGTGGTTTGCGGCGGCTTTGCTATTGCGTTGCTCACCCCTTAGCAGGGCGTTATGTGCTTTCGGAGAAAACGATGAATAAGTGTCTAATCATCATATTAGCTAGCCTTTCATTTGGTGCTCTTGCTGAAGAAGAGTCCATTGACTGTGATAATGCGATGACCACAATCGAGATAAACCAATGTGCCGCTATTGAATTAGAGTCAGCACAAGTTAAATTAGACAAATATCTAAACACTAGCTTTGAGCACAACTCTCATGACCCAGAACTGATCACAGCAATTAAGCTTGCTCAACAGGATTGGCAAGCATATATGTCCTCTCACTGTGATTCGGTTTATACGCAATGGCGTGATGGAACTATTCGTGGAATTATGGCGATATCGTGCAAAACTAAGTTAACTAAGCAAAGAACGCACGAGTTATGGGAAAATTTTTTAACTTATATGGACAGTACACCACCAGTTTTACCGGAGCCAAGTGTAGAGTAGATTTCAACCACGCACATAACAAACTGTTCAAGAGGGATTCGCAACGCGTGGCATTTTTACTATGCGTTGGTTTTAGTGATTAAGATGGTATGCGGCGGCTTCGGTATTGCGTTGCTCACCCCTTAACAGGGCGTTATGCGTAAAGCGGTATGTAACACCTACAAAAAATGGATGGTTAGTATGGAGTTTGATGTTATTTCTCAGGGTGTAGACTCAGAACAAGCGTTGATTTATATGTGGGAAATTTACGATAACAATGATGTTCTTGTTGGAAGGTATGTCGGTAAAGCGAAAAATGGCGCTAGACGTCCTTTGAAACACTACAAAAGGAATGTCGAACGATTGTTAAAAGGACGACCGTATCGTAAATCAAACCCTGATGGATATCGCGTTGTGCATAAGGTGTTAGCTGAAGCAGTGGATAAAGAGCAAATTATAAAGCTGTACTTTCTAACAAATATCGACGATGGAGACGATATCAATCAGGTAGAGCAGGCAATGATTAGTAAATACGATTGCAAAGGTTCAAAATCTTGGCAGTTAAATGGCTAGAATTTACGCATAACAAACTGTTTAAGAGTGATTCGCAACGCGTGGCATTTTTATTATGCGTTGGTTTTAGTGTTTAAGGTGGTATGCGGCGGCTTCGGTATTGCGTTGCTCACACCTTAACAGGGCGTTATACGCTTTGTGAAAAATGATACAAAAAGGACGTTATGAAGTTATCTGAGTTACAAAGTCATATAAAAGAATTCGATTATGCGCCAGAGCAATCTGAACACTATTTTTTAAAGCTAATCGAAGAAGTTGGCGAGTTATCGGAATCTATTCGCAAAGGCAAAAGTGGGCAACCAACGCTAGATGAGCTCAAAGGTTCAGTCGCAGAAGAATTATATGACGTTTTGTATTATGTTTGTGCTCTAGCCAATATTCACGGTGTAAACCTTGAGAAAACGCATGAACTAAAAGAAGTTTTGAATAAAGCTAAGTACAACCGATAGGACGCGTATAACAAATTGTTTAAGAGTGATTCGGCACGCGTGGCATTTTTACTATGCGTTGATTTTAGTGGTTAAGGTGGCATGCAGAAGCTTCGGTATTGCGTGCCTCACACCTTAACAAGGCGTTATAACACAGAATCAACTTCTTGCTCAAAAGGGTCAGATGAACTATTATTTGTACGTTATTTTGTACTAGTGGGAGTTCAATATGAGTCGTATTCATTTCGATCAAGATATTCAGCCTTTGTCTGAGTTTCGTGCCGGTGTAGCTTCATACATCAAACAAATCAATGAGACTCGTCGTCCATTGGTTATTACGCAACGTGGCAAAGGTGTTGCTGTTGTTCTCGATGTTGCTGAGTATGAAGCAATGCAAGAGAAAATCGAATTACTGGAAGAAATGCGCACAGCAGAAGCTCAGTTAGCTTCTGGTCTCGGTGTTTCCAATGATGATGCGCGTGCTCAAGTACTTGGGCGCATTAAGAAATGAAAGTAGTCTGGTCTCCATTAGCACTTCAGAAACTAGGTGATGCAGCGGAGTTTATTTCTTTGGATAATCCACCTGCGGCAGAGAAGTGGGTAAACGAAGTTTTTGATAAAACTGAACTCCTTGGAAGTATGCCTGAAATGGGGCGGTTTGTTCCTGAAATGCCCCATACGAATTATCGTGAAATCATCTTTGGTCACTATCGTATTATCTACAGTTTAAGTCACGAAATTCGCGTACTAACAGTTCGCAATTGTCGTCAAATTTTATCGGAAGATGACGTGTAAAACTGTGTTATAACAAACTGTTTAAGAGTGATTCGCAACGCGTGGCATTTTTACCATGCGTTGCTTTTAGTGTTTAAGGTAGTATGCGGCGGCATCGGTGTTGCGTTGCTCACACCTTAACAGGGCGTTATGCCTTTTGGGAGAAAATATGCAGTTTTACAAAGCAGATGAATATCAGACATCTTGCGAAA
>NZ_JAWOTB010000036.1:0-7930 GCF_033338655.1 Vibrio sp. Vb1729 | reverse complement strand
CCCCATTGATAATTCAATTTATCCGAGTCAATCCACCCGATAAGCAAGTCATGATCTTCTTTTTCAAATGCTCTAAGCTCCATTTCGCCCTCTAAGGTTATAACGCCGCATTAAGGGGTGAACAACGCATTCCACCCAAGCTAAACCATTGTGCCGTAAACACTAAAGCAAGTTAAAACCAAAACTGCCAAGCGTTGTGAATCCCTCTTAAATGCTTTGTTATAACTCAGTTTCGTCAATGTACTCTATCTGCTTACTCACAGAAACTGCTAAAGCTATTGCGAAAATAATGGCAATAAAGACTCTAAGAAATGTAGATGGAATGAGAGAATGTGTAGAAATGACAAATGGGCCAGCAAAACCGCCGGATATAGCTCCTAGATAAGTTCGCCTCTTACTCCATTTCATCAGCGAACCACATTCAATACAGCGATACTTCGTCCAATGAGAACTAAAGAAAAACCAGCTAAGTGCAACATTTTTCCGGCACTTGGGACATTGTCTAGACTTCATAATAGCCTCGTAAAATTAAACCAAGGCTGATATGAAACTACCCGGCTAAAGAAACATCAAATATACTGGCTAAACTTTCGAGCAAGTTCATGAGTTATAACGCCCTGCTAAGGGGTGAGCAACGCAATACCGATGTTACTGCAACCACCTTAAACACAAAAATCAACGCATAGTAAAAATGCCACGCGTTGCGAATCCCTCTTGAGCAGTTTGTTATGTTTCTAGCTCAAGTCTGACTGCTGAGGCTTCTTCACCTGTGAGATTATAGAATTTTCTCTTAGCCGTTGCTGGCACTGGGTTATTGAGCTTTCTTATATTACTCAACCGCCATGCCAACCAACCGTCTTCAAACTCTGACTCGTCGCAACCTGAAAATTTACAGTCTTCCTTTACCCAAGGGACACAGGAAACGATATCGATGACAGCCACAACTTCACCGTCAACATCCTCATCGCCGTTTTTTGTTAACCGTTTATTATTTTGAACTAAGGCAACACTTAGCATTGGCAGTTGCTCTGGTGCCCAGCCTCGGATTTCCAATGATTTTATTTCATCTGCAATCATTGTTCCCCACGGCTTAACTACTGATAACGCTTCCAAATTTCCTCCTTGAAACATAACGCCCTGTTAAGGGGTGAGCAACGCAATACCGAAGCCGCTGCATACCACCTAAAACACCTAAAACAACGCATAGTTAAAATGCCACGCGTTGCGAATCCCTCTTGAACAGTTTGTTATAACTCATTTACTCAGTGGGTTCGGAAAAATTTGGAAGCAATAATTCTGTTTTATTACTAACAACCCAAGAATAAACATGCAGGTTCTCGTTTGTTAGCTCTTTGATTCGATGATCGGTTTCGATATTGTTTTTCCGTGTTTGCTCCCAAACCTTCGAGACTTTTCTATGAAATGTTAATAGTACTTTTTCATTCTCAGGATCAAAGACTAACGTTCTGACAAAATTACCAACAGCCTGAACCTTGAAGGTTTCTTCATCTTTAGGGTGAAAAAAATATTTCATATGACCTCCTGAGTTATAACGCCCAATTAAGGGGTGAGCCACGCTACCACGACACTAGATTTGGACGCCATAATCACTAAACTTGACCCGAACCAAAAATGCCAAGCGTGGGGAATCCCTCTTAAATTGTTTGTTAGTACAATGCGCCGATGCTCATTTAGAGCACCAAGATACTGAAGTAATACACAAAACTAAAGGCTCAATGCACCAAAATGATAACTGGCAGTTGCGTAAATGATACACGCTTAAATGGTGAGTTGGTGATTGAAAATAAACAACTGAACTTGTCAATATTGAGCACCTTGGAATTGGCAAAGAAGACATTCTGAGGACTGAACAACCACGCCAAAGAAACCAGTATTCACGGCGAAAAAACCACAACAGCAATGAAGCAACACGAACCAAAGCTAGAACTACGTTGGCAATGGGTGCAGCACGTGTAACCACGCAAGTTGAACGTTTAGTACGATGGAAGTATACGATTGGCACTGACTTTCAGGTGTAAAGCAGCCCCTTAAAACTCAGTACCACTAGAAATTTTTCCCTTGATTTCAACTAGGTAATAACGCCCTGTTAAGGTGTGAGCAACGCAATACCGATGCTTCCGCATACCACCTTAAACACCTAACGCAACGCATAGTAAAAATGCCACGCGTTGCGAATCACTCTTAAACAGTTTGTTAAATGCGTGGCTAATTTTTACCATCAAGCCATTCAGATACAGCAAAAAAATACTCGATAACCTCTGAGCCATGTGTGTCTTTGCTGCCTTGTTTTAGTGTTCGTATTATGTCTTGAACTAACTGGTTCCCCTTAATTAGCGCATCCATTTCACACATGATGTTTGCCCTAAAAGCCAAACGCCCACTCTCACTAGACAAGAGTTTTTCATGTTCTATACAGATACTATAAGCAATGTTATTTCTTGCCTTCCTAGCGGCGTGAATACTGTCCTCTGAATGCGTTGGTAAACTGTACTCAGATACCAATGACCGAATTTTTTCATACAAAGTACCTGACTTCAAAAGCATGTAGACCTCGAATGAAAACTCATTATTTGTGTTCACAACATCTGTCAAATGAGCCAACGTTCTACAGTTGTGTTCAAAATCTGTAGCGTATGCTAACGCACGACCAAGAAGTGCATATGACTCAGAGATTTCTAGATTTGTACTTGGCATTGGTAATAATGGATGTGATGTCATTGATTCCTACTTCTACCGAAAAGCATTTAACGCCCTGTTAAGGGGTGAGCAACGCAATATCAAAGCCGCCGCATACCACCTTAATCACTTAAACCAACGCATAGTGAAAATGCCACGCGTTGCGAATCCCTCTTGAACAGTTTGTTAACTGAGCGCCTTTCAGTTTTCACCGATCTTTCAGCCACTTTCGCCAAAGCTCGTTTTGCTAATTAATGATTAGCAAAGCTAACTCAAATATGTATTTAACCAAAAAATTACCGTTTATCTTTAGTTTGAAATGCGTCTCACAACACCATACTTCGGCGATACAACTGCGCCGAACTAATCGCGAATGCCTTATATTATTAGAAGGCTTTGTGCCGCCTTTCACATCAGTAAACTTAAGTATCAAACTGAAATTAGTCGCATTAGCTCAGCTAAGGAAACCAACCGGACACGCTAAATATCTGAACCTAGAAACTGTATCATTGTGCTTTCGTATTTTCTGCGCCAGTTAACGCCTTGTTAAGGTGTGAGGCACGCAATCCCGAAGCTTCCGCATACCACCTTAACCACTAAACCTAACGCATAGTAAAAATGCCACGCGTGCCGAATCACTCTTGAACAATTTGTTATACGAATTTCTCCTTCAGTGCCAGCACTTGTTGTTCAAATAACTCATAATCTGATTTTGAGTATGACTTAGCGACATTAACCCATTGAACGCCCGTTTCATCTATGTGGCGAAACTCGACTTGAAGCGCATATTTAGAACAACGAAGAAGAGCAAAAACGAAACCTACAGCCGTCAAACTAAGAACTAAAACTTGTAGCCATTGCGGTGCCTCTTCAAAGCTTGGAATGGCTAACCAAACAGCCCCTGAAAAAATAAACACCCAGAATAACACTTGACCTAAATTATCAAGAAAACTTAACTTTTTAACCCTAGCATTGTTTATCTTAGACAAAGGATATGAGTCTTTCTTAAACCTGAACTCTTTTGAATCCAAGCTAAAATCAGTACTCTTGTACATAAATTCCCTCTATTCGTATAACGCCCTGTTAAGGGGTGAGCAACGCAATACTCAAGTTGCCGCATACCACCTTAAACACTAATACCGACGCATAATAAAAATGCCACGCGTTGCGAATCCCTCTTGAACAGTTTGTTAGTACTACTTGTTTTTGAAGTGCTGTTCCATTGAAATTTCCGTGGCAGCAGTCACTACATAATCCAACGCAACACTTAACTCATTACCGACCGTTACTATCACGAGGACTAATTGCTCGTTATACCTTTCCTGACTGACGTACTTTATACGAGTTAAAGCTATAGATATATTTACCCACGTAATAAGTGCTTCCGCTTTAGCTAACATTCCTAACTTAAACAGATTATCATCTACTTTAACCTCCGGCTGTCGAAAAATAGAAAGAATGAGAGTTCGAAAAGGCTCTTCGTTTACAGGTTCATCCAACTGCATTTTTAACAAATGAAGGTTTCGAGAAATATAGTCTTCTCTGTACCTAAGCTCGGCTTCTTGAGCGCTGAGTTTCATCTCTGAACGCTGTAATTCAATTTGTCGAGCTAAAAACAAAAACGAGAAGAACACCAATACTGGACCAAGTACTCCACCGAAATAGCTTCCAAACTCAGCCCAACGGGTATGATCCGTTGAAAGACCTCCAGGGAAATGCCACGTATACAGAGCAAAAACTATTACTATAAATAGCCCTGCTAATACAATGACCTTAGCTTCCTTAGATTTCATCATTACCTCGTAGTACTAACGCCGCGTTAAGGGGTGAACAACGCAAACCACCCAACCTAAGCCATTGTGCCTTAAACACAAAAGCCAAACATTGAACCAAAACCGCCAAGCGTTGAGAATCCCTCTTAAACGCTTTGTTATACCACTACTCAAAGCTTTTCACTGAACTCCCCACACTGCTTACACTTGTAGCCATGCTTGTAAAAGAACAGTGGAAAACCCAGTAAAATAAATACTAAGAAAGCTGGACGCTTACCTTTTGTAAATGCAAATAGCTCTGTGCTACCACAGTTTGGGCAAACATCTTTTGCTTCATCAACGGCAACTTCATTTTCCAATGATTCTGAGAAATCACTACTAAGTATTTGTTTCGCTTCCTCCGCATCACTCTCGGCCATCATCAGACGAACACCGCCCATGGCATTTGAATAAAGCCACTGAGCATTCACCGTGTGCTCGTCAGCGATGTAACTTTCTATTCCGGCACTATCTAGGCTCGATTTCGCAATATGAGCTTCATGAGGAAAAGAAAACCTTGCTACTACAATCACGTTTTACTCCTTGTGGTATAACGCCGCATTAAGGTGTGAGCAACGCTACCACTAAACCTAACCCATTGCACCGTAGCCACAAAACCTAACCTTGAACTGATAATGCCAAGCGTTGGGAATCACTCTTAAATGCTTTGTTATGGCGCTGAACTCAAAGTTAGCTCTTGTATATCAATTTGGTCTACTTCCCTACCCAATATTCGCTTGTACTCGACTAAACGATGAACTGGGATGACTGGCAACTCGATACCTTGATATTCTTTAATAACTGATTCTGAAAAGTAGATTTCAAGCTGATGCCAAGAGCCATCTTGACGTGATTGTATCTTCGTATGTTGAGACAAACCGATTTCAATTTTTTGACTTTGGTAAACCAACTGGAAATACTCTAAATCCCAACCATATTCGGCATAATGAGCTAACGGCTTTGATATGTATTTTGCTACATGCGATAACACCTTGTCTGCGTCAGAGTTATGAATATAAAGATCTATATCTGCGATTTCCCGACTACCACCATGAATGGTTGCCGCTAACCCACCGACTATTTGATACTCCACATCCTCTGCATCCAAGATTTCTTTGAGCCACTGCAAGGCTACTTTAACTTTATCACTCATCTAGTTCCCTTAGCTGAATTTTGCCCTGCGCCATAACGCCCTGTTAAGGGGTGAGCAACGCAATACAGAAGCTCCCGCATACCACCTTAAACACCAAACACACCGCATAGTGAAAACGCCACGCGTTGCGAATCCCTCTTGAACAGTTTGTTAGCTTGATGATTTCCCCAGAAGTTTATTATTTATTTCAACGACTCCGAAGAATAAGATTACCCCTATAACTCCATTTAACACAGCCAAAGCCGATGGAATAAAGAAGGTTGAAAGCTCTTTAGCGTTCACCGCAGGCACCAATATAAACTTAACGTTGCATAAGTACCAAAGTAGAACAGGTAACACCGAATAAGTACACCCTAGAACACGACTAGACAGGCTTAAACTTGATTCCTTCAAAAACGCAGACACAAATCGAAATACCGTAAAAAACCCGGCACTACCTAGCAAGAAGGTACCAAGCACACCGGCAGCAAAACCAATAATTAATAGGTTTTCGCTTATATATATTTCCTGTAGTGCGGTAATGCCTAACAGCAAAGAAATAATTGATGTTACTCGGTAAGCCTTAATTTGTCTGATCCTCATTATTTCTCTCCAGAAAGCTAACGCCCTGTTAAGGGGTGAGCAACGCAATACCAAAGCCGCCGCATACCACCTTAAACACAAAAACCAACGCATAGTGAAAATGCCACGCGTTGCGAATCCCTCTTGAACAGTTTGTTAGGCGACATTTCTACGTTTAACTTCTTTCTCATACGAAGATTCGTTGTATAACCAAATAGCCCAAAATGCGAAAAACATCCCGATCGTGTAAATGGAGTAATTAAGAGCATTATCCGATAAGAAAATCGTAATGCTTGCAGCATCAGAAGATGGATAAAGGAAAATAACATTAAAAATTATGTACAAAATGGCTGTGACGAAAGTTGTTCTGAAAAGCCAATTTAAACATCCTTTCTTTCGAGATTTTTGCCAATTATCAAATGCTTTACCATTCATTAATCCACTCCTTTTCTATTAACTGAAGCTAGATTCACGCCAAGATACTATCACTACTCTATCGTTTATCTCATGTCGCCTAACGCCGCGTTAAGTGGTGAACAACGCCAACCACCAAACTTAAACATAACACCTTAAACACTTAAGCTAACTTGAACTGAAATCGCCAAGCGTTGTGAATCCGTCTTAAACGCTTTGTTATGGCACATGAAACAATAGGACACAAGGAGAGCATCGGAACCCTACACGTTAATCACACCAAAGAACTAAAATTCGTTGCTATTTAGAACTATACAGTCAAATCAAATGCATGTATATTTAAACAGTATGCGTACAAAAACAGTATCTTATGGATTCATTAAATGGCGACTAGCAAACAACTCAAGACTCTAATTGGAGTTGGGGTAACAGTTTTAACTCTCTGCGGTGGGGCATTAGTGTATGTCAATGACCAGTACAATGACTTACTAAACAAACAACAGTCAACAACCGAGGAGCACAATAAACTTTATGCCCTTAAAGTTCAATTTGAGAAGGATCAAGCTGATTCAAAACTGCGATTGGTGGAAAAAAAGAATGAACTAGATAAAAAGGAGCAAATTCTAAAACTTCAACAAGAACAACTAGCATCCGAGAAACTTTCATATAAAGCTGATATAGAGAAAAAACTTTTAGCTGATTTAACTGTTGACCAGTTACAACTCGAAGCAAAGCAAAAAGAGCATAATGAAAGGTTTGATCAGTTAGAACTAGTTAGGATTGAGCTTAATCAACAAAAACAAGAGTTAGAGAATAAAATAAAACTATATAATGAGAAAATAAGTAGTGTAGAAAAATTATATAAAGAGTATTCTTCACAAGCAGTATATGCGCAAACACAGCTCAATGCGGAAAAAGAAATTTTTGCGCAAATGAGTGCATTCTCTAAGCTAGGAGTCAACCTTAAAAATAAAGATTGGTGTGATAAAGAATATACTAATCGCTATTATCAAGCGGAAGGCATACTATCTCAAATAAGCTCGATTTCACGAGCCAATGGCTTATATGATAAGTACGAAAGTTTCCTATTGAGTAATGGAAAATTTATTCATAGCAGCGACGATGGGGTTTGCAAGAAATAATTGAAAACGCACACTACTCTTTCGTAGTGTGCCATAACGCCCTGTTAAGGGGTGAGCAACGCAATACCAAAGCCACCGCATACCACCTTAAACACTAAAACCAACGCATAGTGAAAATGCCACGCGTTGCGAATCCCTCTTGAACAGTTTGT
>NZ_JAWOTB010000035.1:0-9549 GCF_033338655.1 Vibrio sp. Vb1729 | reverse complement strand
AGGCCTAGCTCGACTTGAACAGTGGACTCGGAGGCATTCGACAGCGTCACTTTGAAGTTCGCTGTCTCACCCTCATTAACCGTACCTGCATCACTCATCGTTACCGCTGGGCGATCATCATCAGGATTTGAGCCAGGTCCACTACCATCATCTAAAATAGTGGCAGTCCCAGTAACAGGTGTGCTTTGTTCTTCTGTCGTGCCAGAGAGCGTAAACGTTTCTGGGCCTTCAAATACAGAGTCGTCAATAGAGTCTATAGAGACCGTAAAGTCACTTTCACCCGGTGGGATCGAAATGGTAAAGGTTCCGCTTTCACCGACTGAAACTTCTTCTGTTGTACCATCAGAAAATGTTATGAGGACACGCTCATTGACGTAGTCACTCCCGTTCTCGTCAGCTGAGCCGCCTGTTGCGGTTCCATCAAGGAGAGAAAGAATGACATCAGTATTGTCTTCAGTTGTTTGACTTAGAGTAATATCGAATACAACTTGGTCACCTTCGTTGATAGTCGGACTAGATATTTCTTGAACTAAGATAGTCGGTGGTACAGGGCCATTAATTACTCTGAAAAGATCCAACAAAGATAGTGCTTGAGTTGTAGATAGTCCGATTCCATCAATACCGACGGTCTCAAAATTCGTACTAGCCAACAATTCAGCGCCAGTACGATCTATTGCACCAGTATTTTGGGGGCTAGAACCACTTTCCTCACCAGCAGCTGGCTCAAAATCCTCACCAAGAGCAGCCGGGTCTTCTCCACTAGCGATAGCCTCGATTAGCGCAGTGACATCATCAGTAACGTTAATTGAACTACCTTGCGGTGTTACCTGTTGTACAATTAATTCTGATGTATCAGAAACTTCCTCAATAATTAATTCACCAGGCTGAGGTAGCTGACCACTTTCAAGACTTCTCAGGTTCCCATCAAGCCCTATAACCACGACATTGCTCATCAATGAACTTAACGCTACTCGATCCATGCTCTTCATCCTTGTATTAGTTTAATTAAAGGCTTGTTACTGCACTAAACACGTCTATAGTTTAGACAAAATATGAATTTTTCGTTTTATTCCAAGAGGATTTAGTTTTTTGAGAGTAATAAGGAAAATAACCGAAGAATTTGCCTTCATTTAAACCAGTTTCCGCTATGCTCTTAAGATAAAAAGGTTTTCTACGAAAAAATCGACCACTTACCAAGCAAGCTTTGCCTCGTATGCTAGAGTTTAGAGAGTAAGATTGTTGTTTTTTATTGAATTAAACATTTAAACATCAACAAGTTGATAATACGCACTAAGAAAATTCATTGTTTGTAACTTCTCGTCTCAAATATGAAACAGAATAAGAGCGACATGATTTTAGGAGAACTAACGTGAGATGGAATCGAGTACATATAGCCTGCTGTTGCTTAATAGTGTCTTCACCAGTTTTCGGTCAAACTCTAGAGCAAGCGGTTGCACAGACGCTACAAAATAACCCCGATATTAAAAGTGCATTTAACGAGTTTATGAGCCAGAAGTACATAAATGAAGCTTCATCAGGTGCTTACCTCCCCTCTGTTGATCTAGATGCTGGAATTGGATATGAAGGATTAGACCCGTCAGATGAAGTTGGTCGAGGCGACACGGATTACACTCGAAAGGAAGCTTCAGTGACACTGACCCAACTAATATGGGATGGTAGCGCTACGTTAAATGATATTGATCGAACCGCAGCTGATGCTGAATCTGTTAGATTTCAACTCTTAGCAGATGCTTCAGATAAGGCACTTGAAGTGACTAAAGTGTACTTGGACGCTGTTAAAGCGTATGAAGTCCTAAAGCTTTCAGAAAACAACCTTGCTGTTCATAAAGATATTTACGATGATATTAAAAAACGAGTCAACTCGGGTATCGGCTCTACTGCTGACTTGACGCAGGTAGAAGCACGTTTGGCAAAAGCACACGGAAACTTAGCTGCTGCTCAAAATAACCTGTATGACTCTCACACGATGTTCACTCGTTTAGTCGGTCAAACACCACAAGGGTTAATCTTTCCGAGAGCGGACCAAAACTTTATCCCGTACACGGTTGATGAAGCGGTAGGCTTGGCATTTGAACTTCATCCCGTTATTCAAGTGGCGCTCGCAGACGTAGACTCGGCTAAGTTTCAATACAAACAGTCTAAAGGTGTTAATTACCCAACCATTTCCATTGAAGCTTCGCAAACATGGCGTGACGACGCTGATGGTTTAAAAGGTCGAAGTGATGAGACACTTGCCATGCTGCGTCTACGCTACAACCTATTCAATGGCGGCAGTGATGCAGCGAACTCAGAAAACTTCGCCTACCAGCTAAATAAAGCAAAAGACTTGCGTGAAGGTGCCTATCGCAATGTTGAAGAAGGGTTAAGGCTTTCTTGGAGTGCGCTTGATTTAACATTACAACAAAAAGAGTTTCTATCAGATCATGTAGACTCTGCGTCTGAGACCGTAATTGCTTACGAGAAGCAATATCGCATCGGTAAACGAACACTGCTTGATCTATTGAACACTGAAAACGAGCTCTTTGAGGCGCGTAAAGACTACTTAGATTCTAAATACGCAGAGCAGTACGCCAAATATCGAGTGATGAACGCAACTGGGCAACTGTTGAGTGCATTAAGGGTTGAAATGCCTAAAGAATGGCTAGAAGAAGTGGAGTATTAATTATGAAACACATAGCTTTTATTACACTCTCATTAATGCTCTCCGCATGCAGTTCATCAGATCGTGGTGATGAATATGATTACATAGATACCCCAATTGCCGATCAGTGGGCTGATCATATAGATGATGACTCTGACGGAGTCATTAACGAGCGAGATTTGTGCCCGGGTACACCTTTGGGTGCCGAAATAGACAACGACGGTTGTGGTTCGTACGTTGACTCCTCACAAGAAATGCAAATTCGAGTACTATTTGCGAACGATTCCGATGTGATCAACCCTATCTTTACGCAACAAATTCTTGAACTATCCGACTTTTTGAAAGAGTACCCGAACACGTCTATAGAGATTCAAGGTTATGCTAGTCGCACTGGTACTGCAGAACATAATCTTGACCTATCTAAGCGCCGCGCTGAAAACGTTAGAAAAGAGCTCATGAAGAATGGCATTAGTGGAGATAGAGTTACCATTGTCGGCTATGGAGACACAGTACTTGCGACACAAGGTACAGACCAAGTTAGTCACGCATTGAACCGTCGAGTAACCGCAACAGTGATTGGCCACAAGGGTGAAGTGAAGAAAGAATGGACCGTTTTCACAACACTTCCAAAAAGCTAGCACAACAATAAACAGACCGTAAAAATAAAAGGTCTAGCAAATTGCTAGACCTTTTTTGATTTTAAATTTGACTACAGTTTAGCGCTACTACATGTCTTTGTACTGAGCTTCTAAACTCGCAATTAAGCTTTGAGTCACATCATCAACACTTGCACCGTCAAAATGGATGTCCAATGTCGAGCTCCCTTTTGTAATACTCAGGTTTGCCTCAGATCCCCCGTCTGGTGCCACTTCTACATGATACTCTCCGACATCACCAGTATGATCACCTGATTGAAGATCATTAAGAAGCTCTCCAATTTCATCTTTAGATAAGTCGTCAAACAGATCTGAGAAGTCTAGAGCGTCTTCATTTTTATTGAAGTCAGTGACAGTGTCGCGTTCATTGGACACATCAATCCATTTAAAGATGTCTTCACCGTCCCCCCCTGTCAAAATATCATTGCCGAAACCACCAATTAAAATATCATTGTCTGCACCACCGAACAGCTTGTCGTCACCACCTTGTCCAAACAAAATATCATCACCTGAACCACCAGAGATGGTGTCTGCTTGGTCGTAATAACGAGACTGTTCAAATTCTGCTTGGTTTTCAGTAATGTAGTGATGAACTTCTTCTTTCGTAACTAACGAAACATCCTTACCTAGTTGAGATGCTACGTAGTTTTGTAGCGCGGAAACTCCTTGCTCACCATCGACGTCGAAACGCATGGCATCACCAAAAATAATGTCATTTCCATCAAGGCTGTTAATCTCATCTTTGCCTTGCATCAATGAAACTTCCTTACCAAGGATCACTTCTGCTAGTTGGTTTACATCTATGTTAGCCCTTACTACACCATCAGAGTCGAAGTTTTCTAACGAATCTTCATCTAAGTAGCGACCAAGACCTATCGAACGAACCTCACTAAATTCAGCCAATGCTTGATATGCGTTATTCGCTTGAGATAGAACATTATTTCCATAATCATCATAGACATATGAGTTAAGCATTCTCCCCACCTGTTCACCAGTAGAGAGCGAATACACCGCCCCGCGAAAATCTATGATTGTTTTATTGTTGTATGTGACTGTATCACCAAACCTGTAATCACTTGGCAAAACATCCGCTAGCGTCACTAACTTTTGTTCTGACACGCCAAGTACGACACCCTCCCAACCACTAAACCAACTCGTATTGTTATCCGTAGCTTGGTTTGGTTGACCATCAGATATGAAATAACTTAGGTTTGTTGCGCCACTATCGGCATTAGCAAACCAGTCTAGTGCAGATTGGAACCCGGCTTCATAATTTGTATTACCATCACCGATTTGTAAAATTGCATCCAATGTAGACTCTATTTGCGATGTTGCGTTGTCAGCACTCAAATCTAATTCAAGTACCTGAGAGCTCCCAGTAGCAAATGTGGTCAATAAAACGTTCACTTTGCCCGAATGAGGGCCACTAGCACTTTCGGTAAGAGTATTCAGCACTGTTTTTAGCTCACCTAGCGCTAGACCAACGTCGTAACCCATGCTGCCTGATGTATCGAGCATAAAAGCAATGTTGTAGTCCTGCCCCTCGACAATCTGTAATCCTTGAACATCGCCAACAATCACATCATTGCTATCAGATCCAGCTATCTTGTTATCACCATGCGTACCGGAAACAAAATCATAATCTCGAACTGAAACAGAAGCCGTGTCCGTCCCCATTTGAGTATTGTTATTAACTTCAACACTTCCTGCCGTCGCTGTTACATCAAAATCTAACGAACCATTGTAATCGGCTGGTACAGTAATCGTACCGCTTAGTTGATGACTGGTTTGATTTGGTTCACTTGAAAGGTCAACCGTGTAAGAACCATCGCTGTTTTCAGCAACCGTTTTGCCATTCACCTCTAATGTTAGCCCTGAAGGAATTCCCGTTAAGGTGACGCTATCGTTAATGAATGACTCACTGCCATCCACATCGATAAGATCAAGGTTCAGCTCAAAAGAGACTTGCTGCTCTGTAAGTACAACATACTCTCCTGTGTTGTTATTTAGCTTGATAATGGCATCTTGGAAGATAAGTTGTTCAATTTCATAAAGGTGGTCACCCGACTCTTTATGAGTGCTCGAAACAACATCTTTTGTATCAATAAATCGGCTATCTTCGACAATCCAATACGGGACCTCTGAGTGGTCAGATGCAGGGTAATAGTTGAAGTTGTAATCAGACAACTTGCCAGAGTAAACAACTGTGTCCGTCTCCGCTTGATCATCTAATGAACCAATACCGCCATAGATAGAATCATTACCTCCTCCAGTCACAAAGATATCACTGCCTTGAGCATCAACGTTCGCACCTGCTTGTTGATCTCCGACAAAGCTCAGTGGCGATTCAGTGTCACCGCTTAGCATTAAGTCATTACCAACATGTCCGTTATTAAACGTTTGTGTCACCACATGTTCAAAGTCAAGCCCTGGTAAATTACTTGCCTCAAGCAGATCTTTAAGTTCTTCGTCTGTAGACCAGCTTCCGCCTAGTGTCACAGGTACAGACGTTACTGGACCGAAAGTAAGGTCAATCTTAATTGGGTCCGCGACAGGCTCTATGTCGATACTCAACGTACCTGAAGCAGAAGAATTGCCATCACTAACAGTGAAATGAATCTGCTCGTAAGTATCCAAGCCGTTCCCAACACCGTCTTTATCGAAAACATTTGCACCAGATTCATGTTCAGCAGGAACATAACGAACAAGACCATTTTCGATATCAGAAGCGAGCACACTTCCAGAAACCGCTTCCCAACCATCAGAACCTTTCACTTGCAGTGAGCCATTTAGAGCAGAAGTGTCAAACTCAACACTTATACTACTATCAACGATGCCTAAATGTTCTAGTGTTATAACAATAGCTTCGTCTTCTAATCCGGAAATTTCGTTGCTTTGAACTGCTGGCGGAACATCATTATCATCAATATAGCCAACGCCAGACACATCTCCGACTTTAATCACAAGACTCTCTGTTGATTCAACCAACTGATCATCAATACTTGGAATGGTAATCTCAAAGCCATTCACTCCGACTGGAACAATAAGGTATCCGCCCAAATACTTCACGCCATTAGTAAAAGTTGCGTTCGACAAATCAATGTCTTGAGAGCTCACACTAGAACCCTCTGCAGAGAAATCCACTTGATACTTAACGGTCTGATCTGTCGCGTTATTTAGTGAAACAGAAAACGTGACATTGTCACCCTCAACAACAGTAACACCTGCAATGCTCTCCACCACAGGTCCATTTTCCGCAACATTACCATCTAGTATTTCGTTAACGATATTGACCGTAGATGGATCACTAACTCCACTTTCAGAATCGACTGCCACATATCCAAAGCTATCCCCGGCAGGAATACCTTCTACATAACGTAACTCCCAGTTCCCTTCATTTTTCGTAGAAAAATCTAACTGAGTAATGACCGAACCTTCAGGAAGAGCTAGTTCTTGCCCAAAACCAACGCTTGTTTCTTGGAATAGCATGAAGTTGCCTTCAGGCTTCAAGAACTCGAACGTTTGAGTCTGTTCGATATTATTTGAATCTAAATACGTAACCGTAATAAGCGCAGCGTTGTCATCACCGTAATCAAACAATCCACCTAATCCATCTAAGCCAAGGTTTACGCTGCCCACAGGGTTATTAGACAAATCGATCGTAATTGTCTCGCCTTTCTCAATACCCTGCCCATCATTGTCAGCAATACCGTTTCCGATATGTGACACTTGGCGGTTGTATTGAGCAAGTTCACCACTATCAGAAGATATAGTGATGGAGGAACCATTAACTAAATGCTCAGTACGGGAGTGTGATGGACCTCCGTCCTCACTTAGCCCCCAATTATTGAAATCTGTTGTAGACTCGGAGCTATTTGGTGTATCTGGGCGATCCTTGATACCTAATAAGAAACCCACATTATCAGCTTCATAGTAAAGGCTATCTTTTTCATAAAGAGTGTCACTGACTTCTTTTATTTCATGCAGTTCACCGTTGTTATCTCTGAAGAACAATGTTCCTGAGGTCGGTAGTTCAGTAATCCGCACATGCAAATCGTTGCCATTTAAGTCATCTTCAATATCCGCTATATGATCCTGAGAGTCGCCATCACCTAAAGGTTTCGTATCAGTATCAAATACAACTTGCGTCAAAGGCTTGTCAGTAACATGCGTAAAGTCCTCACTGTCAGGTCTGTCATTCACTGGCGTCACATCGACGTTCACCGTGGTGGACTCTGACACCCCACCTGACGTAACGATGTAGGTGAAGCTGTCAGCCCCGTGGTAGTTGTCGTTTGGCGTGTAAGTGACGCTGCCGTCCGGGTTGACCGAGACCGTGCCGTTAGCTGGACCGTTATTGGTATCAAGCGACACCACTTTGTCGTCGCCTTCGAACGTGTCGTTATCTAAGACCTTAATGATGGTCGCCGTGTCTTCCACAACCGTCGCTTTGTCTGCCACGATGTCCGCCACAGGCGCAACCGTGAAGTTCACCGTTTGGCTAACGCTTTCACCGCTTGGATCAGTGGCAGTAAACGTTAGGATTTCTGAGCCGTTCCAGTCCGCGGTTGGAGTGAACGTAACAATGCCATTGACGATCGCCACTTGAATGTTGCTGTTGCCAGAGACGCTAAACGTTAACTCGCCATCGGCGTTATCCACATCGCTGAAAGCGGTATTTAGATCGATGGTGTATGGCGTGAAATCTTCCGCCAAGGTTTGGTCTGCGATGTTGCTTTCAACCACAGGTGTGTCGTTCACCGCATTCACGGTGACGGTGACCGTCGCTTGGTCAGTCAGTGCACCATCGGTGATGGTGTAAGTGATTTCAGCGTCACCATGGAAGTTCTCAGCCGGCGTGAAGACCAGTTTGCCGTCAACAATCTCGACTGTCCCTTGCTCACTCGGCACAGACGCCGATTGGATAGACAGCTTATCGCCATCAATATCGGTGTCGTTTGGCAGAACATCAATCGTCACTGGCGTGTCTTCGTCAGTGACAGCGGTATCATCTTTTGCCACTGGCGCGTCATTCACTGGCGTCACATCGACGTTCACCGTGGTGAATTCCGATACCCCACCGGAGGTAACGATGTACGTGAAGCTGTCTGTACCGTGGAAGTTGTCGTTTGGCGTGTAAGTGACGCTGCCGTCCGGGTTGACCGAGACCGTGCCGTTGGCTGGACCGTTATTGCTATCGAGCGACACTACTTTGTCGTCGCCTTCAAACGTGTCGTTACCTAGGACGTTAATGATGGTCGGCGTGTCTTCCACAACCGTCGCGCGGTCAGATTCAATATCTGCCACAGGCGCAACCATAAAGTTTACCGTTTGGCTGACGCTTTCACCGCTTGGATCAGTAGCCGTAAAGGTTAACGCTTCTGAGCCGTTCCAGTCTGCCGTTGGGCTAATGGTCGCGATGCCATTTTCTATTGAGACATTGACATTACTGTTACCTGAGACGCTAAACGTTAACTCACCATCGGCGTTATCCACATCGCTGAAAGCGGTATTCAGATTGATGCTGTATGGCGTGAAATCTTCCGCCAAGGTTTGGTCTGCAATGCTACTTTCAACCACAGGCGTGTCGTTCACCGCATTCACGGTGACGTTGACCGTCGCTTGGTCAGTCAGCGAACCATCGGTGATGGTGTAAGTGATTTCGGCATCACCATGGAAGTTCTCGGCCGGTGTGAACACCAGTTTGCCATCAACAATCTCAACTGTCCCTTGGTCACTCGGCACAGACGCCGAGTCAATACGTAATGTATCACCATCGATGTCAGTATCGTTTGGCAAGATATCAATCGTAACAGCGGTATCTTCTTGTGTTGTTGCCGCGTCATCGTTTGCCACTGGCGCGTCATTCACTGGCGTCACATCGACGTTCACTGTGGTGGACTCCGATACCCCACCCGAGGTAACGATGTAGGTAAAACTGTCTGCCCCGTGATAGTTGTCGTTTGGCGTGTAAGTGACACTGCCGTCCGGGTTGACCGAGACCGTGCCGTTAGCTGGACCGTTATTGGTATCGAGCGACACCACTTTGTCGTCGCCTTCAAACGTATCGTTACCTAAGACCTTAATGATGGTTGGCGTGTCTTCCACAACCGTCGCGTTGTCTGCCACGATGTCCGCCACAGGGGCTACCGTGAAGTTCACCGTTTGGCTGACGCTTTCACCGCTTGGATCGGTGGCCGTAAACGTTAGGGTTTCTGAGCCGTTCCAGTC
>NZ_JAWOTB010000034.1:0-13355 GCF_033338655.1 Vibrio sp. Vb1729 | reverse complement strand
AATATGGCGGAATTGGGCGAGGAAAGTCTTGCACTTCATCGTCAAGTCGGGGAACATGCTGCCCCACAAAAATTTGAACATGTTCTCACATATGGTGCAGACGCCAAGGTGATCAGTGATCTTTGCCAAGGCATTCATTTTGAGACGCACCAAGAGATGATTGAATACATCAAGCAGCATCTAGACCAAGCCGTTCCTGAAAACCATACGATGTTGGTGAAAGGAGCGAACGGTGCACGTATGTTTGAAGTCGCTGCTGCTTTGAAGGAGTATTATTAATGATTATTTGGCTTGCCGAGCTGCTACAGCCATACCTGTCTTTTTTCCGATTGTTTGAATACTTGTCTTTTCGAGCAATCCTAAGCGTATTAACCGCTCTAGGTCTGTCATTATGGATGGGACCAATCATGATCAAGCGTTTGCAAATGCTGCAAATTGGTCAGGTAGTGCGTAACGAAGGTCCTGAATCTCACTTTAGTAAGCGTGGTACCCCAACAATGGGCGGTATCATGATCTTAGCGGCCATCTCAATCACGATTTTGCTATGGACAGACTTATCCAACCCTTACGTATGGGCGGTACTGACAGTCTTACTTGGCTACGGTGCGGTCGGATTTGTTGATGATTATCGTAAAGTGGTACGCAAAAATACCGATGGCTTGATCGCGCGTTGGAAGTACTTCTGGCAGTCGTTGATCGCGTTTGTCGTCGCTTTCGCATTGTATGCTTACGGTAAAGACACAGCAGCAACTCAGCTAGTGGTGCCATTCTTTAAAGACATCATGCCGCAGCTTGGTTTGATGTATATCATTCTGACTTACTTTGTCATCGTAGGTACAAGTAACGCGGTCAACCTGACTGATGGTCTAGACGGTTTGGCAATCATGCCAACGGTTCTTGTTGCAGCAGGCTTCGCGGTTATTGCATGGGCGACCGGTAACGTTAACTTCTCTGAATACCTTCATATACCATACTTACCACATGCTTCTGAGTTAGTTGTCGTATGTACAGCAATCGTAGGTGCAGGCCTTGGTTTCTTGTGGTTTAACACGTACCCAGCACAAGTGTTCATGGGCGATGTGGGCTCACTAGCGCTTGGCGGTGCATTGGGCACCATTGCTGTTCTAGTTCGTCAAGAGTTGGTGTTGGTGATCATGGGTGGCGTATTTGTAATGGAAACGCTATCAGTCATCCTGCAGGTAGGTTCTTACAAATTACGTGGTCAGCGCATTTTCCGTATGGCACCAATTCACCACCACTACGAATTGAAAGGTTGGCCAGAACCTCGCGTAATCGTGCGCTTCTGGATTATTTCTATGGTTCTTGTTCTGATTGGTCTTGCGACATTGAAAGTGCGTTAATCGCGCTTTCCAAGAACAAGATTTACAGTGTGATCAAATATGGAACGTTGGCAAAACATACATAGTGTTGTCGTCGTAGGGCTCGGTATTACCGGGCTCTCTGTCGTTAAACACCTAAGAAAAAATCAGCCACAACTTGTGGTCAAAGTCATTGATACTCGTGTAAACCCTCCAGGTGCAGAGCGCTTGCCGGAAAGTGTTCAACTGCATAGTGGTGGTTGGAATACAGACTGGCTTTCTGACGCGGATCTTATCGTGACCAACCCTGGTATTGCGCTAGCGACACCAGAGATCCAAGCCGTATTAGCAAAAGGTACGGCAGTAGTAGGTGATATCGAGTTATTCGCTTGGGCGGTGCAGAAACCGGTGATTGCGATTACGGGCTCAAACGGTAAGAGCACAGTAACCGACCTCACAGGTGTGATGGCTGAGGCTGCAGGTTTGGATGTTGGCGTTGGTGGTAACATCGGTGTGCCTGCACTGGATTTGTTAGAACAAGACGCAGACCTATATGTACTCGAACTCTCGAGCTTCCAGTTAGAAACGACGTCAAGCTTAAAGCTCAAAGCCGCTGCGTTTCTGAATCTTTCTGAAGATCATATGGATCGTTATCAAGGCATGTCTGACTATCGACAAGCTAAGTTGCGTATTTTTAACCATGCTGCTCTTGCAGTCGTGAACCGTGATGATCAAGAAACCTTCCCAGACGCAGAGATGCCATTGGTGACATTTGGCAGCGACAATCAGGACTTTGGTCTCGAGGTGGATGGCAACCGTACTTGGCTGCTCGATCACGGTCAACGAGTTGTCGCAAGTGATGAGCTTAAGTTGGTTGGTAAGCACAACTTATCTAACGCTCTGGTTGCTTTAGCGCTATTAAAAGCTGCGGACGTAAACTATCACAACGCATTGAATGCACTTAAAAATTACACGGGACTGACACACCGATGCCAGGTGGTTGCGGATAATCAAGGCGTCAAATGGGTGAATGACTCTAAAGCAACTAATATTGCCAGCACTATGGCTGCGCTATCTGGTTTGGAATTGACAGGCAAGCTCTACTTACTCGTTGGTGGTGTTGGCAAAGGTGCTGACTTCTCGCCATTAAAACCGATCTTCGCGACGCTTAACTTGCAACTGTGTTGCTTTGGCGCTGATGGCGATGAATTTATGCCACTGCATGAATCTGCAATACGTTTCGACACTATGGAAGATGTGATTCAACAAGTATCTTCGCAGTTAAAACCAGGTGATATGGTGATGCTGTCTCCTGCATGTGCTAGCTTTGACCAATTCGACAACTTTATGGCAAGAGGTGATGCTTTCGCTGCTCTTGCTCAGAAATATGCATAATTAAAGGTTACACACTTCGTGGGTTTAGGTAACGTTAAACGCAGTATTGGCAATTGGCTCAAGCATCCAGCCCCAGAGGCGATGTTTGATCGTCAGTTAGTGTGGATTGCACTGGGTTTGATGTTGACTGGTTTGGTCATGGTAACCTCTGCATCATTTCCAATCAGCTCTCGATTAACTGAACAGCCGTTCCACTTTATGTTTCGTCATGCGACGTTTCTCGTGCTGGCGTTAGGGACGTCCGCTGTTATTTTGCAAGTGCCTTTGCAAGAGTGGTTTAAGAAGAGCCATTACTTACTTTGGGCTTCTTTCGCACTGTTGATCATCGTGCTCTTGGCGGGTAAGTCGGTTAATGGTGCGTCTCGTTGGATTCCCCTCGGGCTGTTTAACCTTCAGCCAGCGGAGGTCGCGAAGCTATCGCTGTTTATCTTCATGTCTGGTTACTTAGTTCGAAAGCAAGACGAAGTACGACAAACGTTCTTTGGTGGCTTTATGAAGCCAATCATGGTGTTTGCCTTCTTCGCAGTATTACTACTTGGTCAGCCAGACTTGGGGACGGTCGTCGTGATGCTGGTCACGCTGTTTGGCATGCTTTTTATCGCAGGTGCAAAACTAACCCAGTTTCTCGCCTTAATGGTGGCAGGTATCGGCGCTGTGGTAGGTTTGATTCTCGTCGAGCCATACCGTATGCGACGTGTAACCTCCTTCCTTGACCCGTGGGAAGATCCATTTGGCAGTGGCTATCAGTTGACTCAGTCTTTGATGGCGTTTGGTCGTGGTGAATGGTTCGGTCAAGGTCTCGGTAACTCAATTCAAAAACTGGAATATCTACCGGAAGCGCATACCGACTTTGTGTTTGCCGTACTTGCTGAAGAGCTTGGTTTCGTAGGCGTAGTGCTGGTCTTAATGCTGATTTTTAGCTTGGTGCTAAAAGCGGTTTACATCGGCAAGCGTGCATTTGAAGAAGGCGAAATGTTCGGAGGTTATCTGGCTTTCGGAATTGGTATTTGGTTTGCGTTTCAAACCTTGGTTAATGTTGGAGCCGCCGCCGGTATTGTTCCAACTAAAGGTTTAACACTTCCACTCATCAGTTATGGTGGTTCTAGTCTAATAATTATGTCCGTCGCAGTGTCCATATTACTGCGTATCGATTACGAATGCCGCTTGAAACGCGAGCAACAACAATCAGAACAACAAGCTAATGAAACAAAATAAACGTTTGATGGTGATGGCTGGTGGTACTGGCGGTCACGTATTCCCAGGTTTGGCGGTAGCAAAACAGCTTCAAGAGCAAGGTTGGGAGATCCGTTGGTTAGGTACGGCGGATCGAATGGAAGCGGATTTGGTGCCAAAACATGGCATTGAAATCGACTTTATCAAAGTAAAAGGGTTACGAGGTCAAGGCGTTAAACGTCTTCTTGCAGCACCATTTCAAATTATCAATGCCATTATGCAGGCTCGTGGTCACATGAAACGCTGGCAGCCAGACGCAGTGCTTGGTATGGGCGGTTATGTTAGCGGCCCGGGTGGTATTGCCGCTTGGATGAGTGGCATTCCTGTTGTTCTGCATGAACAAAATGCAGTAGCAGGTTTAACGAACCAATGGTTATCGAAAATCGCTAAGAAGGTTTTTCAGGCTTTCCCAGGCGCTTTTCCAAATGCCGAAGTGGTTGGGAACCCAGTTCGTGAAGACGTGACTCAATTAGCAGCGCCAACTGAGCGCATGCAAGAGCGCCAAGGTCCAATTCGCATTTTGGTGATGGGTGGCAGCCAAGGCGCACGTATTCTTAACCAAACTCTGCCAGAAGTGATGTCGAAATTGGGCGAAGATTACTGTATTCGTCATCAAGCGGGTAAAGGTTCTGCCGAAGAAGTGAACGCAGCATACCTAGCTAATGGTGTGGTAAAGGCAGAAGTAATGGAATTCATTGATGACGTTGCAGAAGCTTACGCATGGACTGACCTTTTAGTTTGTCGCTCTGGAGCGTTAACTGTTTCTGAAGTCTCGGCGGCAGGTGTAGGCGCTATTTTTGTTCCATTCATGCACAAAGACCGCCAGCAAGCACTTAATGCAGACCACTTGGTGGATTGCGGCGCGGCGAAAATGATTGAACAACCAGATTTAACCGTTGAGTCTCTGACTCAGCAGATCCAACAATTGGATCGCCAAGCTTTACTTACAATGGCTGAGCAAGCGCGTGGCGCTGCAAAATTGAATGCTGACCGAGTTGTCGCACAAGCCATTGTCGCTTTGACCGAAAAGCGTTAACCGAATTATTGAGAATAGAATTGATGACAATACAACATACACAAGACTTAGCTCAGATTCGCGCAATGGTGCCAGAGATGCGCCGCGTGAAATCCATCCACTTCATCGGTATTGGTGGTGCGGGTATGAGCGGCATTGCAGAAGTGCTGTTGAACGAAGGCTACCAAATCACAGGTTCTGATCTATCAGAGAACGCTGTGACAGAGCGTTTGGTATCAAAAGGTGCGACGGTATTTATTGGTCATCAAGCCAGTAATGTAGAAAAAGCCAGTGTGGTTGTTGTGTCAACGGCGATCAACGAAGAAAACCCAGAAGTGATGGCGGCACGTGAATTACGCATCCCTATTGTACGCCGCGCAGAGATGTTGGCTGAATTGATGCGATTCCGTCACGGTATTGCCGTTGCGGGTACACACGGTAAAACCACGACGACCGCTCTTGTTACTCAAATCTATTCTGAAGCCGGTCTTGATCCAACGTTTGTGAATGGCGGTTTGGTGAAAAGCGCAGGTACAAATGCGCGTCTAGGCTCGAGTCGTATTCTAATTGCAGAGGCAGATGAAAGTGACGCGTCATTCCTGCACTTGCAACCAATGGTGAGCATTGTTACCAATATCGAAGCCGATCATATGGATACCTATGGTGGTGACTTTGAAACCTTAAAGCAAACCTTCATCGATTTCCTTCATAATCTACCGTTTTACGGCCAAGCAATTGTTTGCATTGACGATCCTGTGGTTCGAGAGTTAATCCCACGTATTAGTCGTCAAGTGATAACTTACGGTTTTTCTGAAGATGCCGACGTACGTATTGAAGATTATCGTCAAGAGGGGCAGCAAGGCAAATTTACGGTAGTACGTAAAGGGCGAGCTAACTTAGATATCACGCTGAATATTCCAGGTCGTCACAATGCATTGAATGCGTCTGCTGCGATTGCGGTTGCTACTGAAGATGACATTGAAGACGATGCGATCCTAAAGGCAATGGCTGGTACGCAAGGTACGGGAAGACGTTTTGATCACCTTGGCGAGTTTGATACTGGCAACGGCCATGCAATGCTTGTTGATGATTACGGCCATCATCCAACAGAAGTGGATGTAACCATTAATGCAGCACGCAGTGGTTGGCAAGACAAGCGTTTGGTGATGATTTTCCAACCGCACCGTTATAGCCGTACTCGTGATTTATACGATGATTTCGCGAATGTGCTTGAACAGGTGGATGTATTGATCATGCTGGATGTTTACGCAGCGGGTGAAAAGCCGATTGCAGGTGCTGATGGGCGCGCTTTATGTCGCACAATTCGCAGCCGAGGCAAGGTAGATCCGATTTTTGTTCCAGAAATCGAGCAATTACCTTCAGTTTTAGCTAACGTTATACAAGACGGCGACCTAATCTTAACGCAAGGTGCGGGTGATATTGGTAAAGTGGCGAAACAGCTGGCAGGTCTTAAATTGAATATAAACAAGATGCTTGGCTGACACATATTGTTGATGCGAAGGACAGATAAAGACTCAGATCTCGATTTTGCGTCAATATCATTGTGATTTATTGCTATCAGTGTTTGATAGTTTACAAGAGCTCAGTATAATCCCAAGGTTAAAGTCAAGACTTTTACCTCTGCGTAATTATATGGGTAAAAAGTACACGACAAAAGTCAGGAAACGAAGACGTTGTTGAATATTGCACTGAATGACGAGCGACCAAACACGGGTAACAACCGTGGTCGCCAAGAAAAAATCTTGGGTGCGTTATTTTTCGTTGTGGTTGTGACTTTAATTAGTTCTGTTTTGTACGCGGCGATCAGTTGGATGTGGGATGACCAAAGGTTACCTCTCTCCAAAATAGTACTTCAGGGGAAACTGGAGTATGTCCAAGCTGACGATGTGCAGGCTGCATTTAGTCGAATTGATCACATCGGTACATTTATGTCTCAGGATATTGATGTATTACAGCAAAGTGTCGAAGCTCTGCCATGGGTAGCGCATGCCGCAATCCGAAAGCAGTGGCCGGATACAGTAAAAGTTTTTTTGACGGAGCATCAACCAGAAGCCATTTGGAATGGCAACGAACTGTTAGATAAAAACGGGTTCGTTTTTGATGGAGATGTTGCTCTGTTGCAAGAAGAAAAAGTGAAGCTGTACGGACCCAAAGATAGCGGGCCGGAAGTCTTACAGACTTACCGTGATTTGAGTCCTAAGTTTCAGCAATTGGGTTTAGCGATATCGTCTCTGGTATTAAACGAGCGACGAGCTTGGCAAATCATCCTTGATAACGGTATTCGATTAGAGCTCGGTAAAGAGTCTCTTCTTGAGCGTATAGAGCGCTTTTTTAAGCTCTATAACAAGCTTGGCAGTGACACGCAAAGAATCAGTTATATCGATCTTAGGTACGATACAGGAGCCGCAGTTGGTTGGTTTCCTGAACAAGAGTTAGAAGAGAGTACAGATGACTAAGGCCGCTGATGACAACATTATTGTTGGTCTTGATATAGGCACTGCAACCGTATCGGCTCTAGTGGGTGAGGTTTTACCAGACGGTCAAATTAATATTATTGGCGCAGGTAGTAGCCCCTCACGCGGCATGGATAAAGGTGGCGTGAATGATTTGGAGTCGGTTGTAAAATCAGTACAACGTGCAATTGATCAAGCTGAATTAATGGCAGAGTGCCAGATCAGCCGAGTCTTCATTTCGTTGTCTGGTAAGCATATCGCAAGCCGAATTGAAAAAGGTATGGGCACGATTTCTGATGAAGAGGTGTCTCAAGAAGACATGGATCGCGCTATCCATACCGCAAAATCGATTAAAATCGGTGATGAACAGCGAATTCTTCATGTGATCCCGCAGGAGTTCACCATTGATTACCAAGAAGGAATCAAAAATCCGCTTGGTTTATCTGGGGTAAGAATGGAAGTGAGTGTCCACCTTATCTCATGCCATAATGACATGGCACGCAATATTATTAAGGCGGTAGAACGCTGCGGCCTTAAAGTAGAACAACTCGTATTTTCTGGGCTTGCTGCTAGTAATGCAGTAATCACCGAGGATGAAAGAGAGCTTGGAGTTTGTGTGGTTGATATTGGCGCCGGCACGATGGATGTGGCCATCTGGACTGGCGGTGCGTTACGTCACACAGAAGTATTTTCGTACGCAGGAAATGCTGTAACCAGTGATATTGCTTTTGCTTTTGGTACGCCAGTGAGCGATGCTGAAGAAATAAAAGTCAAATATGGCTGTGCTTTGAGTGAACTGGTCAGTAAGGATGACACGGTTAATGTACCAAGCGTAGGTGGACGACCATCACGTAGCCTGCAACGTCAAACGTTGTCAGAAGTGATTGAGCCACGCTACTCTGAGCTTATGGGACTGGTTAACCAAACTATCGACTCTGTACAAGCAAAATTGCGCGAAGAGGGTATCAAGCACCATCTGGCTGCGGGAGTTGTACTCACCGGCGGTGCTGCGCAAATGGACGGAGTGGTAGAATGTGCGGAACGCGTATTCCGCAATCAAGTAAGGGTCGGCAAACCGCTCGAAGTCAGCGGATTAACTGACTATGTAAAAGAGCCGTACCATTCTACGGCAGTTGGATTACTTCATTACGCAAGAGACATGCAGTCTAGCGACGATAGCGATTATAATGAACCTAAACGCTCATCTGTAACTGGCTTTTTCGATAAATTGCGTAACTGGATACAAAAAGAGTTTTAACCTGAGTTGCAGGATAAACGGAGACAACACATGTTTGAACCGATGATGGAAATGTCTGACGATGCAGTAATCAAGGTCGTTGGGGTTGGTGGCGGCGGTGGTAACGCCGTTGAACACATGGTGCGTGAATCCATCGAAGGTGTGGAATTCATCAGCGTCAACACTGATGCACAAGCACTTCGTAAGACAAGCGTTGGCAATGTTATTCAGATCGGTGGTGATATCACTAAAGGTCTGGGTGCAGGTGCTAATCCACAGGTTGGCCGTGACGCAGCTCTCGAAGACAGAGATCGAATTAAAGATTCCCTGACTGGCGCCGATATGGTGTTTATCGCAGCTGGTATGGGTGGCGGTACCGGTACTGGTGCAGCGCCTGTTATTGCTGAAGTGGCTAAAGAGCTTGGCATTCTAACAGTAGCGGTAGTAACTAAACCGTTTAGTTTTGAAGGTAAAAAGCGTTTGGCATTTGCTGAGCAAGGTATCGATGAGCTGTCTAAGCATGTTGACTCTTTGATCACGATTCCAAACGAAAAGCTACTTAAAGTACTTGGTCGTGGTGTAACACTACTAGAAGCTTTTGCAAGCGCTAACGATGTTCTTAAGAATGCCGTTCAAGGTATTGCTGAGCTAATTACTCGCCCTGGCATGATCAACGTCGACTTTGCGGACGTAAGAACTGTAATGTCTGAAATGGGTCACGCAATGATGGGTAGCGGCATCGCCAAAGGTGAAGACCGTGCTGAAGAAGCGGCTGAAATGGCAATTTCTAGCCCACTTCTGGAAGACATCGATCTAGCGGGCGCTCGTGGTGTTCTTGTCAATATTACTGCTGGTCTGGATATGCGTCTTGACGAGTTTGAGACGGTTGGTAATACAGTGAAGGCATTCGCTTCTGACAATGCGACTGTTGTTATCGGTACTTCTCTAGACCCTGATATGACTGACGAAATCCGCGTAACAGTTGTAGCGACAGGTATTGGTAATGAGAAAAAGCCAGATATCACGCTAGTTGCGGGTGGTAAAGCTAAAGTGGCACCGACGCCGCAAGCTCAACCACAGCAACAAGCAGCGGCAACGCAAGCTGAAGAAAAACCGGCACAGACCTTGCAAAATAATCAAGTGCAAGAGAAGCCACAGGTAACTCCTCAGCCGACAAACACTGCTCCTTCTTCTCCAGCTTCGTCGAGCCAAAGTTCTGCGGCTCCAAAGCAAGAAAAGGAAAGTGGTTATTTAGATATACCGGCATTTTTGCGTCGTCAGGCTGATTAATCTTTAACCCATAAATTTGACATGGCTCAAAATTATGGTAGCATTCACGGTCGACGTTACAGACGGCCGTGTTTTGTAGCAAATTTTTGAGAGGCAAGCAGATGATCAGACAACGTACTCTGAAAGAAATAGTGAAAACAACTGGTGTGGGTCTCCACTCTGGTCGTAAAGTCACACTTACTCTGCGCCCGGCTGCTGCAAATACAGGTATCATTTACCGTCGTACAGATGTAAATCCACCTGTAGATTTTCCAGCTGATCCAGCTTCGGTTCGTGACACCATGCTTTGTACTGCATTGGTAAACGATGAAGGTGTGCGTATTTCAACTGTTGAGCACTTGAATGCGGCACTTGCTGGTATGGGCATCGATAACATTGTTGTCGAAGTAGACGCACCTGAAATTCCGATCATGGATGGTAGTGCAAGCCCATTTGTATACTTGCTACAACAAGCAGGTATCGAAACGCAAAATGCGCCAAAACGCTTCATCCGCATCAAAAAGCCAGTTCGTTTTGAAGATGGTGATAAATGGGCAGAATTTGTACCATTTAACGGCTTCCGTATGGACTTCGAAATTGAGTTTAATCACCCAGCGATTGAATCAGACGAGCAACGTTTGCTGTTTGATTTCTCGTCAAAAGGCTTTGTTCGTGAGATTTCTCGAGCACGTACGTTTGGCTTTATGCGTGATATCGAATATCTACAATCTCAAAACCTAGTTTTGGGTGGTAGTTTTGACAATGCTATCGTTTTGGATGATTACCGTATTCTTAATGAAGAAGGTCTACGCTTTGAAAATGAGTTTGTGACTCACAAAGTGTTGGATGCGATTGGTGACCTTTACATGTGTGGCCACCCAATCATTGGTGAATTCCGTGCCTTTAAATCTGGCCACGGTTTAAATAACCAACTGTTACGTGCTGTTCTTGCAGATCAGGAAGCGTGGGAGTGGACTACATTCGAAGAAGAAGTCGGCTCACCAGTAGCATTCGCAGAACCAAATATGGTGCTTGCGTAAATACTTGGCATTAGAATTAATAAAAAACCAGGCTTATGCCTGGTTTTTTGCTATTTGGCTTTAATCCTGGATTTATCAATAACATTCAAGCTTTCAGCATATTGAAATAACGTTCACTTACGATCTTCCTTTTCTGCCATATCGGCTAATCGTTTTAAACGCTCTTGAATTTTCGGTGGCGCCATGTCGGCAATCGTCATTAATGACTTTGCTGCAGATTCGGTTAGTGGTGGACGCTTAGGTCTGTCGTCTTGTTGAAAGCGGTTTCGATATAGTGAAGGATTGATCCTCACTTCAACGCTCATCAGCTTGGCAAAGCCTTGAGTACGAAGTTTATTTAGGATCATGAGGCGATCGTAATCGATCTTCATTTTGATCGCGGCACTAGAGACATCGATCAATAGATGGCCGTTACGAACATTCGCTACTCGGCAATGATCGGCCGTCCCCGTGGGTAAGACCTCTTGCAAAGCTTGGTTAAGCTGTAAGATTTCTCCAGCATGTTCTTGAATCTGCTTGAACTGTGACTCAGCAATAACATCTTCAGTCGAGGTTGGACGGTGATCACGCATAGGTAAAATCTAATTTTGTTGAGATATAGCTATTCTAGAGCAGCTTTCTATCAAGGTATAGTTTACATTAACGTCTTTAGCTTCAGTTTTACAATGTAGCAAGGTAAAAAGCAAAGTTTGCTCTGGATGGATTACACATATTGCGGTATGCAATATCGGCTAATCAGTCACCACTTTAAGTAAAAACTTCAGAGTGCTTCAAACAAATACGTCTATTTATGGTTGTATCGATTAAAAATCCTTACACTAAGCCACATTGTTTCAAAACTTAGCCTTGAAATATGGATGTTTGAACTCAATATCTTTGATAAATGATTTATCTCAGTATTCTTAGTTCCAAACTGGCAGAGACTGAAGGCATTATGAGTAGATCGGGAACGGTCTGAATAAAGAGAGATTCACGAAAAATGATAACTAAGCTACTGACAAAAGTGATTGGCAGTCGCAACGACCGAACACTGCGCCGCCTTAGAAAAATTGTAAAAGAAATTAATAACTATGAGCCAACATTCGAGGCTCTAAGTGACGAAGAGTTAAAAGCAAAGACGGTTGAATTCCGTGAGCGCCTAGATAAGGGTGAAACTCTTGATAAACTACTTCCAGAAGCTTTTGCTACGGTTCGTGAAGCATCTAAGCGTGTCTACGGTATGCGCCACTTCGACGTCCAGCTTATCGGTGGTATGGTTCTAAATGCGGGTCAAATCGCTGAAATGCGTACGGGTGAAGGTAAAACGCTGACGGCAACGCTTCCTGCTTACCTAAATGCCCTAGCTGGTAAAGGCGTTCATATTGTAACAGTGAACGATTATCTAGCTAAACGTGATGCAGAGACAAACCGCCCTCTATTTGAATTTTTAGGTATGACTGTTGGCGTAAACGTGCCAAACATGCCTCCTCAAGAGAAAAAAGAAGCGTACCAAGCTGACATCTTGTACGGAACGAACAATGAATTTGGTTTTGACTACCTTCGTGACAATATGGCTTTCCGTAGCGAAGATCGCGTACAACGTGAACGCTTCTTTGCAGTTGTCGATGAGGTGGACTCAATCCTAATTGATGAAGCTCGTACCCCTTTAATCATTTCTGGTCCTGCTGAAGATAGCTCTGAGCTATACACCCGAATCAACCTTTTGATCCCGCATCTTAAAAAGCAAGACAAAGAAGACTCTGAAGAATATCGTGGTGATGGTCACTACACTGTTGATGAGAAATCAAAGCAAGTATACCTCACAGAAACGGGCCAAGAGTACGTTGAAGAACTGTTGGTGAAAAATGGTCTTATGGAAGAGGGTGACACACTTTACTCTCCGACTAACATCAGCATGTTACATCACGTGAATGCCGCTTTGCGTGCTCATGTGTTGTTTGAGCGCAACGTTGATTACATCGTGACTGACGAAGGTGAAGTAGTAATTGTTGATGAACATACTGGTCGTACAATGCCAGGTCGTCGTTGGTCTGAAGGTCTTCACCAAGCAGTAGAAGCGAAAGAAGGCGTTAAGATTCAAAACGAAAACCAAACTTTGGCTTCGATTACCTTCCAGAACTACTTCCGCTTATACGAAAAACTGTCTGGTATGACAGGTACTGCGGATACTGAAGCGTTTGAGTTCCAATCTATTTATGGCTTGGAAACGGTGGTTATCCCAACCAACAAACCAATGATTCGTAACGATATGCCGGATGTGGTGTACCGTACCGAAGCTGAGAAGTTTGCTGCAATCATTGAAGATATCAAAGAGCGCGTTGCGAAAGGTCAGCCAACATTGGTTGGTACAGTATCGATTGAAAAATCAGAACT